>CANGGT010000020.1 GCA_947453375.1 Planctomycetaceae bacterium
CAGCCCAACGGCAACACGCTCATCTGTGAGGGGGTGAAGGGGAACGTCTTCGAAGTCACGCCGGCCGGCAAGACCGTGTGGCGCTACGTCGATCCCGACATCGCCGGTGGCAACACGCTCACGCAAGGGGCCTCAGCCCCGCCGCTCAATATCAGCGGCACGCCGGGCGTGTTCACGAACCTCACCTTCCGGGCCCTGAAGTACACCGCCACGTCCCCGGCCCTCGCCGGGCGGACACTCACCCCCGGCAAGCTCGTCGAGAAGTATCCCGCCTTCTTCAGCACCGTCGGCTTCTACGACGCGGCCAGCCGCTCGTGGAGCTTGAATCACCACGCCGACGGCACGTCGACGGCCGTCACGCCGATCAAGCCGGGGAACGCCCCGCAGGTGGCGACCAGCGCCGCGGCACTCCCGGTCGCCGGCGACTTCGACGGTGACGGCGTGACCTCGACCGGCGTCTACGACGGCGCCACGGGATCGTTCCGCCTCGATTTCGACAACGACGGCACGGCCGATTCGATCGTGCCGATCACCGGCGCGAAGTCGTCGTGGCAGCCCCTCGCCGGCAACTGGGACGGTGTCGGGGGAGATGACCTCGGCCTTTACGATCCCTCCACCCACACGTTCCGCTTCTACACCCTCCAGGGGACGCAGGCCTCGGCCCCGTTTGTCACCCCCGCGCTCCCCGCCACCTGGCGTCCGCTCGCCGGGGACTGGAACGGCGACGGCAAGGACACCGTCGGGCTCTACGATCCCGTCGGCAACACCTTCTATCTCAACGACAAGATCGACGGATCGATCTCGGCACTGACGATCTTCAAAACGCCGAGGCTGCCCGCCAACTGGGTGCCACTGGCCGGCGATTGGAACGGCGACAAGAAGGACACCGTGGGCCTCTACGACCCCGCGACCCGAACGGTCTACCTCAACAACCGAATCGACGGATCGATCACGAACCTCGTCGTCTACTCCCTGCCGGCGAGCGTCACCGCCACGCCGGTGGCGGGCAACTGGGGGTCGTTTCCGCAGCCGAAGCCGACGGTCAGCCCGACGCTGCTGGCCGCGGCAGTCTCCTTCGATCCCACCAAGCCAAAGACGAACCTCAGCGTCCGCCCCTGATCCGTGGTCTGCCGTGCCCTGCCGGCGCCATCAATGCTGCGCCGCCACGCTCGTGGCGGGGCCGGTGGCTGCCGATGTTGAAGGAGCGACCGGGCGCGCCCGAACGAAACGGCGGGTGAGGGTGTCAAGATAGAGATAGACCACCGGCGTCGTGAACAGCGTCAGCATCTGACTGACGATCAGGCCGCCAACGATCGCGATCCCCAGCGGCCAGCGGAGCTCTGCTCCGGGGCCCGTTCCGAGCGCCAGCGGCAAGCCTCCCAGGAGCGCCGCGAGCGTCGTCATCGTGATCGGGCGGAAGCGGAGGATGCAGGCCTGCTGAATTGCCTCGCGCGGCGCAAGGCCCCTGGTCCGCTCCGCTTCGAGGGCGAAGTCGATCATCATGATCGCATTCTTCTTGACGATCCCGATGAGGAGAATGATGCCGATCATCGCCATCACGTCGAGCTGGCTCCCCGTCCACTCGAGCGCCAGAAGTGCCCCCAGACCGGCGCTCGGCAGCGTGGAGATGATCGTGATCGGATGAACGATGCTCTCGTAGAGCATGCCGAGGACGAGATAGACCGTGACGACGGCCGCGAGGATGAGGAGCGGCTGGTTGGCGAGCGCCTCGCGAAACACCTGGGCTGTCCCTGAGAAACTCCCGCGGACGGTCGCCGGCATTCCCAACTCCACCGTCTTCGCCTCGACCGCCTCGACCGCCGTCCCGAGCGACACGCCGGGGGCGAGGTTGAAGGACACCGTTGCGGAGGGAAACTGCGCGGTGTGATTGACCAGGAGCGGCGCGTTGCCGGTGGTCAGCGACGCCAGCGATTCCAGCGGAACCTGTAGGCCGCTCGAGCCGGTCACATGGAGGCTCGAGAGAGCTTCAGGCCCCTGGAGGAATCCCGATTCGAGGCCCATCACGACCCGGTACTGGCCGAGCGGCCGGTACATCACCGACACCTGCCGTTGGCCGAAGGCGTCATAGAGGGCGTCGTCGATCTGGCGGGGCGTGATCCCGAACCGGGCCGCCGCATCGCGATCGATCGTCAGCCCTGCCTGGAGCCCACGGTTTTGCTGATCAGAGCGGATGTCGGCCAATTCGGGCATGCCGCGCATTGCCCGGACGAGCTTCGGCCCCCATTCGTTGAGATCGTCGAGGTTGTCGCCCCGGAGCGTGAATTGATACTGCGAACTGCTCGGCCGGCCGCCGATCCGCAGGTCCTGCACCGGCTGCATGATCATCGTCGCGCCGGTGAGCTGGGAGAGCTTCCCCCGCAGCCGGCCGATCACCTGATCGGCCCCCATTCCGTCGCGTTCCTCCTTGGGCACGAGGCTGATGAACATCCGCGCCGCGTTCGGGCTCCCCCCCGCGGCGCCGCCGGTCGACCCGGTGATTCCGGCGACCGCCGGATCCTCCTTCACGGCGAGTGAAAACTTCGTCAGCAGCCCGGTCATCGTCTGAAAGGAGGTGTCTTGATCGGCGTCGAGGGTGCCGGTGATCCGGCCGGTGTCCTGTTGGGGGAAAAACCCCTTCGGCACATGGACATACATCCACACCGTCAGCGCGATCGTCGCCAGATTCACCGCCATCGTGATCCGCGGATGCCGCATGACGACGCCGAGGAGACGGGCGTAACACCAGGTGACGCCGTCGAGGAATCGCTCCGTGAGCCGGCTGACGAGCCCTTGCCGGACATGCCCGGAGGGGCGCAGGAGCCAAGCACACATCATCGGCGTGAGGGTCAGCGACACGACCATCGACACGAGGATCGCCACCGAGAGGGTGACGGCGAACTCGCGGAACAACCTCCCCACGATCCCACCCATGAGGAGGATGGGAATGAAGACCGCGACGAGCGAGATGCTGATCGACAGCACCGTAAAGCCGATCTCCCGCGCCCCGAGGAATGCCGCCGCCATCGGGCTCATCCCCTCCTCGCGGTGCCGCGCGATGTTCTCGAGAACGACGATCGCGTCGTCGACAACGAATCCCGTCGCGATCGTCAGCGCCATCAGGGAGAGATTATCGAGGCTGTAGCCGAGGGCGTACATTGCCGAGAACGTGCTCACCAGCGACACCGGCACGACGACGCTCGGGATGAGCGTAGCCCGCCAGTCGCGGAGGAACACGAACACCACCCCGACGACGAGCACCACCGAGAGGAGGAGCGTGTGCTGGACATCGACGATGCTCGCGCGGATCGTCGCCGTCCGGTCCATGGCGAGATCGAGCCGCATCCCCGCCGGGATCTGCGCCCGCAGCTGCGGAAGGATCGCGAGGACGTTGTCGACGGTGCGGATGATGTTGGCATTCGGCTGCCGGTAGACGATCACCATGATCGTCGGCTGTCCGTTGTAGACGCCAGCGACTCGGACATCCTCGACCGAGTCGGTAACCGTCGCGACGTCACCGAGCCGGATCGGCGCGCCGCGCCGCCAGGCGACGATCAGTCGGCGATACTCTGCCGCGGTAAACAGCTGATCGGTCGTGGCGATCGACCAGGTCGTCACCCCGTCGTCGACGGAGCCCTTCGGGCGGTTTGTGTTGGCTTGCTGGAGGCAGATGCGAACGTCGTCGAGCCCGAGATCGAAGCGCTCGAGGACCATCGGATTGACGGCGACGCGGACGGCCGGCGGCGAGCCGCCACTGACGACCACCTGGCCGACGCCGGGAACCTGCGAGAGCTTCTGCTGGAGGAGCGTGCTGGCGACGTCCTGGAGGCGGGGCTTGTCGTGGAGATCCGACGTCATCGCGAGGATGAGGATCGGGGCATCGGCGGGATTGACTTTGCGGAGGTCGGGATTGCGGGGAAGGTTCGAAGGGAGACGGCCGCGCGCGGCGTTGATCGCCGCCTGGACATCGCGGGTGGCGGCATCGATGTTGCGGTCGAGATCGAACTGGAGCGTGATCGAAGTCTGCCCGAGCGTGCTCTGGGAAGTCATCTCCGTGACGCCGGCGATGAGGCCGAATTGGCGCTCCAGCGGCGTGGCGACCGCCGAAGCCATCGTCTCCGAGCTCGCTCCAGGCAGCCCGGCTCCGATGTTGATCGTCGGATACTCCACCTGCGGCAGCGGCGACACCGGGAGAAGGAAATAGCAGATCGCCCCCACGAGCGTCATCGCCACCGCCAGCAGCGACGTTCCTACCGGGCGCCGAATGAACCATGCGGAGATGTTCATCGCACGCCCTCCGCCATGCCGGCAGGATCCACGGCCTGGTCGGTCGCTTCCCGTCCGACCGATCCGCGTGCCCACCGTCCGACGGCATCGAACCAGAGATAGATCACCGGCGTCGTGTAGAGCGTGAGGAGTTGGCTGACAAGGAGGCCGCCGATGATCGTAATTCCCAAGGGGCGCCGCAGCTCCGATCCGACGCCGCTGCCCAGTGCCAGTGGCACCGCGCCGAGGAGCGCGGCCATCGTCGTCATCATGATCGGCCGGAAGCGGAGAAGGCAGGCCTGCTCGATCGCCTCGCGCGGCGTCACCCGTTGTCCCCCGATGCCACGGCGCTCCGCCTCCATGGCGAAGTCGATCATCATGATCGCGTTCTTCTTGACGATCCCGATGAGGAGGATCACCCCGATCAGCGAGATGACGCTCAAATCCGTTCGGCAGACGAGCAGCGCGACCAAAGCCCCCACCCCGGCGCTGGGGAGCGTGGAGAGAATCGTGATCGGATGGACGGTGCTCTCGTAGAGGACGCCGAGGACGATGTAAACGGTGATGATCGCCGCGAGGATCAGCCACCCCTGGTTGGCCAGCGACGCCCGGAAGGCGGCGGCCGTTCCCTGGAAGGCCGTCTGGATCCCGGCGGGCATCCCCAGGTCGTACCGGGCCGTCTCGATCGCGTCGACGGCCCTCCCGAGGGCCACCCCCGGCGCGAGGTTGAACGACACCGTCACCACCGGAAACTGCCCCTGGTGATTCACGGCCAGCGCCGCGCTCGTCTCCTCGAGTCTGGTCACCGCCCCCAGCGGCACACGCGTCTCCCCCGGTCTGCCCGGCACTCCGGCCCGGACGTACATCTGCGCCATGTCCTGCGGCGTGTCGCGGAATCCGGGAGCCACCTCGAGGACGACCCGGTATTGATTGAGCTGCGTGAAGAGCATTGAGATCTGCCGCTGCCCGAAGGCGTCGTACAGCGCGTCGTCGATCATCTGCGGCGTGATCCCCAGACGCGAAGCGCTGTCACGGTCGATCACGAGCCGCGCCTGGCGGCCATCGGTCTGCTGATCGCTGGCGACGTCGGCAAGCTCCGGGATCTGCTGGAGCCGGGCGACGAACCGGGGGGCCCACGCCGCCAGCTCCATCGCATCGGGCGACTCGAGGCTCACCTGATACTGCGTCCGGCTGACCCGGGTCTCCACCGAGAGATCCTGAACCGGCTGCATGAACAGGCCGATCCCCTCGACCGCGGCGAGCTCCCCCTGGAGCCGGCGGATGACCTCGACGGCACTGATGCCGCGTTCCTCGAGGGGCTTGAGATTGATCTGGATCCGGCCGCTGTTGAGGGTGACGTTCGAGCCGTCGATGCCGATGAAGCTCGACAAGCTCTCCACGGCCGGATCGGTGAGGATCACCCGATTGAGCTCCAACTGACGGTCGCGCATCGCTTCGAACGAGATGCTCTGCGGTGCCTCGGAGATGCCGAGGATGACGCCGGTGTCCTGCACCGGGAAGAACCCCTTCGGAACGATCTGCGCGAGATACCACGTCGCCACGAGCGTCGCCACGAACGTCGCCATCGTGGTCGCCTGGTGGGCGAGCACGAACCGGAGCGTCGCGGCATAGAGCCGGGTGAACAGGCCGGGCTCCGCCGAGCCATGCCCCCCTCCGCCATGCGCCGATCCGCCGGCGCGCTGCGAAAGGAGCACGGCACACATCATGGGCGTGAGCGTCAGCGACACCGCCGCCGACACGAGGATCGTCACCGACAGCGTGACGGCGAACTCGCGGAACAACCGGCCGACGATATCACCCATGAACAGGAGCGGAATGAGCACGGCGATCAGAGACACCGACAAGCTGACGATCGTGAAACCGATCTCCGCCGATCCCTTGAGCGCCGCCGCGAGGGGCGTCTCCCCCTCCTCCACGTAGCGGACGATGTTTTCGATCATCACGATCGCGTCATCGACGACGAATCCGGTGGAGATCGTCAGCGCCATGAGCGTGAGGTTGTTGAGGCTGTAGCCGAGGGCATACATCACGGCGAACGTGCCGACGAGCGACAGCGGCACGGCGACGCTGGGGATGATCGTCGCCGTGACGCTTCTGAGGAACAGGAAGATGATGAACACCACCAGCGCGATCGTCAGGAGCAGCTCGTGCTGCACCCCTTCGATGCTCGCCCGGATCGTGAGCGTGCGATCGGTGAGGACGTGCACTTGCACCGCCGCAGGCAACGAGGCCTCGAGCTGCGGAAGGAGCGCCTTCACCGAATCGACCACCGCGATGATGTTCGCCCCGGGCTGCCGCTGGATGTTGACGATCACCGCCGGGATGTCGTTCATCCACGCCGCCTGACGGACGTTCTCCGCGCCGTCGACCACCTCGGCGACGTCGACGAGCCGGACGGCCGAGCCGTTGCGGTAACCGATGATGAGCTCGCGGAACTGGTCGCTCGTGAGGAGCTGGTCGTTGGCGGCGATCGTGAACGCCTGCCGCCGGCCGTCGAAGCTCCCCTTCGCCTGATTGACGCTCGCTTGCACGAGCGCCCCGCGGAGATCCTCGAGATTCATTCCCAGGCTGGAGAGTGCCGTGGGGTTCACCTCGATGCGGATGGCCGGCTTCTGTCCACCGGAGATGCTCACCAATCCGACGCCGGAGAGCTGCGAGATTTTCTGCGCGAGCCTCGTGTCTGCGAGATCCTGAACCTTCGTCAACGGGAGCGTGTCGCTCGTCAGAGCGAGGGTGAGGATCGGGGCATCGGCGGGGTTGGTCTTCGTGTAGACCGGCGGGTTGGGGAGGTCGCGCGGGAGTACGGCCGCAGCGGAATTGATCGCCGCCTGAACCTGCTGGGTGGCGATGTCGATGTCGAGGGCGAGATCGAAGCGGAGGACGATCACCGAACATCCCTCGGAGCTACTCGACGTCATCTGCGTCAGCCCCGGCACTTGGCCGAACTGCCGCTCGAGCGGCGAGGTGACGCTCGAGGCGATCACCTCCGGGCTCGCCCCGGGATAGAAGGTGAGCACCTGGATCGTCGGATAGTCGACCTGCGGAAGCGCCGACACCGGAAGCTGACGGTAGGCGACGACCCCGACGAGGACGAGCGCCACCATGAGGAGGCTCGTCGCCACCGGCCGGAGGATGAAGGGCCGGGAGAGGTTCATCGTTCGATGCCGCTGGCGGCGGCAGGCTGCCGAGGCGGCCGGGCCGCCGGCTGTGGAGCATCGCCAGAGAGGCTCAGGGCGATCGCACGCACCATCGCTTCATAGGGACCGCGGTAAACGCCCCGCATCCCCTCGGGCGAAACGTGCTGGCCGTCGGTGAAATAGACGTGAGACCGGTCGCCGATGAGGCTCTTTCCGTCGGCGGTGAACCAGGCATCGCGGGCCGGCGTGATCCGGACATCGGCCTTGGCAGCAGCGGCAGCGAACGCCTCGAGAGTCGCGCCCTGTACGCGGTCGTACGCGGCGCGATCGACGCCCTGCGGAACCGGCCGCCCGAGCAAGGCCGACCAGACAAGCCAGCGGATCGGATCGGCGGACTGGTAGGGCTGAGGTTCGATGAGCCACACCGTCGCCCCGGATTCGTTGAGGACCCGGCACGTGTGCACGAGGCTTCGCGTGAGCGTGGCCTGTCCGTCCGACGGGGCCTCTGGAGCGAACGTGGCTTCATCGAGCGTCGCCGATACCACGGATGGCCAGTCGGCGATGAGGAGAACGTTCTTGATCCGATCGGCCCGGACGCGCGCAACGACGCTGTCGGCCCATTCG
Organism: Planctomycetaceae bacterium; assembly: GCA_947453375.1. Lineage (GTDB taxonomy): Bacteria > Planctomycetota > Planctomycetia > Pirellulales > UBA1268 > QWOP01. The sequence continues at coordinate 8,046 of CANGGT010000020.1, forward strand.
AGCCACGGCCTCCTCGCGAACGCCGGCATCGGCCGGGTCGTCCCAAGCAGTGGGAAGTGGGCATTACGGGTCGCCCAGGCTCCGCGGATTCCGTGTTCCTCGAAAAGGTCGTCGAGAAGCCCCAGGGAGGCCGCCGAGTGGCTGTCTCCCCACACGAGACAGTCGACCGGCGATCCGGCAGCCGTGGTCCCGTCAAACTTCCTGACGAGGAGTTCGGGCCTGCGGACCTCCACCATTGCCTGAAAACGCTGGTCATTTCGGTCGTTCTCCGTGGACCGGAGATAGGTAGCGGCCCGCGGTGGAAAGCGCCCCGGCAGTCCGCCACCGGCCATGATCCCGACCGAAGTGACGATCAGCACGACGGCGGCGCCGACGACGATCCGCAGCGCCTCGACGAAACCGATCGAGCGCATCCCGTGGCGGAACGGGGTCTCGATCCAACGCCACGACAGCCATGCAAGCGCAAAGCTTGCGACATAGAGCATCACCGTCACGCTTGTCGGCATCACCCCCCAGGTGCCATAGCTCGCGTAAACATGGAGCGGCCAATGCCAGAGATAGAGCGAGTAGGAGATCAGGCCGATCGCCACCGCGACTGGAGAGGAGAGGACTCGGCCGACAAGCGTCCGGTCGTGCGTGCCGGCGAAGATCAGGAAGCAGGCCCCGAGACAGGGCGGAAGGGCAGCGAGCCCTGGAAACTGCATTCTCTCGACGTAGGTGACGCACGGGACAACGATCAAGCCGAGGCCGAGCAGCGCCAGGGCATTCGCCCGCGCGGCTCCCAGCGGTCGACGGGGTGTCTCGAGCGCTGCAAGCCCGCCCAGGAGAAGCTCCCACGCCCGGAACGGGAGGAGGAAAAACCCCGCCATGCCTGCCCGGTAACTCGTGGCGTAAACCGAGAAGACGAGCGAGACGACCATCGCCCCCCAGAGGATCGCCCGCACCAGCCCCCGGCGGCGCATCGGGAGGCGGGCGAAGAGGAGCGGATAGACGAGATAAAACTGCTCCTCGACGGCCAACGACCACATGTGGAGCAGCGGCCGCGGACGATGGGTGTCGAAGTAGTTCATGTTTCGCCACTCGTAGACATTGGTGAGCATCGTCTGCTGGGCGATCGTCGCTTTCGCGAGTGGCACCAGATCGTTCGGCATGAGAAGGCACAGCCCGGTTACGAGCGTCACGATCGTGACGACAAGTGACGCCGGAGCGATGCGCCGCAGGCGACGCGTCCAGAAGCGACGCAGCGAGAAGGTTCCCTGTTCCACTTCTCGGGCGAGAATGCCGGTGATGAGGAATCCCGAGATGACGAAGAAAACGTCGACGCCGACAAACCCGCCGGACAGCGCGCCTCCGAAGTGGAAGACGAGCACGGCGAGGACTGCGACGGCCCGCAGGCCGTCGATGTCGGGACGATAGTGCGCGGGCATCTCGGGGAGCGAGTTGGTCATGGCGAGGCATCACCCTGCGGTCATCGTTCGGAGAAACTCACCCGTGATCGTCATGGCCGCGACGACGACACGTCCGCGCCACGCCCTGCCGGTCGATCGCGCGGCGTGCCGTCGTTCGGCTCCGGGTTCCCCGCTTCCGCTGGGCGGCCCGCCGACTTGCGTGTCCCGTCGTCTGCGGGCGGAGCCATCCCGCGGACGGCGACCTTCGCCTTCGGACTGAGCTTGTCGATGCCGTCGGTGACCACCAGTTCCCCTGGCTCGAGGCCACTGGTGATCGCGACTTGATCCCCCTGCGTTGGACCCGCCTGGACGGTGCGGACGCCGACGGTCGAGTCTCCCTGAACCACCCACACGAACGTCGATTCCGGTCCTCGCTGGAGCGCCGCCAGGGGAACGATCGTTACATCCCGCAGCGTCTCGACGAGGAGCCTGGCATTGACGAATTGATTCGGGAAGAGCGTGTCGTCGTCGTTGGGGAACACCGCCTTGAGCTTGACCGTTCCGGTCGACGGATCGACCTGGTTGTCGATGGCCGAGAGCATCCCGGCGGCGAGCCGCGTCTGGAAGTCGCGGTTGAAAGCCTCGACGGCGAGGCCCCCCTTGCCGGCGAGGGCCCGCTGGACGCGGATGATTTCGTCCTGGGGAATCGTGAACGTCACGGCGATGGGACGGATCTGGGCGATGACAGCGATCCCGGCCGGATCGTTGGCGCGAACGAGGTTGCCGGCGTCGACCAGACGGAGGCCGATTCGGCCGTCGATCGGCGCCTCGATGCGGCAGTAGTCGAGTTGGAGCTTGACGTTGTCGATCAGCGCCCGATCGATCTGCATCGCCGCCTCGGCCTGTCGGACGAGGGCCCGCTGCGCGTCGATCTGCTGCTGGGTCACCTGGCGGAGGTCGGCGAGCGACTCGGAACGCTCGAGATCGAGTTCCACGGCGCGGTGGGCTGCCTCATCGCGGGCGAGCTGGGCCTCGGCTTGACGGAGCTGCACCTCGTAGAACCGCTGATCGACTTCGGCCAACAGATCTCCGGCCGCGATCACCTGCCCTTCGGTGAAGGCGACCCGGACCAATTCCCCGTCGACCCGGCTTCGGACCGTGACGGTATTGAACGCTGCCACCGTTCCCAGCCCGTTGAGGAACAGCTCCATGTCCCCTTGGCGGGCCTCTGACGCCGACACCGGCACCACCCGGGGCGGAAGCGCCTTGGGGGCAGGGGCCTTCGGCTCGACGAGCGCCCGCCCCTTCTCGATGAGCGTCGGATCGAGCCAAACAGCCCCGGCCAGGCCCCCGCCCAAAAGGAGCCAGAAGCCCCAAGCGAGCCATCCCCGGCGCCGCGGCCGGGCGGCGGGGGTTGCGGGAGGGCCCGGCGGCAGTGCGGTCGTTGATTCGGCGTCCATCGGGCGACCATCTTACACCGCCGCTCCCTGCCTCCACCGCCACTTCCGCGGGCTTCACCCCTCAGGGGGAGCGTTCCGCGACCGCCAACGAGACCGATCGCTATGATCGTGCTAACCGGCCCCCCCAGCGGAAGGCGTTTCGATGGTTCTCCTCTGCCCTCCGCTCCCGGCCCTCTGTCTCCCGATCCCGGCCCGCTGTCTCCCGCCCCCGGCCCTCTGTCTCCCGATCCCGGGAAGGGCCCTCCGCTCGACCTCGGCCCGGGGACGTCGGGGAAACGTCTGGACGGTGGCCAGTTTCCAGCGGATCGCCTGGCTCGCGATCGTGGGCGTTTCCCTGGCATGGCCGGCCGACGCCCCGGCGGTCGTTCTGACGGTCACTTCCCAACGACTCGACGTCGCCAACGCGACCCAGCGCTGGTCGTGCCTCCGCGACGGCGACGGACGGATTGGAATCCTCACCTCGGTCCGCGACGATGCGACCGACGCCCCGCCGTGGCGACCGCTCTTCGACGGCCTCAGGCCGCTGGTCGAGGGAGCAGATTTCGATCTCCACCCCGAGGGCTGGACGGTCGTGGAGCAGTCGCCATCGCGGGCTGTGATCCTCCTCACCGGGAAACACCCCGACCACGGCTACCCCTGGGATGCACGTCTGGAGGTCGATGACCGGACAACGCTCGTCCGCCTGGTCGTCACCTGCCGGCTTGACCGCCCGATCGTGCTCCGCGATCTCGAGCCCCAGTTCGCTCTGTGGATGAACAGGCCCTCCGTCAAAGTCGCCCTCGACCAGGGACCGGGAAGCATCGATCAGGGTCCGGCCGAGAGACAGTGGGGCAACTCGTTCCCCGCGGCCTACCTCTGGGAGGATGGCAGCGAGGCGGCGCTGTTCGTCGACGGAGGAGCGCTCGACTGGATGTCGCCGAGGAATCTCTACCGCTTCCGCGACTGCCGGGTCGCGACCTTCACCGATCCCCCCCGCGGCCAGACCGGGCTCGGCTTGCAGGTCGTGAAGCGCAACTTCCACGAGTTGGCCGCCGGCGACATCGTCTGGGACGTCTGGATCCATGCCGCGCGGGCCCCGGAGCCGACGCTCCCGGAAGCGCTCTCCCGGCTCATGGCATCGTTCGCCCCGCTCCACCCGTCGACCGCGCCCCCCCTCGTCGACCGCTTCACGGGCCGGACTCCGTCGTGGCGGACGATTGCCGCCGGCGTCGATGTCGATCTCCGCCGCCGCGGCATCGCGTGGGATGACGTCCCGCTCGGCGACGCAGCCTGGAACGACGCGCCCCTCTTTCCCGAGGAGACGGTGACCTCGCTCCGGGTAGCCACCGACTATGGCCTCGCCTCGTCGTGCGATCCGGCCCGCGACCGAGCGCACGTCGCCGACGGCTGGGACTTCTCCACCTGCCACAACGGGCTGGGCTGCTGGCTCGGGCACGACCGGATCGTTCCCGATGCCGACCGACGCGCCTTTCTCCGCGAGAAGCTCCGCGGCCTCAGGCTGTTCTACGACTCGAGTTCGGGGCTCATCCGCCACGGCACGCGAATCCCGCCCCATGTCGGCGACAAGGAGATGGCCTGGCAATCGCTCATGTTCGCGATCGAAACGGCGCGGATCTGGCAAACGCTCGAACGCGACGACGTCGATCCGGCCATCGGTGGGATCGCGCTTGCCGGGACCGATGGCCTCGTCGAGCTGGCCGTCGCCAACGACCACCTCTTCCCGCAATGGTTCGATCCCGTCACGAAGCTCCCCCTGCCACAGGCCGATCAGCCGGAGCTCGGAGTGGTGTTCGAGCCGTGGCAACTCGGCAGCTACGCGTGGCTGCTCACGGAGGCACACGGCATTGACGGCGATCCCCGGCGGATCAAAGCGGCGGCCGCGGCGCTGACGCGCCTCTCCGATCCGCGACCGTGGCGGGTGGCGAATGCCCGCTATGACGTCACATACGACGATCCTACCTCGTTTCCCGTCACCGAGATCTTCGGCAATGCCTGGGGAATCGCCGCCTGCTGCCGCCTCCGCGCGATCACCGGCGAGGATCGCTACGACGCCGTCGGCGACGCCTTCCTCGACACCCTCCTCCGCCTCACCCCCTGGTACGAGAGCGCCCTCCGCGACGACCCGCGCGACCGGGCGGTGCGGAACGCGGGGCTGTTCCGCAACCACGCCGGAGCATTCACCGGCTCCCCCTGGGAAAACGTCGAGGCGGCGCTCGCCCTCTCGGTGAGGATCCGCGACGACCTGCTCCGCGACCGCGTGCCGCGGACACCGCTGCTGGGGCTGATGAATCTCCAGCGGGTGAACGCCGCGACATTCTTCCCCCGCTGTGTGCCCGACGCGGCACAGGCCTGCCCGCGCCTCACCGACCATCCGGCCTCATCCCTGCCGATCGAGGATGCCTACACGCCGGAGCATGGCGGCCTCCATGGCGGCCTCGGCCGGGCGGTCTATATGGCCGGCGCCGCCTTCGCCTACGAACGGCTCTTCGAGGCGCTCGGCCTCGTCGACGACCCCGACCTCATGCTCCTGAACCTCGACGCCGTCGAGGGGGCCGAGGCCTCGCTCCGCGGCCTCGAGCGGCACTTTGTCCTTTTCAACCCCACCGGCGACACGCGTCGCGTCCGGCTTTCGATCGCCCCTCTCCCCGCGGGCCACTACGAGGTCGGAATCGGCGCCGGCAACGCGATTCTCCACACGGCCGACGACCTTCGCAGCGGCTTCTTCCTCGACGTGGCGGCTGGCGACCATCTTCTCATCGCGGTTCGGAAGGGGGACGCCGCAGCGGATTGGGACCGGCTCGCGGCCGACCGGCGCGACGCCGACAGCCTCGCTGCGGAGTGGGCCGCACTCCACCGCGACCTTCGCCGCGACGGCCCGTCGGAATCGCTTTTTCTCCGCCGCGACGCCTGGCGGAACGCCCGGGCCAGCTTTCGCGAAGGCGGTGCCGTTCCCCCGTGACGCCCCGCAACCTCGGGCACACTTTTCCCATCCGACCCTCCGGCGCTGCATAATCCCTCCCATGCTTCCGCGCAAGATCAAGCTCCGGGTGACGATCTTCGTCGGGGTGCTCCTCATCACCACGGCGCTGGCCTCGCTCCTCCTTCTCCTCAACTGGCTGTCGTCCGCCCGGGCCGTGCGGACCTTCACACGCGACCTCCTCGATCCGGTCGCACTCCAGGTCACCGAGCAGACGCGCAACATGCTCGACAGCGCCGCCTCGGCGGCCGAAGTCGCTGCCGCGGTGATCGCCGATGCCCCGCCGGAACTCCGTCCCAGAGCCCTCGACGTCGTCGGCTTTGCACTCCTGTCGAGTGAGCCGGCGATTGCGTACGTACAACTCGGTCTCCCCGACGGCGGCTGGGTCCGGATCTCCCGCAGCGATGACGGGAGCCTCGAGTCGCACCTTCGACTCATGTCGGGCGCCAACGCCACCGCTCCGCGCACGATCCACCGCCGCCGTGCCCCCGGTGCCGAACTCGATGCCATTCTCGGGCAAACCGAAGACATTGACGACTATGACCCCCGCACGCGCCCCTGGTACTCCGGCGCGCGTGCGGCCACCGGCGTGTACCTCACCGATGCCTACGCGCACTTCCCCGACCAGGCGATCGTCGTTACCGCAGCCATCGCTCTCCCGGCTGAAGAAGGCGTCGTCGCGGTGGCAATCACGCTCACCGACCTGGCCGAGATGCTCTCGAGGCTGCGGGTCGCCGGCCGACCGATCCGGGGCTTTGTCCTCGATCCCCAACAGCGGACGCTGGCGGCCGCAGGGGCAGCGCCGGTCCGTGCCGACAGTGGGAACGTGACCCTTCCCAGGCTGGCGGATACCGATCCACCGGTCCTCCGGGCCCTCGCCAACAACTCCGAGTTCCAGAAGGCGATCGACAACGATACGGAAGCCTCGATCGCCTTCGTCGCCGAGGGCGCCCGCCAACTCGCCGTCGTGCGCCCGATCGCCATTCATGGGCGTGAATGGCTCGCCGGGGCGGTGGTCGCCGAGGACGACTTCCTCGGCACCATCCGCCACGACATCACCCGCAGCATTCTCGTCAGCCTGGGGATCCTGGGGCTGTTCCTCGTCGGCGCGGCGCTCCTCGCCAAGTCTATTTCCGCGCCGCTCCACGCGATCGCCGTGGAGACCGAGCACCTCCGCCGCCTCGATTTCTCCGACCGCCCCCTCCCCCACACCGTCTTCGAGGAGATTGCCGACGTGAACGGCGTCTTCGGGAGCCTCAAATCGGGCTTGAGAGGCTTCGGGAAGTACGTCCCGCTCAAGCTCGTCCAAGGGATGCTCGCCGACGGCACCGAGCCGGAGCTCGGCGGCCGCTCCGAGGAGCTGTCGATCCTCTTTTCCGACATCAACGGCTTCACAGGCTTTGCCGAAGAGATCGGCGCGGCCGCCACCGCGAAGGTCCTTGGCGACTATCTCGCCGGGATCGCCGGGATCGTCGCCGACGAGTCGGGGACCGTCGACAAGTACATCGGCGACGGGATGATGGCCTTTTGGAACGCCCCCCGCCCCGTCGCCGACCACGCCGAGCGGGCCGTGATCGCGGCGATCCGCTGCCGCGATGCGATTGCCGCCATGCCCCGTGCCGCCCAGCTCCACACGCGTTTCGGGATCCACACCGACCGGGTGATCGTGGGCAACTTCGGCGCTCCCGATCGCTTCGCCTACACCGCCATCGGCGATGGCGTGAATCTCGCCGCCCGCCTCGAGCGCGTGAACAACGAATATGGCACGGCGATCATCGCCAGCGACCAAACCCGCCGGCTTGCCGGCGATTCCATCGCCTGGCGGCGTCTCGACCGGATCGCCGTGAAGGGGAAGCGGGTTCCGACGGAGATTCACGAGGTCCTCGGCCTCGTCGGCCTCGTCCCCGAGCGCATCCTCGCCGCGGCAGTCGAATACGAAGCTGGCCTCGAAGCCTACTTCACGCGCGACTTCATCCGCGCCGTGGAACGCTTCGACGAGGCGCTCCGCCTTCGCCCCGACGACGCCGCAGCGACGATCCTCCGCGAGCGTGCCGTCGCCTACGCCGCCTTCCCGCCCTCAGGCCAATGGGACGGCGTCCACGTGATGCTCACGAAGTGACCGGCTGATCCCTGACCTTGTCCCAACCGATCAGCGAGTCCCGACGCGGGTGCCGCTCCCGCCCATCACTTCCCGGCCGGCTCGTCGGCTTCATGAAGCCGCTTCATGAGCTTGTCGTGATCGGCGTGGGAGGCGCGGAGGGCGTCGTTGACCTTTTGGGCGAGCGTCATCGCCGTCTGCGGCGAAATCGTCTCCTCGGCGTGATGCTCGTGGAGATCGGCATGGCCGCGGCGGGCGACGCCGAGATTCTTCTCGATCGAGGCGAGGATCGAGAGCGCCTCCTTGTCACCGAGTTCTTCGGCATGCTTCAGCATCCGCTTGACGTGGCGCTGGATCCGCTCGATGTCGTCGCCGATCGCGTCGCTCGCCTCCCGGGCCACCTCCGCATCGACCGCGCCGTGGGCGGCGATGTCCGCCCCCACATCGATCGTCGCCGGGGTCGCCACGCGAGCGACCGGCGTCTGGGGCCGTTCCACGACCACGGCCGGGGCCGGCAGCGTGGTGAAGGCCTCGGTATGGGCAGGCACCGCCACGCCGTGGGTGTCGCGGAGATAGCCCTGGTAGCTCTCGACGTGCGAGCGGGCGCTCGAATACGTGTTGTGCGAACTGCTGCCGTAAAAGCCGTAGCTGCCGCGGGCCTTCGCGCCGGCGTCGGGAGCGGCCGTGACGACGGCGGCGGAAAGGCAGAGGGTGATCGCCAGCGCGACGCGAACAGACCGCATGGGGAGAGCTCCGAGGGGGGAAACGAGGTGTTCTCCCGATTGTGGCCGGCTTCGATCATGGCGGGCAAGGCTTCGGATCGCTTTGCGGTGAATTGCCCGGAGGGCGTCGGCCACGATACGCTCGCCGCATGGCCACGCCCCTCACGCTCGCCACGCGTCCCCTCCTCCGGCTCGTCTTCTGCTGCGCGATCTACGTCGCCCAAGGGATTCCCTTCGGCTTCGTGACGGTGGCCTTGGCGGCGTGGCTGGCCAGTCACGGCGGCGGGGAGAACGCCGTTGGCACATGTATTGCGATGGCCGTCCTCCCCTGGAGCTTCAAGTGGCTGTGGGGCCCGGTCGTCGATTCAGGCCTGGCTGCGGCGCTCGGCCGCCGGCGACCGTGGCTGATCCTCGCGCAGTCGATGATGATCGTGACAGCGCTGTTGTTGCTTCGCGCCGGCGGCGACGCCGCGCTCCTCGGCTGGCTCGTCCTCCTCCACAACGTGTTCGTGGCCCTCCAGGACGTGGCGATCGACGCCCTCGCCGTCGACATGCTGGAAGGGAACGAGCGCGAGCGAGCCAGCGGGATGATGTACGGCTCGTCGTATGTCGGCACGATGCTCGGCGGCGCGGGGCTCGGCCTCGTGATGGCCCGCTTCGGCCTTCCCACTGCCGTTCTCGCCCTCGCCGCGATTCAGGCCGTCACCCTCGCCGCCGTCCTCGCGATCCGCGAACGGCCGACGGATCGGTTTTTCTTCGGGAGCTCGCGAGCGTCGCAGGCCGCCGCCCCTGCTCCCCATGGCCTCGGCCCCGCAGCCCTCCTCTTCCAATTGGCGATCGCCATGGTGCGCCCCGCGGCGCTACGAACGGGTATCGGCGCGGTGCTCATGAAGATCCTCCCGGCGCTGCTCTACGTGACAATGACGGTGCAGCTATTCAAGCAGCTCGGTTGGTCGGAGGCCCGCTTCGCCGAGGTCAGCGGTGGCTTCGGCAATCTCCTCGGCCTGGGGGCGGCGGTCGCTGCCGGCTTCCTCGCCTCTGTTATCGGCCCCAAAACCACCGCCGTCGCCGCCAATTCGATCCTCGCCGCCTCCTGGATCCTCCTCGCGGCCAAGCCCTCGCTCTGGGAGTTCGAGATGACGATCTATCTCTGGTTTGGGATCCACGAAGCCTGCCTGGCATTTCTGTCGGTGTCGCTCTTCGCCCTCTTCATGCGGGTCTCGACGCCGGCGGTGGCCGCGACGCAGTTCACCGCCTCGATGGCGCTGATGAATCTCGCGACGAGTTGGGGCTCGTGGTTCGCCGGGCCGGTGAGTGGCTTCTTCGACGCCCCGACGACGTTTCTCCTCGCCGGCCTCCTCCAGCCGCTCGGCGCGATCCTCCTCCCCGACGTTCGCTCGATCGGCCGCGGGCCGGCGCCCCTTGCCGTCGACGGCCATCTCCCCCCCCGCGGCACCGCCGCGGCGACGAGCGAAGCCGGTCCGCCGCCGGGGGCGAGCTTGGCGACAGGCCCGGTCGCCGCCTTGATCGGTGGGCTCCTCGTCGCGACCACGGTCTGCTTCTCTGTACCGGCCGAAGCCGAGCCCGCCAGTGAATGGACCTCGGCGGCCGAGCGTTCCCAGGCAACGCTCATGGAGCGGGAGACCTTCTGGGACCGATGCGATCAGGCGTGGTTTCTCGACAACGTTCCCCTCCTCGATTGCCCCGATCCCGACATCGAGACGACGTGGTGGTATCGCTTCGAACTCCTCACCAAGCATCTCACCTACGGCTCGCCCGACACCGGCTACGTGTTCACTGAGTTTCTCGACCGGCCGTTCTGGTCGGGAGCCTACGGCGCGATCTCCTGCCCTGCCGGCCACCAGCTCGCCGAGGCCCGCTGGCTCCGCTCGCCACGGGTCGCCCGTGACTATGCCCGCTCCTGGGTGAACACCCCCGGCGCCCAACCGCGCAACTATTCCACCTGGCTTGCCGATGCGGTGTGGGGCGTCCATCTCGTCCATCCCGCTCGTCTCCATCTCGGCGCGGCCGGCCACCCTGCCGCCACGGCTGCGACCGTCTTTCCCGGCGACATTCTCCCCGGCCTCGAAGCGAACACGCAGGCCTGGCACGATCGCCACTTCGTCCCCGCCACCGGACTTTACTGGCAGGTGGGGCACGACGACGGGATGGAGTTCAACATCAGTAGCCGGCAGACGACCGACATCCTCCGCGGTGCGCCGAGCTATCGGCCGAGCTTCATCGCCTACCAGTGGGCCGATCTCCAGGCGCTTGCGCGCATGGAGGATCTCCTCGGAGAGCCCGCCAAGGCTGCCGCCCGCCGGGCCGCTGCCGACACGCTGCGGGAGAAGATGGAAGCAGCGCTCTGGGACGAGCGGCGGGGCTTCTTCCTTGCCGCCTTCCGCGACGATGAAACGCTCGACGGCGCCACCGTCACCGCCGGGAGCCGGATCTACGACAGTGGCCGCTTCGCCGGCAGCCCCCATGGCCGCGAGTTGATCGGCTACGTCCCCTGGCAGTTCGACATGCCGTCGCGGGGCAAGGGATTTGAAGAGGCCTGGAAATATCTCGGCGATTCCGAGTTCTTCCAAGCGCCCTTCGGCCCCTCCACGGTCGAGCGGCACGACCCGCTGTTCATCCTCCAGCCCCACTGCTGCTGGTGGAGCGGCCAGAGCTGGCCCTACGCCACGACGCAGACGCTCAAGGCGTTGGCCAACGTTCTCCAGTTTCGCTCCCCCGGCTTCGGCAACGAGGGCCCGGGGCTCCAAGAGGTGGTGTCGGCCAAGGATTACGTCTCGCTTCTGAAGACCTACGCCCGCACCCACCGGAAGAACGGTCGGCCCTACCTCGCCGAAGCCTGTCATCCCGACACCGGGAGCTTCGAGGGGCACGATGCCTACAACCACAGCGAGCACTACTTTCATTCGGGCTACGCTGATCTCGTGATCACGGGGCTTGTCGGCCTCGTCCCCCGCCCCGACGACACGCTCGAAGTTCGCCCCCTGTTTCCCCCGGACTGGGATTTTCTGCGGCTCGACCGGGTGATCTACCGGGGCCACGAGGTGGCGGTGGTGTGGGACCGCGACGGCACGAAATATGGCCTCGGCCCCGGCCTCCATCTCCTCGCCGAGGGCCGCGTGATCGCCTCGTCGCCGGGGGTGGGACGGCTGACGGCCGCGCTTCCGCCGGTGTCGGCGGCGCTCGTCGCGGCAGAACTCGTCGACGATGGCCTGAAGCCCGGCATCGTGCCGACGCGGGTCAACGTCGCCGTCAACAACGATGGCACCTACTTCCCCCGGATCGTGCCTGGCTCGATCCGCCCCGGCACATCCCCGTCAGCGATGGCCGACGGCGTCGCCTGGTATCTTCGGTCGCCGCCGAATCGCTGGGAGAGCGCCACGGCCGGGGTGCCCGAGACGCTCGTCCTCGATCTCGGAATTTCACGCCGGGTCGACACGCTCGCGCTTTCCCTCCTCGACGACGAGCCCGAGCTCCTCGCCGGCACGGCCGACGCCGCCGTGCCGGGCCGCGACGCCCTGCCCTCAGACGTCCGGGCCCCGAAGGCGATCGCGGTCGAGACGTGGACAGGCAGCGGATGGGACATGCTGCCGATCGAGGCGCGGTTGCCAGAGACCCCCGCGGGGCACCTGGCAAATCACATCCATTTCGCCCCCCGCGAGATCACGAAGCTGCGGATCACACTCGTGCCCCGCCCAGGGATGCGCGTCGGGCTTTCGGAAATGGAACTGTGGGGAGGCGCGATCCTGCCGCTCGAGCCCGCGCCCGCGCCGGCCGGCAACCTCGCCTTCAATCCCGGCAGCGAAGGCTCACCCGAATACCCAAAGGCGAGCGCGTCGCACACCTCGCGCTACGACCGGGTCGAACGGGCCATCGACGGGATCGTCTCCTACCAAACAAACCCGAACAACCGCTGGACAGCCTACGAATCACCAAACGCGACGGACTGGCTGGCGGTCGATTTTGGCGAGCCGAAGACCTTCTCCCGGCTGGAGCTGGCCCTCTACGACGACCGTGGCGGCGTCCAGCCGCCGGAGCGGTTTCATGTCGAGGTCTTCGTGGACGGGGTATGGCAGCCCGTCGAGAACGAGGTCCACTTGCCCGAGCAGCCACTCGGCAACGCCCTCAATGAGGCGCGCTTTACGGCGGTGACGGCTCGGCAGATGCGCGTCGTCTTCACGCATCGCGGAGCGGCCCGCAGCGGTGTCTCGGAGTTCTTCGTATGGGAGGAATGAGGGCGGGCCGACGGGAGGCTTTCCTGACAGCCCCGCGTCCCAACGGTTGGCGGCGAAAGGGCGATCTGCGAGACTGAATCCAGGGGTCTGCACGCTCGTCCACCGGGAGATTTTCCATGCGTCTGCCGTTCACCGTCGCTCACGGTCTCCTGCTCGCTGTGGCGTTCGCCGGCGCGGCGAGCGCGGACGAGCGGGTCGTCATGAGCTATCCGCTGGTCCTTCCCGAACCGACGCACCGGATCGTCGCGGTCGATGCGGCGAAGCGCGAGGCGCGGATCGAGCGTGCCGAGGGGGCGATGTTCTCGATTCCCGCTGAGGGGCAGGCCGTGCTCGTCGTGCCATCGAAGCCGGGCGGGCCGCTCGACTCGCTCGTTCGCATCGACGTCGAAGAGATTCTCGAAGGGAATGTCGCCGTGGCGACGTTTGGCCCCGGCGCGATCTCGGCCGTTCAGAAGGGCCCAGCCGTCCTCGGCCGTCCGTTCGCGGGCCTGTTCGGTGAGCGGGCCACCGACACCGCCACTACGAAAGCGATCCGCAGCCTCCCCGATCTCCTCGTCGCCAAGGCCCAGCCGACAGGCAACGGGCCGGGCGATTTCAACCCGATTGCCAAGGCCCGTGCCGCGGCGCGGCGTACGGGTTCGATGAACCACCTCAAGCAGCTCGCTCTCGCCTTCCACAACTTCCACGATGCCTACGGCTGTTTCCCGCCCGCGGCGGTGATCGGCCCCGATGGCAAGCCGTGGCACTCGTGGCGCGTTCTCCTCCTGCCGTTCATCGAGGAGCTCGACTTGTACAAGCAGTACGACTTCTCCCAGCCGTGGGATTCGCCGAAGAATCTCGCCGTCGCCGAGAAGATGCCCGCGGTGTTCCGCGATCCCGCCCGCGAGGGACCGCCCGACACCTTCGCCGACTACGCGGCGATTACCGGCGACGCGGCGATCTTTCAGCCCGAAGCGGTCTCGATGACGTCAGCCGATGACTTCCCCGCCTGCCTGACAGCCGGGGAGAAGGTCGGCTTCGCGAGCGTCACCGACGGCACGTCGAACACGATCCTGTTTGCCACGGTCGATCCCGCCCGAAAGATCCCCTGGACGAAGCCGGAGGACCTCGTCCTCGACGACGCCTTCCCGGGGATCGGCAAGCCGGCGGGGATCGGCGCGATCCATCCGCTCGAGGGCGCTCATGTCGGTCTCGCTGCTTTTGCCGACGGCTCGATCCAGACGCTCGCCGACTCGGTCGACGCCGACACGCTGCGGCCGTTTCTCACCCGCGCCGGCGGTGAACTCGTCGACCGCAGCCTCCTCCTCGCTCCCGGCGGTCGCGACGCAGCCTCCGCCGGCCCGCCGCTGGTGAAGATCATCGCCGATGACGACGGCAAGCTGCGGCTCGAAGTCGACTGACTCCATGCCTCTGACAGGGTGCATCATGTCCCGTCTCAGCCTCAGATTCCTCGTCGCCTTGATGTCGGTGAGCCTGCTCACCGTCAGCCCCGCCCCCGCCTGCTGCCCTGCCTGGCGGCGCGGCGAGCCGGTGCGAATCGCCGATCAGCAGATCCTCGTCGTTTGGGATCCGGCCACACGGATGGAGCACTTCATCCGCGAGGCGAAGTTTGCCGCTTCACCCGGCGCTCGGCAGGAGGGATTCGGGTTCCTCGTCCCCTCGCCGACGGTTCCCGAGATCGCCGCGGCCGACGGCGCCGTCTTCGCGCAGCTCAATGACCGAATCCAGCCTCGCGTCGTCGAGGTGACGCGCTGGGACAACCACTATTCGCTCCTTTGGACATTGTTCGCGCGCGAGAGCAAGGCTCCGGCCAGCCGGGCTCCCGATGCCGCCCCGCCACCGATGGCCGCCGTCGAGGTGATGAAGCGGGCGCGCGTCGGTGGCTACGACGTCGTCGTGCTCAAGGCAGCCGACCCCGCCGCACTCACCGAATGGCTCTCCGACAACGGCTACGACTCCCGGCCGGAGCTTGCCGAATGGTCGCGGCCGTACGTCGAGAAGGGGTGGATGATCACCGCCTTCAAGTATGCGACCGACGCCACGAGCATCGACGTCTCTGCCGTCCGGCTCTCGTTCGAGACCGATGCCCCCCTCTTCCCCTACCGTGTGCCGACCGATCAGATCGATCCCGACGCGCCGCGGCGCAACACCCTCCGCGCCTTCGTCATCGGCCCCGGGCGGGCCGAAGGGACGCTCGGCGAGGGGACTACGGCCCGTCCGTGGGAGAAAGGCAACGTCGTCTACTCCCATCCCCTCGAGGTCAACGCCTCGTTCCTCGGAGGCGTCCTCCCCGAAGGGACCGCCGGCGGCGCGACCAACGTCTGGCTCACCGCCTTCGAGGACTTCACCTGGCCCTCCGGCACCGACGACCTGACGTTCGCTTTCGACCCGGCCGGAGCCAAGTTTCAACGCGTCGAGGAGCATGTCACCTGCCACGACCGGCTCATCCCCCTCGACGCCATCGCCCTCGCCGGTCTGGGAGTGCTGATGGCCGTCCGACGCCGCGGCTCTCGTTGACGGGTAGCTCGCGTCTATTTCTCTTCCATCACCCAAACGCCACTCCAATCCGAGGGAGGTGGCGTGTCGGTAAGGATCCGGCAGCGCTCCAGATAGAGCTTCGCTGCCTTGTCTGCCGGGTTGAGCGAAAGGACCTTCTCGAACAACTCACGTGCCGGCCCGAAGGCCCGCGCGCGGTACTTGTTGAGCCCGTCGCGGAAGTGGCCGAGGCAATCGACGAGATGCGGGAACGTCTCCTCGGTGTGGTGATCGAGGATCTCGTAGACGCCCACCGGCTGGGTCTTCCCCTTCACGACCACCAGATCGATGTCCCGGGCCCGGTAGGTGCCGCGGAGCTTCTTGTAGGTGTATTCGCTGACGAGGATCTGCGCACCGTACTGCTTGCAGGCCGACTCCAGCCGGGCGGCAAGATTCACGCCGTCTCCGATCATCGTGTAATCCATCCGCTTCTTCGAACCGATATTTCCCGACACCACGACGTCGGTGTTGAGCCCGATGCCGATCTCGATCGGCAGTTTCCCTTCGGCGACACGCTGCACATTCCAGCGACGGAGCTCCTTGATCATGGCGATCGAGGCCCGCATCGCCCGATCGACGTCGTCGTCATGGGCCACCGGGATCCCGAATCCGGCCATGATGGCATCGCCGATGAACTTGTCGAGCATCCCCCCCTCGTGCTGGATGCAGTCGACCATGAGCGTGAAATACTCGTTCAGCATCGCCACCGTGCCCTGGGCGCCGAGCCTCTCGGTGTGCGTGGTGAAGCCGCGGATGTCGGAGAACAACACCGTCGCTTCCACCGACTGCCCCCCGAGCACGTCCGCGCCAGAGGCGACGAGTTTGTCGGCGATACCCGGATCCATGTAGCGCGACATCGTCGACTTGAGCCGCTTTTCGCTGGAGATATCCTCGATCATGAGCATCGACCCGATCCGCTTGTGCTCGACCGAAGCGAGCGGCAGCACGGTGACATTGCTCGAGATCGTCTCCTCCCCGAACACGAGCTCGGCATCCATCAGCACCTCAGGCGTGCCGCTCGAGCTGACGGTCTCGAGCTTTCCGAGCACCCAGGCGTTGCCGCCGGCGAAGAAATCGGCCACCGGCTTGTGGAGCACCTCCGCAGGCGTCGCCCGGAGAATCCGCAGACCAGCCGCATTACAGGTGACGATTTTTCCCTTGTCGTCGATGGTCACCACTCCATTCGACATCGATTCGAGCATCGCCTCGCTGTAGTTCTTCATGTTCTGCACGTCGGCGAACAGCTTGGCATTCTCGAGCGCGATCGAGATTTGGGCGGTGAACGCCCGCAGACGCGACTCATCCTCGGCCGTGAACGGGCCTCCGCGCTTGTTGAGCACCTGCGTGACGCCGATCACGGCCCCGAGCTTATTGATGATCGGCACGCAGAGGATCGAGCGGGTGAAATAACCGGTACGTTTGTCGAAGGCGGGATTGAACCTGAGATCGGCATAGGCGTAGGGGATATTGATCGACTTGCCCGACGTGAAGACGGCGCCTGCGATGCCGAGGTGATTGGGCAGACGGATCTGCATCGACTCCAACCCCTGACCAACCTCCGACCACAACTCCTGAGTCTGCTCGTCGTGGAGAAAGAGCGTGGACCGGTCGGCGTTGAGGAGCCGAGTCGCCTCCCCCATCACCCTGCGGAGGAGCGACCCGAGCTTGATGTCGGCGGTGACCTCCGAGACGATCTCGACAAACTCCATCTCCTGAGCCCGCACCGCCTTCATCCGCTCGATGAATTGGGCCCCCTGCAGGGCGACGGTTCCCTGGGTGGCCATCGCTTCGAGGACCTCGAGGTCTTCCTCGTCGAACGCTCCGTCGATCTTGTTGATCGCCTCGACGACGCCGATGATCTCACCCTTCACCGTCTTGACCGGCACACAGAGGATGCTCCGAGTCACGAATCCCGTCTGCTCGTCGTTGGCCCGACTGAACCGCGGATCGGCATACGGATCGGCGATGATCAGCGACTCGCCACTGGTGAACGCGTGGCCCGCGATGCCGGCGGTGTTGAGCAGCCGGATCTCGCGTCTGACGTTGCCCTGTGCGACGCGTGAATAGAGCTCGTTCGTGGTCGGATCGTTGAGAAACAGCGAGCCCCGTTCGGCGCCGACTTCTCTGGTGGTCATGTCGACCAGCGCGTGGAGGACGTCGTCGAGCGTGTCATAGGCGGCCATGCGCCGCGACACCTCGAGCAGCAGTTCGATCAACCGGACCCTCTGCGAACGAGGAGAGGTGATGCCCCTGCCCCTGCCCTTGGCCGGGCGATCGGCCGGACTTACGGCTGCTACCCGGCGCGCGCCCGGCGGCGAAGGCGTTTCGTCTGCTGTCATCGTTCGTTCCTTGTCCATGTCTTGGCTCTCACCGGCCTCGCTGCCGTGCGCTCATCTCTGTCTCGAGCCGTTGGCGCAACTCCAGGATCGTGCCCTGCAGTTGGGCGATCTCCGCGCGATCCTCAGCCCGTCCCGACTGGATCGCCTGCTCCCGGGTGGCACGATCATTGTCGATCTGCCCGCGCAGTGCCGCGGCGGTGTCGCGCAACTGGATGATCTCGTCGTTGGTCTCGAGCCGCGTCTGGCGGATTCGCTCGTCCCTGTCGGCCCTCTCCTTCTCGAGCTCCTCGCGGAGGGCGACGACGGTCTGCTTCAGCTGGCCGATCTCCCCGCTGGCATCGGCCAGGGTGGCAGCCACCGCACGCTGGGTATCCGCTCGGGCACGCTCGAGTTCGTCGCGCAGCGTTACGACGGTGGCCTGGAGTTGGGCCGCCTCGGCCCCCCCCTCGGCGACGGCCCGTTGCACTGCGGCGTTCATCGCCGACCTGGCCGCCTCGAGCTCCCCGCGCAAGGCGGTGGCATGGTTCTGCAGATCGCAGATCTCCAGCCGCAGGGGACTTGAGTCGTCGGAGTCTTTGCCCATCTGCTCGCTTTCCTGCCGGTCGCGTTGATCCGGGAGGAAGGATAGTCCGGTCAGCCGCAGTCCCGCAAACGCGTGACGACCAACGTCCAGGGGCCGAGGGTCTTGACCCCCTCGACGCGCGCGTCCAGGGCCCCTCCGCCGGCCCCAACCAAAGCTCCGGCGGTCTGCGCCGATGCATGGGGGCCTCTGCCAACCGACCAGGTGTCGCTGGCCAACGCCGCGCCGGTCCTCTCCCCGTTCTTCAACGACGGTCCACCTTCACTTCGCCGGCGCGGCTCGTCCGACCATCTCCGGCTGCTTCACCGGACCGAAGCCGACGTTCGCTTCCGACTCCATTCGCACCTCATCGTCCGTCATCGTCAGCCGGACGGTCGTCACGAACGGCGTCTCGACAAAGCAGAGCCGCAGCGTGAACGTCTCTCCCTCCCAGCCCCCGGCGACGGCCGCGGGGCGCGGAGGATAGCCTCCCCAGGCGACGTCGCCACGGCGCCACGCCCCCCGGCCGCACTCGATGCGGTGCTCCTTTCCGGCGGTCCGAAACACGACCGCATCCCCGTCAGTGCCAGGAACGATCGTCACCGTTTCGAGTGAAGCGCCGTTCTCGCCGAAGGTGAACAGCTTCCCGGAAACCTTCGCAGGCACCGCGCCGGCCGGCGGCAGGGGCACCTGGAGCGCGGCGAGCTTGGCGGCGAGCCTTCCTGCGGCCGCGTCGTCTGCCGGGAGCGGCACGCGTCGGAAGGCCGGGAGGAGCTTTTCCCAGACGATGTCGAGAACGCGCTGCATGTCGCGCGTGCCCGACGTGATCGCCACGACGGCATCCTCCTCCGGCAACACGATGCAATATTGGCCGAAAGCCCCGTCGCCGCGGAAGGCCCCGTGCCGGCAACGCCAGAACTGGTAACCGTAGCCCTGGTCCCAGTCACTGTCGGGATTGCTCCCGTTGGCCACCTGCCGGCTCGTCGCTTCCTCGACCCAGGCCGCGGGGACGATCTGCCTCCCCTCCCACGTTCCCTTCTGGAGGAGCATCTGGCCGAAGGTCGCGATGTCGCCGGTGCGGACACTCAACCCGAAGCCACCGACGCTCATCCCCTCTGGGCTCTCCTCCCAGGTCGCCCCCTCGATGCCGAGTGGCGCAAAGAGCCGCGGCCCGAGATAGTCGATGAGCTTCTCGCCGGTCGCTTTCTGGACGATCGCCGACTGCATGAAGGTCGCCGGTGTGTTGTAGAGGAAGTGGGTCCCCGGCTTGAACGGGACGGGATGGGCGAGGAACTGCCGCACCCACGGCTCGCTCCGCAGATGCGGCGGCTCCCCCTGATGCCCCGTCGCCATGCGGAGGAGGTCAGCCACACGCATCGCCTTCAGATGGGCCGACGGATCTGCCGGGGCTTCGGCCGGAAAGAACGTGAGCACTGGATCATCGATCCGCAGCTTCCCCTCCGCGGCCGCGATTCCCACGGCCGTCGACGTAAAACTCTTGGAGAGGGAATAGAGCTGGTGGCGCAGCTCCGGCTTGTACGGCGCCCACCAGCCCTCGGCGACCACATGGCCATGCCTCACGACCATCACGCTGTGGAGACCATCGGCCACCGTCGCGTCACCCGCCGCGTCGAGCGCCTCGACGAACGCGAGGAGGTCGACCGACGACACCCCCTGCGCTTCAGGCGCGCTCCGCGGCAGCTCCGCGGCGGGGACGACGGCACTCGACAGCGCCAGGAGAAGCAGACAAACGAGACGGGGCATGAGCGAGCAACTCCCATCGGGATGACAACGGACTCAATGACTGTGCCTCGGCACCGTTCGACAGACGTCGCGGAACGTGCAGGCGAAGTCGAGGCAGCCGCCGGTGTGCAGCTGCCCGACGTGGTCGCGGTAGAGCTGCTGCCAGGGGGTGGCGCCGGGGGGAACGGTGTCCCAGGCCGAGGTGTCGCGCGCGGCCCATTCAGCCGCCGGCACGAGCGCATCGACAGCCCGCTTGCCGAGATCGACGCGGACCCGGTCGCCCGTCCGCAGCCGGGCCAGGCCACCACCGGCAAAGGCCTCCGGAGAGGCATTGAGGATCGAAGGGCTCGCCGCGGTGCCACTCTGCCGGCCGTCGCCGAGCGTCGGCAGCTCCGAGATCCCGCGGCGGACGAGCGCCTCCGGCGGAAGCATGTTGACCACCTCGCCACTCCCGGGGAAGCCGAGCGTGCCACAGCCCCGGATGACGAGGAGCGTCGTCTCGTCGATGGCAAGCGTCGCGTCGTCGATGCGGGCGTGGTAATCCTCGGGGCTGTCGAAGACGACCGCCCGGCATTCGAACGTCTCCTCGGCCCCCGGCTCCGAGAGGTAACGGCGACGGAAGTCGGTGCTGATGACGCTCGTCTTGAGGAGCGCCGCCTCGAAAAGATTCCCGGAGAGGACGAGGAAGCCGGCCTGCTCGCGGAGCGGCGCGGCGACAGAACGGATCACCCGCCCGTCGGGGGGCGGGGCCGCGGCGACGTTCTCCGCCACGGTCTTCCCGCTCACCGTCAGCGGCGCGCCGTCGAGGAGGCCATGCCGGAGGAGTTCGGCCATCACCGTTGGTAGACCACCGGCCCGATGAAAATCCTCGCCGAGGTGCGCGCCGGCCGGTTGGAGGTCGACCAGCAGCGGCAGGGCATGGCCGTGGGTCTCCCAATCGCGGATGTCGAGGTCGATTCCGGCATGGCGGGCGACGGCGATGATGTGCGGCGGGCAATTCGTGCTCCCGCCGAGGGCCGTGTTGACGCGGATGCCATTGAGGAGCGCGGCGCGGGTGAGGATCGTCGCCGGCCGGAGATCCTCCTCCACCATCGCCACGATTCTTTTTCCCGCCGCATGGGCGGCCTGACCGCGCTCGCGGTAGGGGCCGGGGATCTGGGCCGAGCCGGGGAGGGCCATCCCGAGCGCCTCGGCGAGGCAGTTCATCGACAGCGCCGTTCCCATCACGTTGCAATGGCCGACGCTCGGCGCCGAGGCGGCGAGGAGATCCATGAACTTCCGCTCGTCGATCTCGCCCGCCGCGAGGCGCCGCCTGGCCTCCCAAATGATCGTGCCGGCGCCGGCCACCTCGCCGTCGAGGTAGCTGTTGAGCATCGGCCCGCCGTTGAAGATCAGCGCCGGGAGGTTGCAGGTGACCGCGGCCATGAGCGCTGCCGGCGTCGTTTTGTCACACCCGGTCGTGAAGATCACGCCGTCGAGGGGATAGCCGTGGAGGATCTCGACGAGACCGAGGTAGGCGAGATTGCGGTCGAGGGCGGCCGTCGGCCGGCGGGCCGATTCCTGGATCGGGTGCATCGGGAAGACCAGCGGCAGCCCCCCGGCATCGCGGACGCCGTCGCAGAGCCGCTTCACCGACTCGAGATGGACGCGGTTGCAGGGGGTGAGGTCGCTGGCCGATTGGGCGATGCCGATCACGGCCCGCCCCCCCTGGAGCTCCCCCGGGGTCAGTCCCGAGTTCAAAAACCGCTCGAGGTACAGCGCCGTCATCCCGGGATTGCCCGGTTCGTTCCACCACTGTTCCGACCGCAGACGCGTCGTCATGCCTCCACTCCCGGCTTCGGTATCGAGATCACGCGAGTCTCGAGGAACTCGCGGATCCCCTCCTCCCCTCCCTCGGCGCCGATCCCGCTTTGCTTCACGCCACCGAAGGGAATCTCGGCCTTGAGGGGCCGCCATTCATTGACGCCGACGATCCCCGCCTCAAGCGCCGAAGCGACGCCGCGGAAGCGTCCCAGATCGGTGCCATAGACGTAGGCCGCCAAGCCGTAGGGGGTGGCATTGGCACGCTCGACGGCTTCGGGAAGCGTTCGGTAGGAGAGGAGCGGAATCACCGGTCCGAAGATCTCCTCGCTCGCCAGCCGCATCGAGTCACTCACGCCGGCCACGACCGTCGGCGGCGAGAAGTTTTCTACCGTCAATCCAGGGGTCGCTTCAAAGCTCCGGTTCTCCGCCACGATCCTGGCCCCCGCCGCCACCGCTTCGTCGACGCGGCTCCGCACATCGCGGCTCGCCGCGGCATGAATCAGCGGCCCGGCATCGACGCCCTCAGCGAGGCCGTTGCCGACGCGGAGGGCCGCGATCCGGGCGGCGAGCCGCTCGATGAGCTCGGCCTCGCGGTCGCCATGGACGAAGATCCGGTTGGCGGTCACGCACACCTGCCCTGAGACGAACATCTTCAGTCGGACGAGTTGGTCGGTGACGAAGTCCAGATCGGCGTCGGGGAGGATGATGAAGGGGGCGTTGCCACCGAGTTCGAGCGAGAGCCGCTTGATCCCCGGCGCGGCGGCAGCCATCAGGCCGCTGCCGGTCGCGGTCGAGCCGGTGAGGCTGAGCACGCGGACGCGCTCGTGGGCCGCGAGGACGGGACCGACGACGCTCCCCTTTCCCGGCACGATCTGAAGCACGCCTGCCGGCAGCCCCGCCTCGGCCAGGATCGGCGCCAAGGCAAGCGCCACCAGCGGCGTCGCCTCCGCTGGCTTCCACACCGCCGTGCATCCGGCCGCGAGCGCCGCGGCCACTTTCTTCGCCCCCTGGGCAAGCGGGAAGTTCCACGGGGTGATCAGCCCGGCGACCCCGGCCGGACGCTGCTCGACGAGAAACTCCCGCCCCGCCTCGGGATGGGGGACGATCCTTCCCTGAACGCGCCTCGTCTCTTCGCCAAACCACTGGAAGAAGCTCGCCGCGTAGTCGACTTCGCCGGCTGCCTGGAGGTAGGGCTTGCCCTGCTCCGCGGTGAGGAGGCGGGCAAACTCGTCGCGGCGAGAAAGCAAGGCCGCCGCCGTGGCTTTGAGGATCTCGCCTCGCGCGGCCGCTGGAATCGCGCGCCAGCCACGCCCGGCACGATCCGCCCCCTCGATCGCTGCCGTGACGGTCGCGGCATCGGCACGCCCCACCTCGGCAAGCGTCTCGCCGGTGGCGGGGTTGCGGACGGTGAACACGTCGCCGCCGCGCTGATCAATCTCCCGCCAAGCGCCATCGATCCACGGGGCGGGCTCGAACCAGAACGGTGGGCAAGTTTTCATGATGGATGTCGGACGGCATGTCAGACGGTGAGAAGGAGGCTCGTCATGTGGTCTTGATTCACAGTCGCGATGCGGGCTGTCGAAGAACTCACTCCCCGACATGGAGAACTTCCGCATAGATCCGCTCGGCATCGGCCGCCGTCACGGCAACGGGGTTGGGGTCGATGAGCCGGCGGTTGCTGGCGGCGGCGCTTGCCATCGGGGCGATGGCCGTAGCAGGGACGACGATCCGGTCGAGCGTCGCCCGAAGGCCGATGGCCCGGGCGGTGGCATCGAGCCGGTCAGCGAAGGCGGCAGGCTCGAGCGCCCCCCACTCGAGCGCCGTCCCCAGGGCGGCAAAGTCGTCGGCGCAGGCCGGAGCGTTGTGCCGCATCAGCGCCCCGGCAAAGCAGCCGGTGATCACGCCATGGGGGATGTGAAAGCGGCCCCCAAGAGGGAGCGCGAGGGCATGGACGGCGCAGCACGAGGCGTTGGCGAAGGCCATGCCGGCCAGATGCGAGCCGATCGCCATCCGATCGCGGGCGACCTCATCGCCGGGATCGCGGCAGACTCTCTCGAGCGCGGGGCCGATCTGCCGGGCCGCCTCGAGGGCGAGGCCACGGGCGATCGGCGTCGCCACGCGGGCGATGAAGGCTTCGATCGCGTGGACGAGCGCATCCATCCCTGCCGCGGCCGTCACCGCCGGCGGAAGCCGATCCGTGAGAGCGGGATCGACGATGGCGATGTCGGCGAGGAGCGACGGATCGACGACCCCGACCTTGGTCCCGGCGGCCGCGTCGGTGAGGATTGCCACGAAGGTCGCCTCGGAGCCGGTGCCGGCCGTCGTCGGCACGAGAATCGTGGGGAGGCCCCGTCCCCCGGCCCGACCGATGCCGACGTAGTCCGCCGGCGCTCCTCCGCGCGAGGCCACCAGCGCCGCCACCTTCGTGGCATCCATGACGCTCCCGCCACCGAGGCCGATGACGACATCGACGGCTGCTTCACGGATCTCGCCGGCGAGCCGCGCGACGTCGGTCAGCGGCGGCTCGGGGGTCACCTCGGCAGACGCCCCGGCGAGGATCCCGGCCGCGGTCAAGGACGCAGCCACCGGGGCAAGAAGACCGGCCGATTCGACCCCCCGATCGCTGACCAGGAACGCCCGGTTCCAGCCCCGGCCGCGGCACACCTCAGCCAAGCGGCCACTGGCCCCCCGCCCGGTGATCACGCGACGGGGAAGATTGTTTTCGTAGCCCTGCCGCACGTCCACCATTCGCTTGCTCCCCGCGTGGCTCCCCCGCCCGCTTCTCCCTCGCCAACCCACACTCAGGGGCGGAAAGCGTCGGAGCCGGATCGTACCAAACAGCCGCGAGCCGACGGGGCAACGCCATTCCCGTCGAATGGACAACGCCGGCGAGCCGCTCACGAACCGGCTGCTCTGGAACAGGCAGCGCCCTAAAAAAAGTCTCCTTGTTTCACAGCGCCGGTCGATTGACTTCTTCAGGGAGCGCGGACTATCATCCGTCAAGGGGTGGATTTCCGAGGCGATCGTGCAGGCCTGCTGCCGCTCGCGACCCATCGCCCCCCGAAACGCGTACCACCGCCATGCTCCCGGCTTTCCACCATCCCGTGACGCGGTTTCTCCGCTCCTGCGGGGTCGTGGTGGCGCTGGTGCTGATCGCTCTGGGCTCCTTCCAGTCGGCCCAGGCCAGCTGTGGTGATTGGCTCGTCGGCCACGACATGCCGGCTCATGCCTCGGAAGTGACCGCTGGCGACGCTGGTGAAACGTCCGCAGCCAAGCCGGCCGAGTCTCCCCGGCGTCGCCCCTGCAACGGCCCCTCCTGCGGCCGGGCCCCGGTCGCTCCTCTCGCCCCGAGCGAAGCACCGACCACTCCCCTCGAACTCGATCGGGCCGCGCTCCTTTCCGATCCGACGCCGGCCGAGATCTCGACCGCCGGTGCCTGGCTCGTCCTCGACGAGCCCCTCTCAATTCCGGCCGTCTCCGGCCCCCCCGAGCGTCCGCCCAGGGTCGCCTGACGACGGCGTGGGCCCC
>CANGGT010000021.1 GCA_947453375.1 Planctomycetaceae bacterium
CCCTTCACCCGCTTGTCTTCGCCGCCGGTCCCGCCGGGGGTGATCTGGTTGACGGCGACGTTGTCGTGGATCACGACGCCGTTGTGACGCACGGTCATCCGGGCCGGCGACACCTTCTTGTCGCCGTCGTACTTCGGCGCGGTGAAATCGATGTCGTACGTCTGCCACTGGAGCGGCGGATAGCACATGTTCACCGCCGGGGCGGCGACGGAGTAGACGCCTCCGCACTCGTTGTTGAGCCCCTCGAGGCCGAAGCTGTCGAGCATCTGGATCTCGTAGGCACCCTGGATGTAAGCGCCACTGTTGCCACGCGCCTGACCACGGTCCTTCGGCTGGTAGGGGAGGCGGAACTCGATGTGCCAGGTGGCGTCGCCGAAGCTGTCCTTGCTCGTCACGCCCTGCATGAGGAGGCCGTCGGGGGTCACCTTCCCCCCATCGAGCTTCTCCACGCCCTTACCGTCGAACACGACCGTTGCACCGGCCGGGGCTTTCGTGCCCAGGGTCGGGCTCTTCCGCTCCACCTTGGGGAGCTTCGCGTTGCCGTCGGCAGCGTGGACGGCGCCGTCCTTGATCACCGCCTTGTGGGTCTTTCCTTCCGGGTCGGTGATTTCAAAGGGAACGCTCGAGCCGTCGCGCTTCCCCTTCCCCTTGAGCTTCGTGGGGGCCTGCCAGCCATCTCCGGGGAGACCACCCGGAAAAACGACGATGTCGAACTGGCCGTCACCGAGGGCCACGGCCTGGACGCCGAGTTTCATCGGAGCGCCCCCGACGGGCACCTCCCCCGAGTACTCCCCCTGGAAGGGGAAGTCGTCGTCGGTCTTGGTCGGATCGGCGTAGGCCGGATTGCCCGTGTCGGCGGCCGAAAGGGATGCCGAAGGCGCCCACGCCAGCCCGACGGCGAGCGGGGCGACGAGCGCGAGTCGGTGGGTGAACGAGCGGAGCGAACGGATCATGCGGATCTCCATGGAGCAGCGTGACCGGGGCGCTTCAGCCCCCGGCGGTGAACGGAACGGGATGGTTCCCCCCCCAGGGGAAACCCCGGTGGAAAATCGTAGCGAACTTCGTGGGGCCGTGCGCCATAGGGGCGGATCGCCCCTTCACCCCCGGTGATCGTCGGGGCGGGCGAAGACGAGCCGGCCGGCCGGCCGCTGGAGGGTGCGTGTGACACTCACCCCCACCGTCCGGCCGATCTGATCCCGGCCCCCCTCGACGACCACCATCGTGCCGTCGTCGAGGTAGCCGATCGCCTGCCCATGCTCTTCCCCGGGCTTCACGAGGCGGACGGTGAGGAGATCGCCGGGGACGTACGTCGGCCGGAGGGCCACCGAGACGTCGTTGACGTTGATCGCCTGGACGCTGCGGAGGGCGGCGATCTTCACGAGGTTCGGGTCGTTGGTGATGATCCGGCCGCCGAGCTTTCCGGCCATGGCGACGGTCCGGGCATCATCGGAAATCTCGGCATCGGCCTCGTCGTCGGGGGGGAGGACCTCGATGTCGATCGCCTTGCTCTCGCGGAGACGGTTGAGGACGTCGAGCCCCCGCCGACAGCGGAGCCGGCGCTGGCGGTCGGCCGAATCGGCCCCCGACTGGAGCTCGTCGACCACGAACGACGGGACGACGAACCGACTCTCGAACAGCCCCGCCTCGGCGAGCTCGGCGATCCGGCCGTCGACGATGGCACTGGCGTCGAGGAGATTCGGCCGCATCCCCTGGATGTCGCGGGCGAACTCGACATACGGGATGAGAAAGCGGAAGTCGTTGCGCGTCTGGAGGAGGAGGCTCGTGCAGACGTAGCAAAGCACCATCCCGAGGACGAGCGGGAGCCAGTCGAAGACCGGATTGCGGGGGGGCGGGGGGATGATCGGCGTCAGGGCGAGAATGGCGACATAGGTGAGGAACACACCGACGAGCATGCCGAAGTAGACCGCCGTGATCACGGTCAGGTCTTTTCTCTGGATCGACGTGTCGATGCCGATCACCGTCAGCGGCACCGCAGCCATGCCGAAAAGGACGGCCCAGGGCACCCAGGACGGGGCCTCGCGCATTCCTTCGGCACTGAAGATGAGGACGGCGATCCCCATCGCCACCATGAAAAAGATCGCGCGGAGGATGAGGAGGGCGAGGGGGGAGGAACGGGACTGCATGGGGCGGGTGCTCGATTCCGGGGAGAGAACCGCTCAATCCTACCACGCCCGGCGACGGGCCCCACCACCTCGTTCGATCGAGGCAGGTCCCTTGCCGGAGGGGGGGCAGTCGTAACGAATAACGCGGATATGCCGGGGAGAATCGCCCGTCGCCGGCCGCTCAGCCCGTTCCCAGGCGGCGACGGTGGTCGAGCTCGAGGAAGCGGTCGGTCATCCCGGCGATGTAATCGGCGGCGCTGCGCCGGGCGCCGAACAGCTCGGCACGGCCGCGGAATCCACGGGGGAGTTCCTCGGGGCGGGCGCAGTACCAATCGAACAGCTGCCGGAGTCGCTGCTGGGCCGGGACCCGAACCGCGAGGACGCGCTCGCAGCGGTAGACCCTCGTGAACAGGAATCGTTCGAGTTCCCGTTTACCGGCGGCGACGTCGGGAGAGGGAGCGACGATCCTTCCGGCGTCGGGGCCGGCGCCTTCGCGGAAGGCCCGGCGGACGTCGTCGGGGGAGCGGATGGCGAGGGCGTCGATCGTCCCCCGCGCTCTGGCGACGAGCCCGGCAACCTGGAAATCGACCAGTTCGAGGAGGACGGCCCGGCGCAGGTCGACGCCGACGATCCGGCCGTGTCGCTCGCGGACCCGCTCGGCCGCCGCCGCCACCAGCGGGAGTTCGAGAAGCTCCTCCAGCGGGACGAGGCCCAATTCCACGGCGTCATCGGCGTCGTGCGTGTCGTAGGCAATCGAGTCGGCCGCGTCGACCACCTGCGTCTCGAGGATCGGCGGAGCACCGCTGCCGTCCTTGCGGCGCGTCGCCTGCCCGTCGAGGACCTCGAGGGAGCAATTGAGGCCTGGAAAACCCGGATAGCGGGATTCAAGGAGCTCCATGATCCGCAGCGCCTGGGCGTTGTGATTGAAGCCCCCCTGATCGGCGAGCAGCTCGTCGAGGACATCCTCGCCGGCGTGTCCCAGCGGCGGATGGCCGATGTCATGGGCCATCGCCAGCGCCTCGACGAGATCCTCGTTGAGACCGAGCGCCCGGGCGAGCGTCCGGGCGATGCTCGTCACCTCGAGGGTGTGTGTCAGCCGGCTGCGGTGGTAGTCGCCGTGATAGCCGGTGAAGACCTGGGTCTTGTGGGCGAGGCGACGGAAGGCGGCGGAGTGGAGGATCCGGTCGCGGTCGCGTTGGTACGGGCTGCGGAAGGCGTGGGGCTGCTCGTCGTGGACGCGCCCGCGCGAGTCGGCGGCGTGCATCGCCCAAGGGGCGAGGATCGTCGCCTCCCGCGCCCGCCAGTCGGGGAGCCAGGAGCCGGGGGGGGTGGACGGTCGATCGGTCATGAACGGGGGGGCTCCTCGCCGCGGAGCTGGTGCCAGAGGGCGTCGAGCGACTGGGGGAGCACCTTCACGCCGGCCACCGAGGGCATGAAGTTCACATCCCCCGGCCAGCGCGGCACGATGTGCCAGTGGAGATGCCCCGGGAGCCCCGCCCCGGCGACGGCGCCGACATTGAGACCGATGTTGAAGCCGTGGGCCTCCATTCCGATCTCGATCCTCCGGCACCAGACGACGAGTTGTTCCTGGAGATCGAGGAGCTGAACGGAGTCGAGGTCGGCCAGCGTCGCCCGGTGGTCGAGCGGCGCGACGAGGAGGTGGCCGTTGGCATACGGAAAACGGTTGAGGACCACGACGCTCGAGCCCGTCCGCGCGACGACCCCCAACTCGCGGTCGTGTTCGGAGGAAGCCGACGCCGCCCGGCAGAGGAAGCAGGTCTGATTCGCGCCGGTTCGCCAGGCGGCCGGCTCCACCGGTTGCGGGCGCGGGGCAGGGGCCCCCTGGATGTAGGCCAATCGCCACGGCGCCCAGAGAATGTCGGGGTTCATGGCCACCATCCTACCGCACGGCCGCTCCTCCCGGCATTGACACGAGGGGCGTTTCACCGGCAAATGCCAACGGAGAGGCCGAAGGCTCCCCGCCCGGCCGGCCACGGCTCCCGTTCATCCCCCCTTTCCCCGAGGCCGGCGTGCAGTTCAAAGTTGCCACCGACGTCTTCTCGGGGCCGATGGATCTCCTCCTCTTTCTCGTCAAGAGGCACGAGGTCGACATCGCCGAGGTGCCGATCGCCGTCATCGCCACGGAGTTCATCGCGTCGCTGGAGGTGCTGGAGGCGCTGGCGATCGATCAGGTCGGCGAGTTCGTGGAATTGGCGAGCGTGCTCCTCGAGATCAAGGCCCGGGCCCTCGTGCCCCGCCCTGAGGAGACCGAGGAGCCGGTGGAACTGGTCCGT
This sequence comes from Planctomycetaceae bacterium, assembly GCA_947453375.1. Taxonomy (GTDB): domain Bacteria; phylum Planctomycetota; class Planctomycetia; order Pirellulales; family UBA1268; genus QWOP01. The sequence goes on from CANGGT010000021.1 coordinate 4,418, forward strand.
GAGGATCTCGTCCAGCGATTGCTCGAGTACAAGCAATACCGCGATGCCGCCGTCCTCCTCGAAGACCGAGCGAGACGCTGGGACCTCCGCTTCGCCCGCGTGACCGCCGACGTCCCCACGGGGCGCGGGCAGGCCGCCGAAGTGTCGATCGGCGATGTCCACGTCTGGGACCTCGTCGGGGCGATGTCGCGGGTGCTGCGGAAACGAGAGAAACGCCGTCCCCGGCAGATCGTCCACGACGACACGCCGATCGAGACCCACATGGAGCGGATCGACGGGCTCGTCACGGAGCGTGGGAAGGTCGCTTTCTCGGAGCTGTTCGACGAGGCTATGCCCCGATCGCGCCTCGTGGGTATGTTTCTGGCGATCCTCGAACTGGTCCGTCGCCATCGGCTGACGGCCCGGCAGGAGGCGCTGTTCGACGAGATTTGGCTCGAGTCCCCCCCGGTCGTTCCGCAACCTCCCCCCGCAGCGTCCCCCGCCCCGACCGGCTCCCCTGCACCCGCGTCCTCCACCCCGACTTCCGCGCCCTTCGAGGCTGCCGGAGCGTCGCCCCGAGCCGAATCCTCCCCAGCCGCCGACCCCCCTGCATGATCGAGAACGCCCCGCTCCGCACGCTCGTCCACAAGGGGCTCACCGTCCAGGGCTATTCCCGGGCCGCCGTCCAGAGTTACTGGCGGATCCCGGAATTGAAGCTCGGATTCGATCTCGGGGCCCAGCCTTGGGCGTTCATGGCGACTGGAACGTGGTTTCTCTCCCACACCCATCTCGACCACATCGCCGCCCTCCCGGTCTACGTGGCGCGGCGGCGGATGATGAAGATGGAGCCGCCGACGATCTACGTCCCCGAGGCCTCGATCGAGCCGATCGAGAAGCTCCTCAAGGCGGTGTCGCGGCTCGACCGCGGGCGGCTCCCCTGCACGCTCCTCCCCGCCCGCCCCGGCGACGAGATTGAACTGTCGCGCGAGCATGTCGTCACCGTCTCGGAGACGACGCACACGTTGCCGAGCGTCGGCTTCGTCGTCTGGGAGCGGCGGCGGAAGCTCAAGCACGAATACCACGGGCTGCCGGGGGAGAAGATCCGCGATCTGCGGCTCTCCGGCACCGACGTGACGCACGAGGTCCGCACCCCCCTGGTGGCCTATCTCGGCGACAGTTCCCCCGAGGGGCTCGACCGCTGTCCGGCGATGTTCGAGGCGATGATCCTGATCACGGAACTGACCTTCGTGGCCCACAATCACCGCAAGGAGCGGATCCACAAGTTCGGGCACATGCACCTCGACGACTTCCTTGCGCGGCGCGACCGGTTCCGCAACGAGGTTGTGATTGCCAGCCATTTTTCCACCCGGTACACCGACGAGCGGATCCTCCGGATCCTCGCCAAGCGCCTTCCCGACATGCTCGGAGGGCGTCTCCAGGTGTGGCTGTGATGTTTCCGGAGGGGGAAGGCCGCCGCGTCCGTCGGCGGATCGAGTTCCCCTCCGTTTGCTGAACGACGCCGCCCCCTCCGGCGCAAAGTTGCCACCATGACAGCCGCCGCGGACTCGCCCCGGGCCGCCTACGTCCATGTGCCGTTTTGCCGGCACCGCTGCGGCTATTGCGACTTCGCTGTCGTCGCCGGACGGGACGACCTCGTCGAACGCTATCTGGGGTCGCTGCGGCGCGAACTCCAACGCCTCCCCGGCCCCCTCGACCTCGACACGCTCTACGTCGGCGGGGGCACGCCGTCCCACCTCGGCGCCGACGGGCTACGGCAATTGTGGGACGGGTTCGCCGGCCGCCTCGCCCCCGTGGCCGGTGCCGAGGTGACGATCGAGGCCAATCCGGCCGATATCGACGCCGCGCTCGTGGCGGCGGCGGTGGCCTGCGGGGTGAATCGGGTCAGTCTCGGTGCGCAATCGCTCTCGGCCCGCACCCTCGCGGCGCTCGACCGGGATCACACCCCCGAGCAGGTGCGCCGGGCCGTCGACCTCCTCCTCGGCGCCGGCTTGGCCGTGAACCTCGATGTCATGACGGCGGCACCGGGCCAGTCGCTCGCCGAGGTTGAACGGGATCTCGAAGAGGTTCTCACCCTCGGTGTCCACCACATTTCGGTCTACTGCCTGACCTGGGAACGTGGCACTCGTTTCATCGGCCTGCTCAACCGCGGCGTCCTCGAGCGTGCCGAGGAGGATCTCGAACGGCGGATGTTCGAGGGGGCCATCGACCGGCTGGAAGGGGGGGGCTTCGAGCATTACGAAGTCTCGAACTTTGCCCGTCCGGGGCACCGTTGCCGGCACAACGAGGGCTACTGGGATTGCCGCCCCTGGGAGGCCTTCGGGCCGGGGGCGGCCCGGTTTGACGGCCGAACGAGGACCACCAACCACCGCAGCCCCTTCACCTGGATGCGGCGTGTTGATGCGGGGCTCGACCCCGCTGCCGACCACGACCGGATGACGGCGGAGGGGGCCGCCCGGGAGCGGATTGTCGTCGGATTGAGGCGGCGTGACGGGGTCGTCCGCGAGGCCTTTCAGAACGACAGCGGGCTCTGTTTCGACGATCTGGCCGGGGAAATGCTGCGGGAGTGGGTGGCCAACGGGTGGGCCGTCGATGACGGCGCCCGGATACGCCTCACAAGATCGGGCCTCCTCCTCTCCGATAGCCTCTGGTCGGGGGTGCTCGGCGACGGCTCGGGCCAGGGGGGAATGGGGTGAATAGCCCTCTTTCCGCGGCCTGCGGAGGTCGCTTGCCCGGGGCGGCGGGCATTGGTATCCTCCGGGGCTTCCGTCGAGAGGGTTCGCGCCTGCCGGTCAACGAGGCTGCGGGCCACGACGAACCGCGGACACAAAGGACATCGGGATCAATGAAGACGTTCATGGCGAAGCAGGGCGAGGTTGAGCAGCGCTGGTGGCTGGTCGACGCGACCGACAAGCGGGTGGGCCGGTTGGCGAGCGAGGTTGCGATGATCCTCATGGGGAAGCATCGCCCCACCTACACGCCGCACGTCGATACCGGCGATTTCGTCGTCATTGTGAACGCCGACAAGGTGCAGTTCAGCGGTAAGAAGTGGCAGCAAAAGCTCTACCGCTGGTACACCGGCTACCAGGGGCTCAAGTCGGAGACTGCCGCCGAGCGCCTCGAGCGTAGGCCGGAGTTGATCATCGACGAGGCGGTTCGCCGCATGCTCCCGAAAACCCGTCTGGGGCGGCACATGCACGACAAACTCAAGGTCTATGCCGGTGCGGAACATCCCCACCAGGCCCAGATGCCGGAGACGCTCGAACTGGCGGCCCGCTGACTTTCACCCCCTCCATCCACACCACTGACACCGGGTCCGATCGCTGAATCCGGATCCTGACACGAGGACTCATTCGATGACCGAGCAGGGAACGAGAAGTGTGCGCAACAACGGCGATGTGCTCGCCACCGGTCGACGCAAGACCGCCGTGGCCCGCGTGCGGTTGCGTCCGGGTAACGGGACCATCAAGGTCAATGGTCGTGAACTCGGGGTTTATTTTCCCGCCATCAAGGATCGGGTGCTCGTTTCCGGGGCTCTCGAGGTCGTCGGTCGCCAGTCGGCCGTGAACGTCGACATCACCGTCGACGGCGGTGGGCCGACCGGCCAGGCCGGTGCCTGCCGACTCGGAATCGCCCGGGCTCTCAAAAGCTTCGACGGCGAACTGGCCGAACCGCTCCGTCAGGGCGGGTTGCTCACTCGTGACGGCCGCATGAAGGAACGGAAGAAGTACGGCCTCCGCGGTGCCCGTCGTGGCACGCAGTTCTCGAAGCGTTGAGTCGGACTGTCCGGCCTGCCGGGCACCTTCCATCTGATCATCAGCAAACCCCAGGGGTGTCCCCCCTGGGGTTTGTTCTTTTCTCATGGTTTGGCCCTTGGTGCGGCCATTCGACCGGCACCACCCCCCCGATCGGCAATCCCTCGGCATCCCCTCTCGATTTCCCTCGCCAGAAACCGAAGGCATACTAGATTCGAGAGGGGGAAGGGCAGCTTCTCCGGCAGCCCAGGTGTTCCGCCCCTCGAATCCTCCTCGCACCGGCTCGATTCCGGCATCAAAGGGTTTTGCCATGGCCCGCTCTCTGACCGCTTTCCTCGGCCTGCTCGCGCTCTCGTTGACTGCCGTGGTGGCACAAGCCCGCGACGCCGGGACGTCGAAGCAACCGGCCAGCCGGCCGGCGGCGGAGGTCCACGATGTCCTCGACGCCGAAGCAGCCGGCCTGGTGACGGTGAAGTTCATCCCGAACGACTCTCGCTCCGCGCAGATCCTTGTGACGAACAAGTCCAGCAAGCCGCTGACGCTGAAGATGCCGGCGGCCTACGCCGGCGTGCCCGTGCTCCGACAGATGGGTGGCATGGGTGGCATGGGCGGTATGGGTGGCATGGGCGGTGGTATGGGTGGCATGGGCGGCGGCATGGGTGGTGGGCAGGCGATGGGTGGCGGTGGCATGGGTGGCATGGGGGGCGGCATGGGTGGCATGGGTGGTGGGATGGGCGGCATGGGAGGCGGCATGGGGGGCATGCCCGGCGGCGCCTTCTCGGTGCCCCCGGAGAAGACGAAGGTCATGCGGATCACGACCGTTTGCCTCGAGCATGGCAAGAAGGAGCCGTCGAGCCGGATGGCCTACAAGCTCGTCGCGCTCGAGACGTTCTCCACCGATCCCAAGCTGCAGTCGCTTCTCGAGGCTCTGGGGCGTGGCGAGCTGTCGCAGAAGGTCGCCCAAGCGGCCACGTGGCACGTTGCCAACGGGCTCACGTGGGAAGAGCTTTCGGCCAAGAAGATCGACCGCCTGGGTCGCCCCGACGACGCTTGGTTCACCGCGAACGAACTGATGATGGCCCACCGCTCGGTCGCCGTGGCCACCGACCGGGCCGCGGCTGCGGCTGTTGAGCCGGCGACCCCGAGTGCCAGCCAGGATCTGGGGCGCTGAGCGTCCGCGGGGGCCGGTTCGCGCTTCAGGGGGCGGTCGAGTCGACCTCGCTCCCTGCCCGCGTCGCCAGGGCCCGCCAGCTCTCTGCCGAAATGTCGGTGGTGATGCCGCGGACGCTGCCGTCCATCATGGCGGCGTTGACGAGCCCCGGGTGATAGCTGCGGGCGGTGACGGCGGCCATCGTCGGCGCGCTCGCCGACATCGCTTCCCGCTGGTTGTTCCAGTCCCCTTCGACTTCGACCCCGTTGACTGTCACCCGGAAGGTAGACCCGGGGGGGAAGGTGGCGGTGAATCCCGACTGGTGGACGCGGCCGTCCACCCACTCGGTGTGGCCACTGTCGGCCTTCACCGTGCCCCCGCTGGGGATCGCAGCGGCCGAGGCGGGGGCCGGAATCCGGGCGGCGGCAGTGTCGCGGCGGTAGGGGGTGTAGGCACGGACTTCGGCGAAGGCGAGCGTGTGGGAGAGCCCGTCGACGATGTCGGCGGAACGGAGCCGTCCGTTGACGATGAACGTGCCATCCCCGGTTTCGCCAGTGGCCGGATCGAGCACGAGCCAGGTGCCGGCGTTCACGCCGTAGTTGAGCGGGTAGTAGAGCGTGCTGCCGTCGACGCGCTGGCGGTCGTTTTTCTCCGAAGGGCAGAGGAGGGGGGCGATCCGCAGCGACGAGATCTGCGTGACGCCGTCAGTCAACCGCGCCACCGAGTATTCAACGCCGAGTTGCCGAGCGACGTCGGCCCCGACGGCGACTTCTTCGACATACGGCAGCAGGCGGGCCTGGGCCGACCAGGAACTCCCCGGTTTGGCCACCGATCCATCCCAGGTTCGCTGCGGGGGATAGCGACGGGTCGCCCCCTCGTGGTTGGCCAGCGCCAGCGTCCATTGCTTGAGGTTGTTTTGGCACTGCATCCGTCGGGCCGCTTCCCGAGCGGCTTGAACTGCCGGGAGGAGGAGGCCGACGAGCGTGCCGATGATGGCGATCACCACCAGCAGCTCAACCAGCGTGAAAGCGCCGCGAAGGGGGCGTTCCGAGGCCGACCGAAGCTCCCTGAAGCGGCCCTGGTGAGAGCTATTTCGAAAGGCATTCATGGCAAAATGCAACTCCGGGTCGATATTGAGACTCAATCTCGATAGCCAATTTGTTCTTTCCCCGCGTCGGTGTCAACATCCCGCCAATCGTGGGTGGAAAACCCTGGGGCGGTCAGCTGCGTAGTGGGCGGGTGGATCGAGGGGCCGGGCTCGGGTTCTGCCGTAGCTGTCGGGGGCGGCGTCCTCCCTGGCGACGGTCCATGGCAACCGGTCGAGACGGATCGTCCCGGGGGGGCGAGCGATCGGAGGAGATTCCCAGGACAGGCGTTTGGTTTGGCACCGGTCAGGGCCTCCACTGCGGCGATTCCAGCGGGCCTTCGGGGGGGCCTTTGTTCGGGTGCGGGCCCCTACACAATTGGCGACTTGTCTGTACAACGTGGTGGTTGCATTGTTGGTGGGGGTTTTCGGCAGATATCGCAGGTCGTTTGAACCAGGACCGGGCATCACGAGGAAGGTTCCATGGCAGCGCAGGAACGGTCGGTGAGGCGGGAGCACGGCGAGGTGATCGTCGAGGCTCGCAATTTGGCGAAGATCTACCGGGACTTCTGGGGCCGCAGCAAGAAGGTGGCACTCAAGCCGCTCGACCTGGAGATCCGTCGCGGCGAGATCTTCGGCCTCCTCGGTCCCAACGGCTCCGGCAAGACGACGACGATGAAGCTCCTCCTCGGGCTCATCTTCCCGACGTCGGGCGAGGCGTTTGTCTTCGGCAAGGACGCGACGGACGTCTCCAAGAACGAGCGGATCGGCTATCTGCCGGAGGAGTCGTACCTCTACAAGTTTCTCGACGCCGAGGAGACGCTCGACTTCTACGGCCGCCTCTTCGACATGCCCCCCGAGGAGCGGAAGCGCCGCGCGGCGGCCCTCATCAAGCGCGTGGGCCTGGAGCGTGACCGCAAGCGTCAACTCCGGGAATATTCCAAGGGCATGACCCGCCGCATCGGCGTCGCCCAGGCGCTCATCAACGATCCCGAACTGGTCATCCTCGACGAGCCAACCAGCGGTCTCGACCCGATCGGCACTCGGGAGATGAAGGACCTCATCATCGAACTCCGCGAGAAGGGGAAGACGGTCATCATGTCGTCCCACCTTCTCGCCGACGTCGAGGACGTCTGTGACCGGATCGCGGTTCTCCATCAGGGGGAGCTCAAGGAGCTCGGTCGCGTCGAGGATCTCCTCCGGGTGACCGACGTCACGCAGATCCGGGCCAAGGGGCTCTCGGCTGCGGCCACCGAAGAGATCCGCGAGGTTCTCCGGCGCCATGGCGGGGAGGATGTCGAGATCGGCAATCCCCGCACCACGCTCGAAGACCTGTTCCTCGATGTGGTCCGCGACACCGAAGCGCGGCCGGGGCGGCGCGCTCGTCAGGGGCAGGAGTGATCGGGAATCTGCGATGAGGTTTCTGGCGGGGGTGATCGTGCGGCATGGGTCTGGTGGGCGGTGACACGCAGCGGGGCAGCGGCTTATGGTTCTGGAAGAGGCGATTCCGAAGTTCTCACAGTGGATCGGGCCGGCGTTCCTCTGGTACTTGTTCGCCGCGAGTCTTGTCGCGGTGATCGCCGCCGCGGCCGCCTGGCTCGTGCAGTCGGCCGTCTACGGGCCGCTTCAGGCGGGTGACCGCGTCTACCGGGGGATCCTTTCCGGTGTTCAGGATCTCGCCGGGATGTCCCCGCGGCGGATCTGGGCTCTGGCGAGGCTCGCGATCCAGGAGGCCCTGCGCCGCAACGTTCTCGTTGTCCTCGCGCTGTTCGCCATCATCGTCCTCTTTGCCGGGTGGTTCCTCGATCCCACGAGCGTGAACCCGGGCAAGCTCTACCTCGGCTTCATCCTCACCGCGACGAACTTCCTCGTCTGCATGGTGACCCTCATCCTCTCCGTCTTCAGTCTCCCGGCCGACTTCAAGGCGAAGGCCATCCAGACGGTGACGACCAAGCCGGTGCGCACCGGTGAAGTGGTGCTGGGCCGCATGCTCGGATTCTCCGTCGTTGGCACAGCCCTGCTGGCGGTGATGGGCACCGTGGGCTGGGGGTTCGTCGTGCGGAGCGTCCAGCATGGCCACGAACTCACGGCGGAGGACGTCATCGAGATTCGTTCCGAGGACGGCACCTTGACCGGCTACGAGGGGCGCACGAGCCTCGATCGCGGCCACCGCCACCGCATCGAGCTCTCGGCCGACGGAAGCGGGCGCACCGATCACATCCAGGGGCATCGCCACGAGATCGAGGCGGTCACCACCGGCGGCAAGACGAGCTACCGTCTCACCCCGCCACTCGGTCTTCTCGAGGCCCGCAAGCCCCTCCGCGGGACGCTGCGATTCCTCGACCGTCAGGGGCAGCCGAGTGCCAAGGGAATCAGCGTCGGGGCGGAGTGGTCGTATCGCCAGTACATCGAGGGGGGAAAGCTTGCCGCAGGCATCTGGACCTTCGAAGGGGTCAACGAGGCGGATTTTCCCGACGGGCTGCCGCTGGAGATGCTCGTCCGCGTCTTCCGCACCCACAAGGGGAACATCGAGAAGGGGATTGCCGGGAGCGTCCGCGTCCGCAACCCGACCAGCGGCCTCCAGTCTGATCCCCGTTATTTCACGGCCAAGGAGTTCACGATCGACGAGTGGAAGGTGCCCCTGACCCTCTCCACAACCACCACCGACGGTGGCACGAAGCAGGTCGATCTCTACCGGGACATCGTCTCCGACGGGAAGGTGGAGGTCGTCCTCCAGTGCCTCGAGCCGGGGCAGTATTTCGGCGTTGCCCAGGCCGACTTCTACATCCGCAGCGGCAGCGGGTCGTTCGCCTGGAACTACCTCAAGAGCTGCCTCGGGATCTGGTTCTCGATGCTCCTTGTGACGGCCCTCGGCGTGATGTTCAGTACGTTCCTCGCCGGCCCCGTTGCTCTCCTCGCGACCCTCTCGGTGGTCCTTGTCGGCTTGTTCCGTGAGTTCATCCAGCGGCTCTTCGAGAGCCAGGTGACAGGGGATTCGACGATCGCCCCCGGCGGCGGGCCGATCGAGTCCTTCTATCGACTCGTGACGCAAACGTCGATCACGCTCGATCTCGAGCAGACGCCGTTCGTGGCCGCCATGAAGGGGATCGACACGGTGCTCATGGCGCCGATGCGACTGGGGGCTGCCCTTTTCCCGTCGCTCTCCTCGCTCGGGACGGGTGACTTCGTTTCCAGCGGGTTCGACATTCCCTTCGATCTCATCTTGGCGCACACCGCCGAGACTTTCGGATACCTGCTGGCGTTCTTCATCATCGGTGCCTTGTGCCTGCGGGCGCGGGAGGTGGCGTCATGAATCGGCAATCGCTCCACGGCAACGACTCTTCCGGCGGCAATCCCGCCGGTCAGGATGGAAAGCGGCGCGGGAACGCACCGAGCGGGAAGGCGTCGTCGGGACACGGCTCGTGGCTCGGCTTGCGTCCGTCGACGCTCCTGGCGCTCGTCGGCATCGCCGCGCTCCTTGTGCCCCTCTCGGCGCTGAGCCAACCGGCCGACTCGACGAGCGAAGGGGGAAAGCTCGCCCAACTGCGGAAGCAGTTCGGGCTGTCGCAAGCCAGTCTCGGCGAGGTCGATCCGACGAGCGAGACGATCCGCTTGGCGACGCTCGGCCTCAAGAACGTGGCCGTGACGCTGCTCTGGGATCGGGCCAACCACTACAAGAAGGTGGAGGACTGGACGAACCTCTCCGCGGCGCTCGAGCAGATGGTCAAGCTCCAACCGAATTTCTACCCTGTGTGGGACTTTCAGGCCCACAACCTCTCCTACAACATCTCGGTCGAGTTCGACGATTACCACGACCGCTATGCCTGGGTGATGAAGGGAATCGAGTTCCTCCGCCAGGGGATCGGCTACAACCAGCGCGAGCCGCGGTTGCAGGGGCGGATGGGCTGGTTCATCGGGCAGAAGATCGGCCGTGCCGACGAGAAGGTTCAGTACCGTCGGCTCTTCAAGGCCGACGACGATTTCCACGAGCGCGACCGACCGGGGCGGACGCTCCCGGAGCGGGACAACTGGCTCGTCGGGAACGAGAAGTATCACGCCGGGCAGCAACTTGCCGATTCCGGCGCCCCGCTGCGGACGACAGCGCTGATCTTCCACAGCGAACCGATGATGACGATGATCAATTACTCCCGTGCCCTCGAGGACGACGGCTTGTTCGGCGCGGCGGCGCGGGCCGCGTGGGAGAAGGCGGGGAAGGAGATGCGGGACTTCGCGGTCCGCGAGATCCCCACCACCTGGGACGTGCCGATCCGTCTTGGTCTCCGGGAAGAGGAACTGTCGCGGGCCTCGCGAATCAACGAGGAACTCGAGACGCTTCTCCCCGGACAATTCCTGGCGATGGAAGAGAGGCTCCGCGACGGGCTGGCACCGGAGATGAAGGAAGCGGTCGCGGTGCCGCCGATGGATCGCACCGACGCCCAGCAACGGGCGGCGTACATGGCCCAGGAGATGACGCGGGTCAGCTGGCCGATGGTGGCCCGCGAAGCGCCGGCCGACGTCCGTGACAAAGCCCGCAATCTCTCTCGGCAATGGCTCGAAGCCAACGAGACCGCCGAGATCATCAACCGCTACCGGGAGATCGTGAACTTCGACTTTTGGCGGGCCTGCTGCGAGGCGGAGGTCACCGAACCGGCGCTCCGGGCCCGCGAGGCGACCTGGTCGGCCGCGAAGGAGTTCGAGAATGCCCGCCTTCAGCCGGCGAAGAAGTTCTACGAAGATGCGTTCGTCGCCTGGCGGGAGGTCCTCGACGCCTCCCCGATCCTCCGCAACGACACGATCACGAACGAGGACATCAACGACTACATCGTCCGCTATCGCAAGGTGCTCGAGCAACTCGACGAGCCGTTCCCGAGGCCGTTCGTGCTCCAAGATGTCGTCGACCGTTCGCTCCCCATCGCGCCGCCTCCGATGCCAGCCGGCATGTCGGGCGATTCAAACACCCCACCGGTGAACACGCCCCGACCCACCGGAGAGACCCGCGAACTGGAAGTGCCGCCGGACGCCCGTCCGCCTGGACCGTGACGTTGCCGCGGATGCCCGGCACGGGGGCGCACGTTCCCGCCGATCTCTTCGAGCTGCCGGCGAGCGGCAGAGGGGGCGGCAGCGGTTCTCGATTCAGCGTTTCTTGATGAGGAGCTTGTCGATCCGGCGGCCGTCCATGTCGACCACCTCGATCGACAGTCCCTGCCAGTCGGTCGTGTCGCCCGTCGAAGGGATCCGCTCGAGCCGGGCCAGGACGAGGCCTGAGACCGTCGAATAGTCGCGGGGGCCCGGATCGAGCCGGAGACCGAACAAGCCGGCGAGCGCTTCCACGCCGGCCCCTCCGTCGACGAGCCACGACCCGTCTCCCCGGTCGACGAAAGGCATGTCGCGGTCGCGGTGGTGTTCGGAATGGATCTCGCCGACGAGTTCCTCGAGCACGTCCTCGAGCGTCACCATCCCCTCGGTGCCGCCATATTCGTCGAGGACGATCGCCAGTTGGTTCTTCTCCTTCTGGAACATCTCCAGGAGGCGGTCGAGCGGCATCGTTTCAGGGACGAACAGCGCCTTGTGGAGGATCTTCCGCAGTTCGATCGGCCAGCCCATCCAGTTCTGCCGAAGCACGTCCTTGAGGGCGACGTAGCCGAGGATGTGGTCGAGGGAGCCGTCGTAGACGGGAAGGCGTGAATAGCCCGCCATCGCGATCGCCCCGAGCACCTCGCCGGGGGGCGTGGCGATGTCGAGGGCATCGAGATCGATCCGCGGCCGCATGATGTCGCGGACGGTCCGTTCGCCGAGCCGCAGCGCCTCGGTCGCCACGGCCTGCTCCACCGGTTCGAGGATCCCCTCGGCGCGCCCCGCTTCGAGGAGGTGCTCGATGTCGTCCACCGACACCGTCGGGCCGTCTTGCTTGTGGGCGCCGAGGAGGAACAGCATCGAGGTCGTCGACCAGCTCATCAGCCAAACCAGCGGGGTCGCCACCCGGGCAAAGAGATGCATCGCCGGAGCGACGGCGCAGGCGATCGCCTCGGCCCGGCGCAGCGCCAGCCGTTTCGGCACCAATTCGCCGAGAAGGAGCGTGAAGAACGACAGCAGTCCCACGAACATCGTCAGGGCGATCGAACGGGCGGCGCCCGCCAGCCCGGGGGGGAGAACGGAGGCGAGCCAGTCGGCGAGATCGCTCACCAACCGATCGCCTCCGTAGGCCGCCGCGAGCGTACCGACGAGGGTGATCCCGATCTGCACCGTCGGCAGGAAGCGGTCGGGGCTCGATGCGAGTTCGAGGGCGGTTTTTGCGGCCGCGTCTCCCCCCTCGGCCATCTGCCGGAGCCGGCCGCGACGGCTGGCGACGATCGCCATCTCGGCCCCCGAAAAGAAGCCGTTGGCGAGGATCAGCACGAGGACGATGAGGCTTTCCCAGATCATCGGGAGAGCCCGCTCGGTGCGTCGCGGCGGATCACCGCGAGATTGTCACGGTGGATGACCTCGTCGTAGGGGCAGTAGCCGAGGGTGTCGACGATCTGCTCCGTCTTCAATCCCACGATCCGCCGCAGGTCGTCGGCGGGATAGTTGGCGAGCCCCCGGGCAAACTCCCCGTCGCCATCGACGAGCGAGACGACTTCTCCGGCGGTGAAGTTCCCCTCCACCTCACGGATGCCGGCAGCCAGAAGGCTCCGGCCCTGCGACACCAGCGCTCCGCGGGCGCCGTCGTCGACGACGAGCCGGCCGCGGGCATCGGCCGACCACCCCAGCCAGCGTTTCCACGCCGGCATCGCCGTTCCCCGGCCGACAAACAGCGTCCCCACCGTGTCGGCGGCGACGATCCGGTCGAGGACCCGGTCGTCTCGTCCCGACGCGATGATGCAGTGGCCTCCCGATTCGGTGGCGATCCGGGCTGCCTTGATCTTGCTCGCCATCCCCCCCTTGGAGAGGCCGCCGAGCGTGTCACGGGCCAGGCCGTCGATGCCGGCATCGAGCTTCTCGACGGTGTCGAGCTTCCGGGCCGCCGGATCGGACGGGTGGCGGTCGAAGAGGCCGTCGACATCGGAGAGGAGGACCAGGAGCGGGGCCCCGAGGAGCGTCGCCACGAGGGCCGCGAGCCGGTCGTTGTCGCCGAAGCTCGTCCGCAACTCTTCGACACTCACCGTGTCGTTCTCGTTGATGACGGGAATCACTCCGTAATCGAGGAGGGCCCGAAGGGTGTTGCGGATGTTCAGGTATCGGGCCCGGTCCTGGAGATCGTCGGCGACGAGGAGGACCTGGGCCGCATGCCTGCCCCGGGAACGGAAGGCCCGTTCGTAGGCTTCGATGAGGCAGCTTTGGCCGATGGCCGCGACCGCCTGGAGGTGGGCCAATTCCTGGGGACGCGACGAAAGCCCCATCCGCCCCATGCCGGCCCCCACGGCCCCCGAACTGACGAGCACGACGCTTCGCCCGGAGGCGAGCAGCATGTCGAATTGCCTGCCGAGGGCCTCGATGCGGTGAGGGTCGAGGAGGCCATCGGCGCCGGTGAGCACGCGCGTGCCGACCTTGACGACGATGAGACGGGCGACGTCGGCGACGTCCTGACGGAGCGGGTCGGGCATGGGGCTCGGTGGTGGAGGCTGGACCGGCACGAAGGGCCCGCATTCTACCAGCCGGAGAAAATCGGACTCCAGCCTCTCCCGGCCGGCTCCCCGCTCCCTGCGTCGCTCGGGCCCTGTTTTTTCAGCCACGCCGCGGCACTGGGGGTGGCGATTGAGCGCCGCCGGTGTGGTGCGGTAGAGTTGCGAGCCGTGGCTGGCGGCATTGTGGTTCTGGCCGCTCGCCCGGTGGCCGGGCGCTGACCCGTGTTCGGAACCCTCTCAGGGGCCTGCATGCAGGCGATATGGTGGGAGAACTCCATCACGAGTGCGGCCTCGCGGCGATCTATCACCTCCCGGGGGCCGCGGCCAGTCCGCTCTGCCCGGTGCAGGGGCCCAACGACGTGGCCCGGCTCGTCCCGCGGATGCTCCTCGACATCCAAAACCGCGGGCAACTCTCCGCCGGAATGACGGCCTGGAATCCCGACCGCAACCAACTCCTCGCCACCCACAAGGATGTCGGGAGCGTGAGCGAGGTGTTCGGGATGAGCCACCGCAGCGTCTACGAGCGGCTCATGGAGCAGCACACCGGCCCGGCAGCGATCGGGCATGTGCGGTATGCGACCTGCGGCGCCGAGGATCGGGGCTATGCCCAGCCCCTCGAACGCCCCCATATCCAGAAGCGGAAGTGGTTCTCCTTCGGCTTCAACGGTCAATTGGCCAATTACCCCGAACTGCGGGCCGAGATCCTCGCCGACGGCGACAACCACCTCGCCCGTGACAACGACACCGAGGTGATCCTCCACGCCATCGGCCGCGAACTCTCGGGGGACGCGGTCCCGACCCCCGTCGAACTCCTCTCGGCGATTTCCCGGCGCTTCGACGGGGCCTGGAACATCGCCCTCATCGATGCCTGCGGGAGGATGATCGTCGCCCGCGATCCCCTCGGCATCCGGCCGATGGAATATGCCATCGAGGGGCCACTGGTCGCCGCCGCCAGCGAGAGTGTGGCGCTGCTCAATCTCGGTTTCGCCACCGAATCGATCCGCTCGCTCGAGCCGGGGACGGCGCTGGTCGTCGATGCCTCCGGGGCGAGGATCGAACGCTTCGCCGAGAGCCCGAAGCGGGCCCACTGTTTCTTCGAATGGGTCTATTTCGCGAACGTCGCCAGCACGATGGACGAGCGGAGTGTTTACCTCGTCCGCAAGCGGCTCGGCGAAGAGCTTGCCCGTCTGGAGACGGTGCCGATCGATGCCGACACCGTCGTCGTCCCGGTGCCCGACACGAGCAAAGCTGCCGCCGACGCGATGGCCTACCGGCTTTCGATCCCGTCGGTCGAGGGGCTCATCCGCAACCGCTACACCGGCCGCACGTTCATCGATGGGGCCGCCAGCCGGCGGCAGAAGGCCGAGTCGAAATACACTCCTCTCCGCGAAGTGCTCGAGGGGAAGCGGGTGATCCTCGTCGAGGATTCGATCGTCCGCAGCACCACCATGAAGGTGCTCCTGGGGAGGATGCGTTCGCTGGGGCTGGCCCGCGAGATCCATGTCCGCATCGCCTGCCCGCCGATCGTGGCGCCGTGCTTCTACGGCATCGACATGTCGACGATCGGCGAGCTCTTCGCCCCGCCCTTCCTCCGCGACGGCGTCCTCACCGAGGAGGCCCAGGCGGAGATGGCCAGCCGCCTCGGCGCCGACTCGCTCCGCTATCTCCCGGTCGATTCGGTGGCCCGTTCGATCGCCATGCCCTCCGACGCCCTCTGCGAGGCCTGCCTCACCGGCCGCTATCCGACGCCGGCGGGGGAGAAGCTCTACCAGCTTGCCCTCGGGCACGACCCCAAGAGCGGCGTCTCGAGAACCTACGAGTCGGTCTCGCGGTAGCGATCCACGAACCAATCCATCGCCGATTCACGACCGCGATGGCGGCGTCGCCTCATTCCTCGTCGGCCGGGGGCACGGGGGGGATCGCGAGGCGAGTCTCTTTCGCCGGAGCGGTGTTTCGCTCCAGGGCGGCCCGCCACACCGGCTCGCCCGCGAGCCTCGTCCTTCGCTCGAAATGCGTCCGGTAGTCGAGATCGTGTTCGGCCTGACGCTGAGGCACATCGGCCGGCGGGGCGAACAGCCCGGTCGCAGCAGCGGCCCCCATGGCTTCGTGGAAATACTCCTCCACGTCGGTCCAGACATGGAGCACGCCCCCCGGGACGAGCACCCGCCCGGCATGGGCGAGGAACATGTCCGAGAGGACGCGACGTTTGCGGTGTCGGGCCTTCCACCACGGATCGGGGAAGTAGACGTGGATCGCGTCGAGACAGGCGTCGGGGAAGAGTTGGCGGACGAGAATATTGCCGTCGCCGGCGATGATCCGGGCGTTGGTGGCGCCCTGCCGGGCGAGCCTGCCGGCGGTCATCTTCGCGTAGCCGTGGCTGATCTCGACCCCGAGGAAGCAACGGTCAGGGCCGGCGGCGGCGGCGGTGGTGAGGAACAATCCCTTGCCGCTCCCCACCTCGAGTTCGACAGGCACTCCGGGCCGGCAGCCCGGAAAGAGCTCGTGGGGATCAAGCGGCTCGGTCCGGAAGCCCTCTCCCGCCCGGAAGACGGGATCGTCGGCGAGGACGAGGAAGTGGGCCGAGAGGTCGAGGTCGGGGGAGGGCTTTTTCGGGGCACGCCGCGGCATGGTTCAGCCGCCCACCGCGGACCCGTTGCCCGCCGTTGACGAAATCGAATTGGCCGGAAGCGGCACCCCCTTGATGATCCCGTCGACAACGATGCTGTCGCGAACGATGCCCTGAAAGCGACAGACGATCATCGCCTTCGGGCGGACTCGGATTCGCTCGACCGCGATCACCAGCCGGTCCCCGGGGACGACCGGTTCGCGGAAGCGCACCTCCTCCATTCCCCCGAAGCCCATGACGTAAGAATCGAGGCTGAGGAGGTTGAACTTGTGGGTGACGTAGCTGGAGAGTTGGGCGGCCGCCTCGCACATGATCACGCCTGGCATCACCGGCATCGAGGGGAAGTGACCCCGCACCCAGAACTCGTCATGGGTGACGTCTTTGTACCCGACGCACAACGCCCGGACGGGATCCTCGTGGACGATGGCCGTGAGTTGCTCCATCTCGAACCGCTGCTTGTTCCAGCGACGGATCTCGTGGATGTCGGCCAAGACCGTACCGAGGTCGTACTCGCTCGGATCGATGATGTAGTCACGCGGCGCCACGGTGCGGGCTCCACCAGGAAAACTTGGGGGCAGGAGGGCTTCAGGTGCGGATGTGCTTCCGCTTCGCCTTGCGGGCCTTGCTGTTGGCCGGGCGGGCGCCGTGGTTGGCTTTTTTGAGGGCGCGATGGGGCTTGGCCATGGGGGAAAGACTCCTTGAACTGGACGGAAACGGTCGGCCGGGGGGCTCTCTGCCCGCGGCGAGCCAAGGGTTTTACCACGCGGTCGGGGGCGGTGCCATCCGTGTCGATGAGCCACGCCCCGGCTCACCGGCGGGGGGGGCGAGCCACGGGGCGAGGAGGAGAAAGGGGGTGTTCCTCGGCGGCGATCGCCTCCCGGAGGCTCGTCCGCACGATTTCCACAAAACTCGCCAGGAGAAACCCGAACAGGCCGCCGATCACCCCGGAAGACACCCCGCCAAGCAATGCCCCCGCCACAGAAGCCTTGGTCAGCAGGGCCAGCGCGAGGCTACCGGCAAGGGCCCCGCAGGCCGCGCCGATCGTCACGGACACCGGCACGAGCCGACCGAGCGACCGGGTCGTCTCGAGCGTGGTTGGTGACGGGCGGGGCATCGGGAGCCGTTCCACTCGCCGGGTGTGCCGCCGGGCCGCCAGATCCCGGTCGGTCGCCTCGCGCAGTTTCGTCCCGAGGGCGTTGCCGGCGACATGGGCGGCGAGGCTCGCGGCCACCACCACCGTCGCCATCCAGCCGGCGATTCCCAGCCACCCGATGGCAGCGCAGGCCAAAGCCACGACGACCGCCAGCCAGGTGTACGTGACCAGGGGCATGTCACTCTCCGTCGTCCCGGACCGTTTCTGCCGCTCGCCAGCCCTCGTTGGGCCCTCGCTGCCGGTGGAAAGAGTCGTCGCTGACCCTTTTCCTCCGGGAAAACCTCCGGCTTTCTCGAATGCTGCGCACTCGCGACCGCCTCGTGCGGTCGGGCCCGAAGTTGATCCACAGCCTGGCGAGGCCGAGCGGCGACTGCGCCCTCGACAGAGACAGTGTAGTCGCCTGGGAGGAGCCGACGTTACGGGGCGTCCGTCACCGCCTCTTGCCGGTAGATCGGCAGGAGGCGGTAGTAGACCTCGAGCGTGAGGACCGCCAGCGCCGTATGGGCCAAACGTCCGCCGGGCGCCGTCTCCCGATCGGCAAAAAACCAGCTTCCAGCCTCGTGCCCAACGCGGGATTGGAGGGCCACGATCTGATCGCGGTTGCGGCTGTTCCAGCGTGGCCAGACCGGATGGTCGGTCTGGATGAGGGCTTGGGCGAGGTAGAAGTTCTGGTAGATCGCGTGGGGCTTCGGGCCTGGCCGGGCGAGGGCCGTGATGCCACGCTCGAGCGGCTCCTCGTCGACGCCCCACCCGGTGTACATCCGGCAGAGAAGCCCGATTGCCGAGGTGCAGGGGGCGGCGGCCGGGGTCCGGTAGCCGTAGGCCGCCCCCTTCTGGGTCGCCACCGAGTCGAGGAACCGGCGCGCTCCCTCGAACGTCGGCGAGGAGGTCTCCACGCCGGCCAGCCCCGCGCTCCGTAGGGCGGCTACCTGCCAGGTCGTCACCGTGATGTCGCCCGCCTGTCCGGGAAGGTAACGCCAGCCACCGCCGTGGAGATCCTGGGAGGTCTCGATGAAGCGGACGGCATCGCGGCAAGGTTTGCGAAGGAGATCGTCGCCGGTCATTCCCAACGCCTCGGCGAGGACGAGGGTGGCGATTCCATGCCCGTACATCGTCCCCTCGCAGAGGTCGCCGCCGCGGGGTGTCGACTGCATCCGGCTGAGGAGGTAGTAGAGGCCACGGGAGACGGTTTCCTGGTAACGCCCCTCGAGGTGGGTGCTCCCCGCCCCGAGGAACGGCAGCAGCGCGATCGCCGTGCTCGCCGTCGTGCTCGAGAGCGTGCCGGGATCGCGGCAGGCGCCGTCGCAGCGGCATCCATCGAGGTCGAAGCGCCACGATCCGTCGTTGGCCTGATGGAGCGCCAGCCACGCTAGGCCCCGCTCGACGGCGGCCTCGCTCGCCGGGCTCCCTCCCCTGCCACGCGTGGCCTTGCCACGCTCCTCGCCGCGCCGCGAGGCGTACGGGACGCCGCTCACGCCCCCCTTCGTCGGCCGGTTGGCCGGGATCGCCGCGCCGCCGCGGGCGATGGTGTCCGACGGCAGCCGGACCGCCACGGCCGTGGCCCGCGGGCCGTCGGCGGCTGCCAGGGTGTCGTCGGCCGGGGGGGTGTCGAACGCTTCCTCTGACAGAGGCGCGGCGTCGTCGATCGATTCCATGGCCGGGATGTCGGCGGGGGTGCCGGCACTTGCGACCTCTTCCGGCACGATCTCCGCCTCGCTTCCCGAGGCGGCCCGATCGTCTGTGGCGCCGATCTCGACGGTGTCGGTGTCGTCCGGGCCGTCGGCCTCCGCCTCGCCGTCATCGAGCGCCAGGACAAGGGGCCGGGAGGTCGGCTCCCGGTGGGCCGTCACGGTCGCCAGGGCGAGGAGGATGCCGAGGAGGACATGGGCCACGACGCTGGCATAGGCCGACCGCGACACGGGGCTTTCCACCACCCGCTCGATCCAGGTCGGCGCCGGCGCTCCCTCGACGCCGGGCGGCGTCGACGACGTCGTTCTGGAGGGCTCGGGGTTCCGCGACGGCTCGGGCGACACGTTCGGGCCCTGCTGCTGGATGGGGCGATGGTCCGCAGCAGAGGCCGCGGCATCCCCGGAGAGAGTATCGACCAGCGGAGGGAACGGGCTCGATTCGGGTGAAAGGCCCGAGCCGACTTGGAGAGGTGGGGTGATCCGGGGAGCAGGGAGGGATTTGCGGGGGCGGTTTCTCCCCCGGCCAACCGGGCTACTCCTTGAACTCTTCCTCGACGCTCTGCTGGCCGTAGATCGGGAGGTGGCGGTAGTAGACCTCGAGGATCATCGTGGAGAGCGACGTGCAGTAGAGCCGGCCCGCCGCGTCGGCGCCGTGGCCGCCGTTGACCCCTTCGAACCAACTCCCCGCCTCGTGCCCCTTCTTCGCCTGGGTGCTGACGAGCATGTCGCGCATCGTGTTGTTCCACGACACCCACGATTCACCCTCCATGTGATGGAGAACCTGGGTGGCGTAGTAGTCGTGGTAAAGGTCGTTCGACGGTCCCCCTTTGGCAAGATTCACCACGCCGCGTTCCATCGCCGGATGGTTCTTCTTCCAGCCGAGATACATCCGGCAGAGGAGGCCGACGGCGTTCCGGGCTGGCCCGGGAGTCTTCGCGTCGATGTAGCCGTAGGCGGCGCCGTCGTCGGACTGGACCGAGTCGAGGAACGCCGAGGCCTTTTTCACGGTGAGCGGATTGACCTGAAGGAAGGCCATGTTGCCGCTCTTGAGCGCCATCAACTGCCAGCCGACCGCGGAGGTGTCGCCGGGTTGCTTCGGCGCGTAGCGCCAGCCTCCGCCGACCGGATCCTGGGCCTGCATGATGTAGTTGAGGGCGAGCTGCGCCGGGGCCTGGAGACGCTTGTCCTGCGACATCGCGTAGCCCTCGGAGAGCACGATCCCGGCGAGACCCTGGGAGTACATGTTGCCCCCCTTGTCATAGGCTTTGCCGTTCCCCTTGACGGTCATTCCCGCGAGAAAGGTCAGTCCGGCTTCGAGTTGCCGTTTGTAGGGGCCCTCCTTGTGCGTGTAGCCGCGACCGAGGAATGGGAGGAGCGCCAGAGCCGTGGCGCCGCAGCGATCCTCTCCCACGCCCTTGTCGCGTCCCTCGCTGCACTGTCCCTTGCAGTTGGGGCATTCCTTGAGATTGAAGCTCCAGCCCCCGTCGGGCAGTTGGTGCTGGATGAACCACTTCAAGCCCGCTTCGACGGCAGCTTCGCTCTGCGAACTGCCGCCACCGGTTGCCACGAGTTGGTTGCGCATCGCGGCGCTGGCCCGGCCGCCGAGGCCACCCGCCGTGCCTCCGATCGCCCCGACGGTGGCGAGCATGTCGGCCGGCGCGGCAGTTTCGGTGCCGAAGTCGGAGAGTTCGACGGCGATCGGCGCCGCATCGACGTCTTCGGCCGTACTCACCACCTGCACGTTGTCGACCGGCACGACGTCCGTCATCACGACCTCGTCGGTGGTCTGGTCGATGACCGGGAGATCGTCCGGCAGCGAGGCGTCGAAGTCCTCGAAGGCGTCGAGGGTCTCGGGGGCCCCCGACACGATCACCCGCGCCTTCTCCTGCTGCGGAGGTTGGCTGACGATCAGCGCCAGCGAGAGGAGCACGATGACGTGGACGAGGAGACTGACGGCCCAAGCCGGGGCGTTCTTCACCACGCCCCCCAGGGCAGCGGCGGCCGAAAGGCTGGCCGGTGCGACCGCAAACGTCGAATCGTCGGGAGCCGTGTCGGTCGCCATAGATTCCACCCGGTATGAGTCCGGCCAGGTCCGGCCCGATCGATCAAAACCTGTTCTGGCCCGGTCGATCCAAGGCCGAGCCCCACTCGTTCGACCGGTCCCCAGCTCCGATCATAGTGCCTGCGGCGGGGGCTGCCAAAGGGGCGGTGGTGGCCTGTTGGGCGGGTTTGGGCGGTTCGGCTGGCGGGGGGATGCCGGCATGGCTACGATGGGCCGTTTTCCGATCGGCATTTCCAGACGGTCCACGCTCCACTGGCGGTCCAACCGGGGGTATCCCGGGTTTGGGACCGAGGGGCGTCACAAGCCCCGGATGGAAACCTGACGGAAACCGATCAGAAAACAGATCGGCGACAGCGAGGCCCTTCCGAGGGCCCGTCCGCGGTTCCGGTCACGCAACCCATCCGGCAAGCAGCTCAGGAACATCAGTCATGGCCAAGGGAAAGAAGCGACTCGAAGTGATTCACCTGGTTTGCTCGGAGACCGGTGACCAAAACTACACGCTGCGCCGCAAGTCGGGAGGCGAGAAGCTCAAGGTGAAGAAGTATTCGCCTCGGCTTCGCAAGCACACGCTCCACAACGAGAAGAAGAAGTAGTCGTCGGCAGCGCCACCGGATCGACCCGCGGGGGGCCTCGACGTCTCCCTCAACCGACCTCGTCGAGCAGGCTCATCAGGGCCAGCTCGTCGTTGGCTGCCACGATGGCGATCCGGTCGGCACGGCGGCGGAGTGTCGATGGGCATCGGCCCTCGTAACCCTCCTCGATGAGGAGCAGGTTGCACTCGGCCTTCCGGTGGAACCTGGCTTCCCCGGGCCAGACGCTGACCTCGATCTCGCAGGACGCTCCGCGGGGCGCCCTCGGGGCATCTGTCAGGAGCTGCACGAGCATCCGCTCGAGGCTGTTGGCGGCCAGGTTCGGCTGGGGCCTTGCTCCGGAGCCACCGTCAAGACAGTCGGGGAGTCCCCAGCGGATGCTGCTCCGATCCCGCGCGACGAGGCCCCGACGGCAGCGCGTCAACCGCCCGCGGCGGAGGAAGTAGGGCACGTTGACGCCGTCGCGCCACCGTGGCGTCGCCGACGGGTCGCTCGGATGCCAGACGTGGTAGGTGAACGTCCGGTCGATGATCGACGCCAGCCCCACGCCCGCCCCTCGCAGGCGGAGCCCGAGGTCGTCGTCTTCCTGTCCCCAGCCGAGGAAGCGCTCGTCGGATCCGTTGACGCGGGAGTAGTCGTCCCTCCAGACAGCGAAGTTGCCGCCGGCGAGCCGAGGTTTCGATGGGTGTCGGAGCCAATTCTGGAACACGCTCTTGCGATGCCGGCGGGCCAGCCGGCTCAGCTCTGCGGCGGGGGCGATCCGTCGAAGGTCGGTCGTCGCCAGGTCGGCCGGCGCGAGATCGCGCGAGGCGGCCTCGGAGAGACGGATGACATCCCCGAGCATCGCAAGGCCGGGCTTTCGGGCGTTGAGGTGGGTGGCGACATGATCGGGGGGAAGCACCGAGTCGCCATCGAGGAACAGGAGCGTGTCGCCGGTGGCGAGCCTGGCGCCCCGGTTGCGGACCCGGGCCAAGCGGAAGCCATCGTGGGGCTCGGTGGTGAACGTCACCGGAAACGGCGATCGCCGGGCAAAGTCGGAGACGATTTCCACGGTCGTGCCATCGGATCCGTCGTCGGCCACGACGACTTCAAACCGACCCTCGACCCCCTGCTGAAGGGCGATCGACCCGAGCACGAGCGACAGGTGGCGCGGCTTTTGGAACGTATTGACGATCAGGGAGATGTCGGGACGGGTCATGCCAGGAGCCCCTCCAGAACGGCCTCGGGGCAGTGAGCCTGCCGGATGGCAACGGCCATTCGCGCGGCCCCGGCAAGGTAGTGGTCGGCGTGGGCGACAAACTCCTCGAGCGCCTCGGCTCCGCTCTCGGCTGCCGCGATCACGATGCCGCCGTCGCCGAGCGGGGCCGTCTGGCCCCCGTCGAGCCAGCGGACGCGCAGGCCCGAGAGCGCGACGGCTCGGGACTGCTCCGGCGAGGCGAGCGTGAGCGTGGTGGGCGCGGCGGTCGGCGTGAGGTGGCCGAGGCGGAACACGACCGGCACTGCCGCACCGGAGGAGTCTGCCTGGAGGACCGCAGCGGTGGGCGTGGCGGCGTGGCCGAGCGAAAGCGTCAGCGGCGGATCGAGGAGGGCAGGGGGACCGATCGCGCGCCAGGTCACCTCGACGATCGCCAGTCCCGCGCCGCGTGGGGGCGAGACCGGCAGCGACAGCGCGCCTCCGCCGGGCACCGCCTCGACGGCAAACGTTTCCTCGGCGGCCTGCCGATGGAGCCCCTCGAGGCAGGCGACATGGGCCCGGAGCGCCGGCTGGAGACGGCGGGCCATCCAACCGCCACCGGTGACGATTCCCACCCTCCCAGCGGCCATCGTCTCGAGGAGCACCGCCGAGCAGCGGTGGCGGTAGCGGCGCTGGTCGTAGGGGAGGAGGAGGGCGTCGGCGGCGTCGAGTTGCCGGTGATAGGCGGCGGTGGTGAGCGGGCCGGCGAGGGGCTCGACGAGCTCTGGGGCGCGGCGGGCGATTCGCTCGATCGCTTCGAGCGCCTCGCCAACGGCGATGTCGGCCGGCCGGCGCGAGCGGGCGTGGAAGCCGGGGTTGGTTTGGATGGCGAAGTGCAGCCTGTTCTCCAGAGACCGGATTGCTGAGATCTCGTCGACCAGTGCCGGGGCGATCTGGCTGTTCTTCTCGCTGCGGGCATCTCCGAGCATGGCGACGCGGAGGCGCCGGCCGGCCGCCGGCCGGAGGAGAGAAGACGGGGGTGGATCCACGGGGCGATCGATCGGATAGGGAAGGACGGAGGCGGATGCGGCACCGACCAGGGACCACTCCGCGGCCAGTTCCTCCGTCGGGGTGTGGAAGTGGAGTCGGTGAGGGGCCGCGAGGCGGATCGCTTCGTCGAGGAGGCGGCTGACCCGGCTGACCCGGCTATCGGACGCAGGGGGATCGGCCGGGGCTGCGGCGAGGATGGGCCCGTGGAACTGGAGGTGCCAGCCGATTCCTGCCGGAGGACGTACGGCGTCGATTGCCAGGGCCAGTCCCGCAGCATCGAGTTCGGAGGCGGTGGCGACGAGGAGATGATCACCCGGCAGGAGGGACGCGATGACGGGCGCGAGATCGGCGGCGAAGGCAGCCACGCGCGTGCGGCGCCGCACGCTCCGGGCCCAAGTCTCCCAGGGGGGCTGCCAGCGCGCTCGGCCGTCGGGCCTGAGCCGATCGAGTTCGGCGAAGGCGGTGAGTTTCGAGTTGCCGGGGAAACGGAGGATCGGCCAGAGCCGCCAGTCCGCCCCGGCTTCTGCGGGCAGCCGGGCGGTCGATCGGCAGACGAGATCGCACGCCCAGCCCCGTCGGCGGGCGGCACCGAGAACGGCGACGGCGTACTGCCACGGATGGGAGCCGACGCCTTCGAGGCAGGGATCGACGAGGATCAGTCGCGCCGGCGTTGCAATCATCGGCCGTTGGCCCCGTCGCGAGGCGCCGTGCGGGGCGCTTTCGCCACGCGGTCGAGGAGATCCCCGAGTTCGGCCTCGCCTGCCTCGACCACCATCGCGATCTCGAGGGCCACTATCACCGTCTCCCCGGCGAAGCCCGCGGGGAGCTTGACGAGGTCTTTGAGCGTGGTGACCAGCGCCGCATCGTGGGCCCGGGCCCACGACGCGAGGTCGGTCAGGTCGGCCGGGGCGTAGGGATGGTGGTCGGCATAGGGGCGAAAGGCAACGACGTCGGCGCCGAGCGAGGCGAGGGTTCGTCGGAAGGCGGATGGATTCCCGATTCCGGCGAACGCGGCGATGCGGCGACCAGCGAGCCAGTCGATCGCGTGCCTCGTCCCCGCCTGGTCGCGCACGGCGACGGGGGCGTGGCTCGCCTCCGCCCACACGCTCGGCATCCTTCCGCCGCAGGCGGCGGCCAGTCGGTCGTGGATCTCCGCCCGCCGCTCGGGAGAAACGCTTCCGGCCCGAGTGAGGATGACGGCGTCGGCCCGTGCCACTCCAGCCAGCCGCTCGCGGAGGAGGCCGCGGGGAAAGACATGCCCGCAGCCGAACGGATCGGTGGCGTCGATGGCGACCAGATCGAGGTCGCGAGCCAGACGGCGGTGTTGGAAGCCGTCGTCGAGGACGACGATGTCGGCCCCCGCGGCGGCGGCGGCCGTGGCCGCCGCGATGCGGTCACGATCGGCGACATGCCGGACCCCGGGAAGGAGGATCGCCAGTTCGGCGGCTTCGTCACTCCGCCCCCCCGAGGCGGCGCCGTATCCGCGGCTGACAATCGCCGGCTGACAGCCATGGCCAGTCAGGCGGCGGACGACCCAGGCCACGAGGGGCGTCTTGCCGGTGCCGCCGAGGGTCAGGTTGCCGACGCACACCACCGGCACGCCGGCCTGCGTTACGGCGAGCCAGCCGTGGTCGTAGGCCGCGTTGCGAAGGGCCATGATCGACCCCCAAGCGGCCCCGGGCGGAGCGAGGGCGAGGCGGGAGAGCGTCGCTGCGGCGGAGGTGTCGGTCCCGTCGACGAGGCGCTTGAACGATTCTGCGTCAGGAAGCAGCGGCATGCGGTCGATCCGTCGGTCCGCCCCGCGAGGAGGGCTCGTCCTGCGAGCGTGGAGTGTAGTGATTCCGTGAGAATCGTGGTGCCCGGCGGTCGTCGCCGACGGGTTTGACGGCCGAGGCCATCCCCGGCCAGCCCCCGGGGAGGCGGTGCCGATATACTTTCCGGCAGGGGAGACGGTGAATCCGCGGGGATTCATTCTCCGACCGAAGGGCGAGCGACCGCGAGGGACCGGTGTCATGGCCAGCGTATCCTCCAACAGCGGTGAGACGCTCGTCGTCGGCGGCTGGACGGCCGGCGACGAGGCCCCCTCCAACTCCGATCGCTACCTGGCCCGCCGCCTCGAGGCCGCGGGGGCCGACTACAAGGGGGTAGCGCTCACGAACTTCCTCCTCGGTGCCGCGGTCGCGGCTGCCGGCTGGCTGGCGGTCGGTGTCCTCGCCGAGCACTGGATCGTCCCTGGGGGGCTGCCACGGTGGGGGCGGTGGGGATGGTTGGCGGCCGGGTGTATCGCGCTGGCTGCGGCGGCCGTGCGCTGGCTGCTGCCGCTGATGCGCTATCGGGTGAACCTCGTCTATGCCGCCCGCGCCATCGAGCGGGAGCATCCCGAGCTCCATAACGACCTGGTCAACACGGTGCTCGTCAAGGCTCATCCCGAGGGGAGCACCGCGGTCGTGGTCCGGTCGCTCGAGAAGCGGGCCGCGAAGCGGCTCGCGGATGTTCCCACCGAGGGTGTCATCGACCGGACGCTCGCCGTCCGCTTGGCGATGGTGCTGGCCTCGGCGGTGGGGATCGCCTGCCTCTACGAACTCGTGGCGCCGAAGAGCCTGCTGGTCAGCGCCGTGCGATTGGTCGCGCCATGGGCGGGGATCTCCGCCCCCTCGCGCGTCCGGATCGAACCTCCGCGACTCCACTGGCGGATGCCGGGGGCGGGCGTGGTCGACCCGCAGCAACTCGTCGGCGGCATCGACGGACAAGAGGTGGCGGTCGACCGCGGCTCGGCGACGCTCGTTCGGGGCCGGCAACTTGTGCTGGCGGCCGCAGTCCGTGGCCTGCGGGGGGGCGAGCACCCGGTCGTCCTGGCGGTGCCCCTGAAGGACGACGGCTCCCACGATCCGACGGCGACGCCGTGGCGGATCGAGATGGTCCGCGGGGCAGCCGAAGGGGAGGCCGCCAAGGCCTACACGGCGTTTCTCCCCGATGCCACGAGAGGCTTGGAACACTCCATCGAGATCACGATCGCCGCCGGTGATGCCCGGAGCGAGCCGGTGCGGCTGGTCGTGGTCGATTCCCCCTCGCTCCTCGTTCGCGAGGTGCGATACGACTTCCCCGCCTACATCGCCCGCGACCCGGAGACGGTTGCCTGGCAGGGGGATTTGCGGGCGCCGGAGGAGACGCAAGTCACGCTCGTGGCCGAGTGCAACCAGCCGATCGAAGCGGCCTGGATCGACTTCGGCTGCGACGGGAATCGCGACCTGAAGATGAAGGTGGGGGCGAGTGATCTGGCCAGGGCCTCGGTGACCTTCCCGCTGCGCATGAATGCCGACCGGACGGCTCCCGAGCACGCGGTCTACCGGCTCCTCTTCCAGCCGCGTGGCTCGGCCCAGGGTGGAAGGGAGGCAGTTGTCGTCGAGCCGATGGAGCACCGCATCGAGGTCGTTGCCGATTTGGCTCCGGAGGTGACGATCGAATCACCGACCGATTCGCCTCTTGCCGTACCGCGCGACAGCCCGGTGCCGGTCCGGGTGCGGGCCCTCGACCCCGATCACGCCCTGTCGCGCGTGGTGATCGAAACCCGCGTCGATGGTGGCCGTGCCGTGCCGCCGATTCCGATCCTCGAGGTGGCCAAGCAGGGGCCCTTCAAGGGGACGGCGCGCCTCGTTCCCTTCAATCTCGGGGCCGAGGCGGGCTCGGTGCTCCAGTACCGCGCCGTCGCCACCGACAACCGCCCCCAGCAGCCGAACGTCTCCGTGACGCCGTGGCAGGAACTGAAGATCGACGAGAAGGCGCCGCCGCAGGCCGACGAGCCCGAGCCCGATTTTCCGAAGGACTCGAAGAAGGGGCGGTCGGGCGAGGATCGCTCCGATGACTCCGATCGTGGCGACGACGGACGCGATGCCGGAGGGGACGGGGGAGAGCAGCCGGAGAATGGCCGGGATCAGGATCGTCAGCGCGAGGGCGGCGACGGTGCGGAGGACGGGGCTGGCCAACGGCGACCGGAGGATGGTGGCCGCGACGACGGTCCGTCTGGAGACCAAGACCAGCAAAACCCCAACCAAAACCAAGACAACCAGCAACGTGGCGGCCCCGCCGATCGAAAGCGGCCCGATCGACAGCGCAGCGACGACGGTTCAAACCCTCCTCCCCCCGGAGAGCAGGGGCAGCCTGGGGCGTCAGGCGGTGGCGACGAAGAGCAGGGGGATGGGAAGCAACAGCGCCCTGGAAATGACCAGAGTCCCAAGGGCTCCAAGCCGGGGAAGAACGGCGATCCGCAGCAGGGGGCCGACGGCGGTGACTCCGGCGACCAGCCGGGGAACGGGCAGAAGCCTGGCTCGCAACCGCAGGGGCGCGAGGGGAAGGGGAAGGACGAAGGCCAAGGTGAAGGAGAGCAGCGCGAGGGAGGGGAGAAGCCCCAGCCCGGCGCGAAGCCGACGCCTTCCGGTGGCGCGGGCAAGAAGCGTCAGAACGATGCCGTCGCGGCCGACGGCACGAATGACGGTGAGGCGATGGACCGGATCCTCGAGCACCAGCGCCGCGAAGGCAAGAATGGCGAAGGCCAGAAGGGTGACGGTCAGAAGGGCGACGGTCAGAAGGGCGACGGCCAGAAGGGTGACGGTCAGAAGGGTGACGGTCAGAAGGGTGACGGTCAGAAGGGCGACGGTCAGAAGGGCGACGGTCAGAAGGGTGACGGTCAGAAGGGTGACGGTCAGAAGGGTGACGGTCAGAAGGGTGAGGGCCAGAAGGGTGACGGCCAGAAGGGTGACGGCCAGAAGGGTGACGGCCAGAAGGGCGAGGGCCAGAAGGGCGAGGGCCAGAAGGGCGAGGGCCAGAAGGGTGACGGCCAGAAGGGCGACGGTCAGAAGGGCGACGGTCAGAAGGGCGACGGTCAGAAGGGCGACGGTCAGAAGGGCGACGGTCAGAAGGGCGACGGTCAGAAGGGCGACGGTCAGAA
>CANGGT010000022.1 GCA_947453375.1 Planctomycetaceae bacterium
CGCCATGACGATCACGCCGCTGTTGCTCCCGAAGCCGTCCATCTCGACGAGCAAGGCGTTGAGCGTCTGCTCGCGTTCGTCGTGGCCGCCGACGACGCTCGTGCCGCGGGTCTTGCCGAGGGCGTCGAGCTCGTCGATGAAAATGATGCAGGGGGCCTTCGCCTCGGCCTGTTGGAACATGTCGCGGACGCGCGCGGCCCCGACGCCGACGAACATCTCCACGAAGTCGCTGCCGGAGAGGCCGAAGAACGGGACGCCCGCCTCCCCCGCGATCGCCTTGGCGAGAAGCGTCTTGCCGGTGCCCGGGGGGCCGACGAGGAGCACTCCCTTGGGGATGTGCCCGCCGAGAACCTGGTATTTTTCAGGGTTGCGGAGGAACTCGACAACTTCGCGCAGCTCCTCCACCGCCTCGTCGATCCCGGCCACGTCGTCGAAGGTGATCCCCAGGTCTTCCTGGGCGTACTGCTTGCCGCGGCTGCGGCCGAACGCCATCGGGCTTCCGGCCCCCCCGAGGCGTTTCATCATCGTGAAGAAGAGGAGGGCGAACAGGCCGGTGAGGAAGAGCATCGGGAGCCAACTCCGCCACGGCCCGGGGGCCTCCTCGTAGCGGTAGGGGACGCCGTGCTCGGCGAGCAGCCGCGATAGCCTTCCCTCGGAGTTTTCGCTCGGGAGCTTCGCGGCCCGGAAATGCCGCCGCTGGACCGCGTCGCCGAGGACGCCGCTGGAAGGGCCATCGAGTCTGCGGACCGATCCCGTCACGCTGTAGGCACCGATGACAACGTCGTCGAGGTCGCCGTAGCGGACGGTGCGACGGGCTTCGGGGCCGGTCTCGAACGGGTTGCGCTCGACGACTTCGATAAACCCGGCCGGCTCGGCCTCGGACGAGGCCGACTGGTCGTCGGAGCCGCGCGACGCCGGGGGCGCCTCCACCCCCTGCCCCGCCGGGGCCTGTTCCTTGGCTTGGCTGGCCGTCGGACGCGGCTGAGAGGCGCGGATCAGCTTCTCCAACTCGCTGTAGGAGAGCTCGAGTTCCGGCGGCGTCGCCAGGAGGCTCATCCCGAACAGGCCAGCCACCCCGAGCGCCACCAGCGACCAGACGAGATTCGAACCGCCCCAAGGCGACTTGCGGTCGGCCTGGCGCTTCGGGAGATCGTGCTTCCTGGGCATGAATGTTCCAGCGGGAAATTCGTGAAATCCGAAACCAACCCATCCTAAACCTGGGGGGCATGGGAGACAATGAATTTGACTCCCGCAGCATCGCCATGGAAGTCCGGGACGCGAAAACCTAAGATTCCTCGATTCCCCCCGGCCCGTCCCGTGACCGCTCTCCGCATGGCTTCCACCCCGCCGCCGCCGTTCCCCCCTTCGGCGCCGGAGGCCCATGGCCATCCCGGCGACGTACCGAGCCGTTGCCCGTCGGGGGCCCTCGGAGTCGCAGTGCTCGGGTCGACCGGGAGCATCGGCAAGAGCACGCTCGAGGTGATCGCTGCCTCCGGTGGGCTCTTCCGCCCCCATCTCCTCGCGGCCCACACGAGCGTCGGCCCGCTCCTCGAGCAGGCGCGGATCCACCGCCCTGCCTGGGTCGTCGTCACCGACCCGGCGGCCGCTGCGACGATCGGCGCCACCGCCCTCCCTACCGGGGCGCGACTGGCCGTGGGGCCTGAAGCACTCGACGATCTCGTCCGCGCCCCCGAGGTCGACCGGGTCGTGTCGGCGATCGTGGGCGCCGCCGGCCTGCGGAGTACCTTGGCGGCCCTCGACGCCGGCAAGACTGTGGCGCTGGCCAACAAGGAAACGCTCGTCATGGCCGGGCCGCTCGTGATGCGGCTGGCTGCCGAGCGCGGGGCCGTGCTTCTGCCGGTCGACAGCGAGCACTCGGCGATCCATCAGGCGCTGCGGTCGGGGAAGGCCGATGAGGTCGTGCGGGTGATCCTCACGGCCAGTGGCGGCCCGTTCCGCACGCGTCAGTCGCTCGAGGGGGTTACGCCGCAGGAGGCGCTCCGTCATCCGACATGGTCGATGGGGCCAAAGATCACGATCGATTCGGCGACGATGATGAACAAGGCGCTGGAGTTGATCGAGGCACGCTGGTTGTTCGATCTGCCGGCCGAGAAGCTCGCCGTCGTCGTCCATCCGCAGTCGGTGGTCCATTCGATGGTCGAGTTCGTCGACGGATCGGTGATCGCCCAGCTCAGTCCCCCCGACATGAAGCTCCCGATCCAGTACGCGCTCTCCCATCCGCAGCGGCTCGACGGCCCCGCCCGGCGACTCGACTTCAGCGCCGGACTGCGGCTCGATTTCGAACCCCCCGATCCGGTCCGCTTCCCGGCGGTCAGGCTCGGGCACGAGGCGGCAGCGCGCGGTGGAACGGCCGGCGCCGTCCTCAATGCCGCCAACGAGGAGGCGGTGGGGGCGTTCCTCGCCGGGAGGATGCGGTTCACCGGCATCGCGGACGTTTGTGCCCGCGTTCTGGACGGGCATGCGTATCAGGCCGATCCGTCGCTCGACGACATCCGTCGACTCGACGCCTGGGCCAGACAGGAGGTCGTGACGTGGGTGAGTTCGTGACGATGACGGTGAACGCCGGAGCCATGCTCCTCGGCGCCTGGCCCGGGCAGCGGGGGATCGAGTGGATCGCCAGCCATCCGCTGGAGACGCTCCAGTCGGTGCTCGGGCTCGGGTTCGTGATCTTCGTCCACGAACTGGGCCACTTTCTCGTCGCCAAGGCGTGCGGCGTGAAGTGTGAAAAGTTCTACCTCGGCTTCGACGTCGGCGGCCTCAAGCTCTGCAGCTTCAAGTGGGGTGAGACGGAGTACGGCATCGGCGCGCTCCCCCTGGGGGGCTACGTGAAGATGCTCGGGCAGGATGACAATCCCGGCGCTGCCTCGGCCGAGGCCCACCGCGCCCGTGCCTCGGGCGACCTTCCCGCCGAACCGACCTCCGATCCTCATCCGGCCTGGGATCCGCGCAGCTACCCGGCGCAGTCGGTGCCGGAACGGATGGCGATCATCTCCGCTGGCGTGATCATGAACGTGATCTTCGCCGTCCTCATGGCGTCGCTCGCCTTCGGCCTGGGCGTTCGTGAAGTGGCCTCCGGGACCTCCGCGGTGCGCCCCGGCGGAGCCGCCTGGCGGGCCGGCCTGCGGACCGGGGACGAGATCGTCGCCGTCGGCGGGACGCCGGTCTCGGTATTCAAGGAGCTCCAAAAGAAGGTGACGCTCGGTGATCTTTCGAAGGGGGTGGGCTTCGCGGTCCGTCGCCCCGGCGAAGCGGACGTCCGCGAGGTCACGCTCAGGCCCGATACGGATGGCGGGGCGCCGATGGTCGGCATCTCCGGACCACTCTCCCTCAAGCTCCCCGACGATCTCAGCGCAGGGCTGCCGGGGAGCGCGGGGAAGACGACGCCCCCCCTGGCCGGAGGCGACATCGTGCGCGCGGTCGATGGCGTCGCGATCGACACCCACGCGCAGCTCGTCGCCTTCCTCTCGCGCCACCGCGATCAGACCGTGGCCCTCACGGTCGAACGGAAGGGGGAACGGCTCGACGTCGAGCTTCCTCCCCGCCCGCGGACCATGCTCGGCATGGAAATGGCCCCCGGGGCCATTCAGGCGGTCCAGGATGGATCGCCCGCTGCTGCTGCGGGAGTGAAGCCGGGAGATCGGCTGCTGTCGGTGGACGGGGCGCCGGTCGGCGATCCCTTCACCCTCGACGATCGGCTCCAGACGCGGGTCGGGACGGCGGTGGCGGTGGTCGTTGAGCGGGCCGGGGTCGAGGAGACGCTCGCCGTCACCCCACGCGAGGTGACCTGGATCGATGCCTCGCCGATGCGGGCGACGCCGCTGGCGGTGTCGTCGATCGGCATTGCCCTTCCGGTGATTCCGACGGTGACCGCCGTCCTTCCCGACAGCCCGGCTGGACGTGCCGGGATCGTCGCTGGCGACCAGCTGTCGCGCGTTCGGTTCATCGAGCCGGGGGAGGGCTCCGACGGGCCCGGAAACTGGCTCGCCCTCTCCGAGGCCGAGCCGAACTGGCCGGGGGTGATCGCCGTGATGCAACAACTCACCGCCGGATCGCGGGTCGAGGTGACGGTCGAGAACGCTTCCGGCAGCCGGGAAGTCGCCCTCGAGCCGGCAGTCGTGGCGGGGGATTTCCTCGCCGACCGCGGGCTGGTCTTCGAGCAGGTCTTCAAGACCGAGCGGGCGGCGACGATCGGCGCGGCACTGTCGCGGGGATTCTCGACGGCGGTCGACGATCTTTCGATGGTTTACCGGTTCCTGCAGAAGCTCTGGAGCCGGCAGATCAGTGCCCGCCTCCTGGGGGGGCCGATGTCGATCCTCCAGCAGGCGGGACGCTCGGCGGAAGAGGGCTTCAGCGCCCTCCTCCTCTTCCTCACGATGCTCAGCGCCAATCTGGCGGTGGTGAACTTTCTCCCCATCCCCGTTCTCGACGGCGGGCATATGGTTTTCCTGATCTATGAGTGGGTGACGGGCCGGCCGCCGAGCGAGCGCGTCGTGATCGCGCTTTCATACCTCGGGCTGATCCTCATCCTCTCGCTGATGTTCTGGGTGTTCGGTCTCGATCTCGGGCTGGTTTCCCGGTTCGTTCCCGCGAAGTAGCGGGAAGGCCGGAGGGACGCCCGAAGCGTCGAGCCTGCCCCCTCCGGAGATCCGGTCAGCCACCGGTCGAGTGCCGTATGCCCGAAACCGTCCCGTTCCAGCCGTCCACGGTTCCGGGTTCATTCCCACCGCCGGGGGTGCGTCATGTCGTGTTCGACGTCGTCGGCACGCTCGTCGAGCCTTGGCCCACGGTGCCGGTGGCTTACCAACGCGCCGCCCGTCGGCAGGGGCTCGAGTGTTCTGCCGAGGATCTGCGGGGGCGGTTCGCCGTGGCGTGGCGCCGGCAGGAAGAGATCGACGCCAAGTCGCCGACTCCTTTCGCTACCAACCGAGGCCGTGAGGTCGAACGCTGGCGAGGGATCGTCCACGACGTGTTTGCCGAGGATGCCCCGGAAGCCGTGCGCGAGACGGTCTTTCGCGATCTCTGGGATCACTTTGCCGATCCGGGGGCTTGGCGGGCAATCGATGCGGGGGCTCGCCTGGTGGAGGCGGCCCTCGACGCCGGATGTGGGGTGGCGCTGGCGAGTAACTTCGACGAGCGGTTGCTGGCGATTGCCGGCCGCGTCGATCCGCTCTGCCGAGCGGCCCATGTCTTCGCCTCGTCGGAACTCGGCTGGCGGAAGCCGGCGGCGGAGTTTTTCCGCGCCGTCGAGCGGCGACTCGGCGCTTCGGCCGGGGAACTCCTCCTCGTCGGCGACGACCCGCGGCTCGATGTCGCGGCGGCCAGGGCTGTTGGCTGGCGGAGCCTGGGCGTCGGCGGCTGAAGCAGGGCGGGCTGAGAGAGGGCTTCCGGCGTAAGACGCCGCCCGGTCGCGCGTGGCGTGGGGTCGGGCGGCACGCGGGCCCGCCTGCTATGATTCGGCCCGGGGGGACGAGAACCCCCCGTGTCATTCCCCATCGAAAAAAGGATCGAGCATGCCGACCCCCGCGCTCTCCCGCCGTGGCTTTTTGGCCGCCGGCGCCGCGACCTGTGCCGCCGCTTCCCCCCTTGCCGCCTTCGCCAGGGAGGCCGCCGCGGCCGATCTCAACCTCGGCATCCAGCTCTACTCGCTGCGCGGCTACAAGGTCGACGAGGCGATGAAGCACGCCCGCGACATCGGCTTCCGGTTCGTCGAGTTCTACGGCGACATGTTTCCGGTCAACTCCGATGCCGCGGCGATCGCCGCCATGAAGAAGAAGCTCGCTGACCTCGGGCTCACGGTCAGCGCCCACGGCGTCAACGGCTTCGGTGGCGATGCCGCCGCCAATCGGAAGGTGTTCGAGTTCGCCAAGGCGGCGGGGATTCCCTGCATCTCGGCCGATCCCTCGCCGGAGGCATTCAAGAGCCTCGACGAACTCGTCAAGGAGTTCGACATCAGGATCGCGATCCACAACCACGGTCCCAAGCACCGCTACAACAAGGTCGTCGACGTCCTCAAGGCGATCGAGGGGCATGACGAGCGGATCGGCGCCTGTGCCGACCTCGGCCACTACATCCGCTCCGGCGAGAAGCCGACCGAGGTGATCCGCCTCCTGAAAGGCCGGCTCTACGGCATCCACCTCAAGGACTTCCAGGACATGCAGGACGTCACCAAGGGGGTGATCCTCGGCAAGGGGCATCTCGACGTGCCGGCCGTCATGGCGGCGCTCGTGCAGACGAACTTCCCGAAGAACGGCGCCTTGTCGCTGGAGTACGAGGAAAACCCGGAGAACCCGCTGGCCGACATCCGGCAGTGCTACGCGGTCGCAGCCGACGCGCTTGCGAAGACCTGATAGCAGGCTGTGGATAAAGTCCCCGACGCCGGATGCGGCGGCCGACACCCCCGAAAAACCTCGGCTTTTTTGGGGTGTCTCAAGTGGAAAAAGGTCAGGGATGACTTTTTCCACGGGCAGATAGGTTGCCGCATCGGTCGGCCGTTCCCCGATTCGTTCCCTTTCCCGGAGTGCTCTGCATGGTTTCCTTCCAGAGGTTCCTGTTCGGCTCGGGCGCCGTCGTGTCGCTCCTGCTCGTCGGGGGTGGCGTCGTCGTCGCCTCGCCGGTGACCGACAGCCTCCCGGCGATCCGTGCGGTCGATCACGAAGGGAAAGGGAACGCAGCGGCGGCGAAGGCGTGGGGGGTGATCGCCGCGGCCGATCCCGCGGCGCTCCCCGACATCCTCGCGGCGATGGACGGGGCCAATCCGCTGGCGGCCAACTGGCTGCGGGCGGCGGTCGATGCGGTCGTCGCGAAGGCCGGGGGAAGTGCCAAGCTCCCCATCGACAGTCTCGTTCGCTTCCTCGGCGAGACGAAGCACGATCCGCGTGCCCGCCGGCTGGCGTTCGATCTCGTCAAGGGGGCCGACCCGGCCCGGGCTGACACGCTCCTCGACGGGATGGTGGAGGATCCGAGCGTCGAGCTGCGGCGCGATGCGGTGGCGAAGGTCATCGCCCGGGCCGAGGCGCTGAAGGCCGGAGAGAAGAAGGAAGAGGCCCTCGCCGCCTACCAGAAGGCCTTCTCCGCCTCGAGAAATGTCGAGCAGATCCAGGCGCTCGCGACCGCGATCAGGGATCTCGGTGGCACCGTCGACCTGACGCGCCACTTCGGCTTTCTCCGCAGTTGGCAGATCGTCGGCCCCTTCGACAACACCGAGGGGAAGGGGTTTGCCACCGTCTATTCGCCGGAGGAGAAGCTCGATCTGTCGGCCGCGCTCGACGGCAAGGAGGGGAAGGTGTCGTGGCAGCCGGTAGAGACCGGCGACGAGTACGGGATCGTGAACGTCAATCTCACCTACCCGCCCCCGGCGCCGCCGGCCGACGCCAAGCCGGCCGAGGGCCCCAAGGAGGGGCTCAAGGGGGTGATCGCCTACGCCGTCACCGAGTTTGTCTCGGCGGAAGATCGGCCGGCCGAGATCCGTCTCGGCTGCAAGAACGCCTGGAAGATCTGGCTCAACGGCAGCCCGGTCTTCGAGCGCGAGGAATACCACCGTGGCATGGAGATCGACCAGTACCGGATGCCGGTGACGCTCCGCCAAGGGCCCAACACGATTCTCATCAAGATCTGCCAGGACGAGCAGCGCCGGCCCTGGACGACCGAGTGGGAGTTTCAACTGCGGGTCTGCGACGAGGTGGGGACCGCGATCCACCCGCCTGCGAGCCCTGCTTCCGACGCGAAGTGATCGCCCCATCCACCGCATCCACGCTCCCAAAGCCCGGAGAAACCTCGCTCATGTCCCGCCTCATGTCGCTTCTGATCGCGATCGCCCTCGTGGCCCCGAGCCTGCGGGTCCGGGCCGACGAATGGCTGGAGTTCCGCGGGGTCGGGGGGGCGAGCCGGGTGAAGGAAGGCTCGTTGCCGGTGGAACTGTCCGCCGCCGACGTCCGCTGGTCGGTCGATCTTCCCGGGCGTGGTCTCTCCGGCGTCCTCGTCGTCGGTGATCGGGCCTTCGTCACGACCAGCGAAGGGCCGACACAGGATCGGCTCCATCTGGTGTGCCTCTCGGCCTCGACCGGGAAGATCCTCTGGGACCGGCAGGTGTGGGCAACCGGGCGGACGATGTGCCACCCCAAGACGAGCGTCGCCGCGCCGACCCCATGCAGCGACGGGAAGCGGGTCTACGCGATCTACTCCTCCAACGATCTCGTCTGCTTCGATCTCGACGGGAATCTCCAATGGCTCCGCGGAATCACCTACGACTACCCCAACGTCAGCAACAGCCTGGGGATGTCGAGCTCGCTCCTCGTCACGGAGAACACCGTGATCGTGCCGGTGGAAAACGACAGCGAGTCCTATTCCCTCGGGATCGATGCCGCGACCGGGGAGAACCGCTGGCGCCTCGATCGCCCCAAGGGGGCCAACTGGACCTCTCCGGTGATCCTCGAGCCCGGTCTCGTGGCCCTGCAGTCGAAGGCCGGCATCGATGCGATCCGCGCCGCCGACGGCTCGACCGCCTGGAGCTACACCGAGGGGGCCGACACGGTCTCCTCGAGCGCGCTTTCCGACGGCGTCCTCTACGTCCCGAGCAACGGCATCACCGCACTGACCCTCGACCCGGCTGATCCGTCAAAGCAGCCGACACAGGCCTGGCGCGAGAACACGCTCTCGCCGGCGACGGCCAGCTGCGTCGTGGCGGGCGACGCCCTCTACACGATCAACGGCGCCGGGGTGCTCACCGCCGGCGACCGCGAGACCGGCAAACGCCGCTGGCAACTGCGCCTCCAGGGGCCCTACAGCGGCACGCCGGTGACCGACGGCAAGCACCTCTGGGCGGTGAACGAGGCGGGACTCGTGCAGGTCGTGGAACTCGGGGCGAAGGAGGGGAAGGTGGTGGCCACGCTCGATCTCGGCGACGAGATTCTCTGCAGCCCGGCCGCCGCCGACGGCGCCCTCTACGTTCGCAGCAACACGAAGCTCCACAAGATCGGGCGGTAGGTCCACGAGCCCTCGTCGCCCGGGTGCCGGCCGCGGTGGCGGTGGCATCCGCCGAGACCGCCATGCTTCCGTCGTACCTCAATCGCCGTGATGTCCTCGATCTGGCCCGCCTCGCCGCTCCGGTGGCGCTGTCGCGGATGAGCTTCATGCTCATGGGCCTGACCGACGCGGTCGTCCTCGCCCGCCACGCGCCGGGGCAGCTTCCCTTCGTCCTCAACGCCTTTCTCCCGGTGGGGGTGGCGATGGGTTTCGGGTTGGGGCTCGTCGTCGGCGTGCAGGTGATCACCGCCGAGCTGGCCGGAGCGGGGCGCGATCTCGAGACCGGCCGGATCGTCCGTCGCGGGCTCCTCGTAGCGCTCCTTTACGGGCTCGCCTCGGCGGCGGCCTGCGCCCTCGTGGCCGGGCCGCTCCTCCGCTGGCTCGGTTTCGACGAGCCTTTCACCGTCCCCACGGCCCACTGCACCCGGATCCTCGCCTACGGCCTCCCGGCCCACATGCTCTTCAGTGCCTCTGCCTGCTATCTCGAGGCCCTTCGTCGGCCGCTGGTGGTGACGGCGATCGGGGCCGTGGCCGTGATCGCGAATCTCGGCCTCGATCTCGCCTTGGTGCCGGAGTACGGCGCCGCGGGGGTGGCGTGGGCAACGACGCTCTCCCGCTACGGGATGGCGTTGGTGGCGCTGATCGTCGTGGCACGGACGACCCCGGCACTCGTCTGGGGTGGGAATCCGAGTCCGGGGGAGTTTGCCCGTCAGAACGGCGTCGGTCTGGGAGCGGGGCTGGCGAATGTCGCGGAATGGGGAAGCTTCAATCTCACCCACGTGATCGCGACGCTCGTCAGCATCGATGCCGGGGCGCTGTGGGGGCTGACGGTGCAGATGATGGGCTCGGTGTTCATGATCTACGTCGGCCTGGGGAGCGCCACGAGCGTCCGCGTCGCCGAGCGCTTCGGCCGGGGCGACCGCCAGGGAGTGGCCGACGCCTCGCGTCTGGGGCTCGTCGCCGCCGTGGTCGTCGGAGCCGTGATGGCGGCGATCGTCTGGGGCGCGCGGGGCTGGCTGGCTGTCATCGGCCTCAATGCCGAGGGGCAGCCGGATGGGGCGAGGCTCGCGCCGCTGCTCGCCCGCCTCCTCGCGGCGGGCGCCCTGGTCACGCTCTTCGACGGCCTGCAGGGAGTGGCCTCGATGGCGCTGCGTGCCCGGGAGGTGATCTGGCCGCCGACGGCGATCCATGTCGCGTCGTACGCGATCGTGATGGTGCCGTTGTGCTGGTGGCTCGCGCTCGGAGAGGGGCCGGGGCGAGGGCAGGGCGTGTGGGGCGTGCTCATCGGCGTCGCCGTGGCCTCGATCCTCGCCGGTGTCCTTCAGGCCGTTTTGCTCGAGTGGATGGCCCGCCGCGGCGACGTCGCCGACCGGTCTTGAGCGGACGTCACTCGGTCGGCTTCCAGCCGCGGAGGCGGCAGTGGAGCTGGGCGATCTTCCCCATGAAATGATCCATCCGGTATTTCCCGGCCGCGAGCGTCATCTGCTTCTCCGCCTCGGCGGCATCTCCCTCGGCCTCGGCGAGGAGCCCGAGGTAGAGGTGGCCGTAGCACGCTTGGTTGCGGCGGGCCGACTCAGGGCCGGCCTCGGCGGCGGCGAGAACCTTCTCGACGCTCCCCTGACCCCGGTAGAGATCGAGGACCTCCTTCATCGGCACGCGGGCGTCGTTGCCGACCGGGAGGAGCTGCTTCCGCGCCGTGTCGACGTCTTTGTCGCGCGCGAGACACGCGAAGTGCCAGGTGACGTTCTCGACGTCGGCCGGATTGACCTCCTTGTGGCGCTCGAACTGGGCCACGCCATCGGCGAACCGGTCGGCGTAGTAAAGGGCCAATCCCCGCTGCCACAGCTCCGGCTCGATCTCCGGGCGGAGCTTGACGAGCGCATCGAAGGCCTCGGCCGATTCCTTCGGCTTCCCGGCGAAGAGGAGATTGACGCCGTCGTTGAAGAGCTTGTTGGCATCTGGGGCCTGGGCGCAGGTGGGCCTGGCGGCAAAGGCGAGGACGAGGCCGGCGAGAAGGCTGCGGCGGTCGAGACGGATGGAAGAACGCATGCGTGTCGCGGAGGCATCGCTCCGCGGCTCCTCTGGGTTTATGGGCCGGCCCCGCTGCGGACCCTTTGCGACTCGCCGAACGGCGGCCCTCAGTGTCCGGGCTCGAGGGGCGTCTGTCGAGGCCGCGGCGGATGGACGAGGAGCACCAGAATCGCCGCGGCGAGCGCTGAGAGCCCCAAGCCGACCCCGAACCAGACCGCCGGAATGAGACACGCCGGCGTGCGGAGATCCACTGCCCGGAGGAGGGGGCACTCTCGCAGACGATCGAGGAACTGCCACTCGCGAACGAGCCGACGCCATCGAAGGCCGCCGGGGCGTTTCCGGTGACGGGGCAGGGACTGCAGTTCATCCCGACGGCTCGCTGACGGCGACCCATCAGAATCCGGCTACCCCGGCGGCGCAGGGATCAGCTATACCGAAGAGACAACCTTTGAGGCGTGCCGATCGCGGCAGTCCGGCCATGTCGATTCCCTGGAGCTGAAATCCATGCCCATCGCCCGCCGTTCTCTGCGTTGCGGCGCCCCCGCTGTCGCGCTGGCCCTCCTTGCCGCGGCCGGGCCGATGGCAGGAGCCTCGCGGGCCGACACGTTCTCCGTCACTGAGACTTCGTGGGGATCGGCGACGACCGCCGGCACGCTCGCTTGGGCGATCGATCAGGCCAACGCGTCGTCCGCCACCGGCAACCTGATCTCGATCGCCCCGAATCTCCTCATCGACGTCGATGGGGCAACCGCGATCGATGCCGCCCTCAATCTCGCCCAGTTCAACCGCTCGGTGACGATTCAGGGGAATGGTGCCACGCTCGTCGGCAATCCGACGTTCGTCACCAGCGGCGGCCAGACGGTCACGAAATACAACCCCGACGCATTCGTCGCCGGCGACACCCCGGTGACCCCGTCGTTTTCATTTGCGAAAATCGGCACGTTCGGCCTGGACAACAGCGCCATCACCGTGGCGATCGCCGGCCTCAATGCCGATGGTCTCGACCGCTTCGCCCTCGTCGAAGCCGGTGCCCGGCTCGACGTCACGACCGCAGGCATCGTGAACTCGGTCAACTTCGATTTCAGTGGCAGGAACATCACGCCCGGATTCGAGGCCCTCGCCGGCGCCACGCTCAACCTCGATCGGGTCGTGATCGACAAGGCCCATGGGCTCGCGTCGCTTCCCGGCGGCCTCGTGGCCGGGAGCGACGCCACGATCAACCTCTCGTCGAGCACGATCCGGGATTCAAACAGCGGCCCCGCCCTCGCTCTCGCCGGCGGCACCGCGAATGTGGTGAGTTCAGTGCTCGACGGCTCTGGCGGCGTGACGGTGGTCGGCGGCGATTCGGTCGCGACCGGAACGGTGAACTTCGTCAACAGCGTCGCCTACCTGGCCGGTCCCCTCAGTGGTGGCAGCAATGACAGCTTCGACGACAATCGGTTCCTCGCCGGGGCCGGCGGCACGATCAACGCCACCGCCAGCACGATCATCGCCGACCTCGTGTCGCTCTCCGGATCAAATGCCGCCGCCGACGGCGTGCCGCTCGATGCCGCAGGGGGGACGATCGCGCTGCGTTCGGCGGCCGTGATGGTGACCACCTACGACGCGGATGGTTTGTCGGGTCAGATCGGCTACCAGACGAGCGCGGGCGGCGCTCTCACGGCCGATGCCTATTCATGGGTCCGCCCGACGCTCGCCCAGACAGCGATCCTGCTGCCGAGCCTGTTCAGCCAGCCCTCGCTCATCACCGGAGAGCCGGGGCTTCCGGTCGACACGATCTCGGTGAGCCCGCTCATCGAAGAGACGTTTCCGTTTCCGCTGGCGAGCTGGCCGCTGGCGAACGGCGTCTTGATCGGCGTCGTGCCCGATGCCGACGGCGCGAACGTCCTTCTCAATCCGATTGACGGCAGCGTCATCACGCTCGACGTCTTCGGTCAGGCTCGCACGACCGGCGGCCTGCGGAACGTCGGGGCGGTGGAAAGCGCCGTCCCTGAGATCGACCCTACATCGCTCGGCGGCGGGCTGTCGCTCCTCTTTGGGGCGGTTGCCTGCCTGGAAAACCGCCGCCGCCTGCGGCGGTAG
This sequence comes from Planctomycetaceae bacterium, assembly GCA_947453375.1. Lineage (GTDB taxonomy): Bacteria > Planctomycetota > Planctomycetia > Pirellulales > UBA1268 > QWOP01. The sequence continues at coordinate 13,156 of CANGGT010000022.1, forward strand.
GCTCCCCTCACGGGGCTCTGTCGGAAAGTGTCGAGTTTGCTCGACAGTGAGGTGGGTGTCGAGTTAACTCGACACCCAGGTGGGAGCCGATTCCTTCGCCTCCGCGCGGACTGGAGCCGTCCGAAGAGACCGCGACGGTTCCTTGGTCAGGCCATGCCACTGCCCACCACCGCGGGAACCGTGAGACCCGCTCATTCCGCCCCGTTCCACCCCCGCCACAGCCACTCGAGGCTCTCCGGGAGGATCGCGCCGCCGTGCTTGCCGTTGTGGCCACCGACGCCGCCGACGAGCTTGTGGTCGTAGCCGGCGAAGGCGAGGGCCTTCTCCATTTGGAGATTCGAGAGCCACCAGTGGCCGTGCCAGTTGTCGAGGTCGTGCTCGCCAGCCTGGAGAAAGACCCGGATCGGCTTCGGGCTGTCCTTCGTCCGGCGCACGAGCGACGGATAGTGATCGCCACCGCGGATGTCGGCGAAGCTGCCGACGTGGGAGAGCACCTTGCGAAACAGATCGGGCCGCTCGAAGGCGACGGTGAAGGCACAGATCCCCCCCGACGAGATCCCGCAGATGGCCCGCATCGCCGGATCGGTCGTGAGCCGCAGGCCCGCGGCCTTCAGGCGCTCGTCGGACTCGGCCAGAGGAAGGATCGATTCCTCGAGAAACCGGGCGTACTCGGGCGACAGCGTGTCGTATTCGAAGCTCCGGTTGTTGGCGGCCGGGTTCCAGCCCGGCTTCTCGCCCGGCACGTCGGCCCCCTCGTGGCCAGGGTCGACGAAGATCGCCGCCAGCGGAGGGATCTTCCCGGCGTGGACGAGATTGTCGAGGACGATCGGCGCCCGGAACTGCCCCTCCTCGTCGACGTAGGCGTGGCCATCCTGGAAGACCATCACCGCCAGCCCCTCGTCGCCGACTTTTCTCAGAATCGACTCGGCCGGGAGGTGGATCCAGACGCGGCGGAACGTGCCCGGGAAGACGCCGCTGCTCTTGTGGACGAGCATCCGCGTCGACCCCGGCTCGACGCCGGGGCCGCGGGCCGTGCTCGTGGTGGAGAGGACGTAGTCCTTGTCCCAGTCGGGGTCCTGCCAAGCGTGGGCCGGAGTGGCGAGGAGGGCCACGAGCACGAGAAGCACGATCGTGAACGCGGCACGCATGGGAATCCTCCGAACAGGGAAAGGGAGACGGGAGCGGGGAACGCGACGAGGCGCCGTCAGCCGGCCGTTCCTACTGCTGACGATCGGCACCGGTGTCGAGGACCGCCATGAAGGCCTTCTGGGGAATGTCGACCGAGCCGACGCTCTTCATCCGCTTCTTCCCCTCCTTCTGCTTCGCCCACAGCTTCTTCTTGCGGGAGATGTCGCCGCCGTAGCACTTCGCCGTGACGTTCTTCCGCATCGCGGAGATCGTCTCGCGGGCGATCACCTTCGTGCCGATGGCGGCCTGGAGCGCCACCTCGAACATGTGCCGGTCGATCTCGCCGCGGAGCTTCTTGACGATCGCCCGGCCGCGGCGGTCGGCATCGCGCCGGTCGCAGATGATCGACAGGGCGTCGACCTTCTTGCCACCGACGAGGATGTCGAGGCGGACGAGGTCGGCCGGGAAGTAGCCGATGAGCTCGTAGTCCATCGTGCCGTAGCCGCGCGTCACGCTCTTGAGCTTGTCGTGGAGATCGTAGATCACCTCCGCGAGCGGCAGGTCGAACGTCAGCATCGCGCGGGTCGGCGAGAGGTATTCGGTCTTGAGGTAGGTGCCGCGGCGGTCGGTGCAAAGCTGCATGATCGGGCCGATGTGCTCGACCGGGGTGAGGAAGTTCGTCCGCACGATCGGTTGGCGGAATTCCTCGATCTGCCCCGACTCGGGGACATCCTGCGGATTGGTGATCTCGATCGTCGTGCCGTCGGACTTGAGGATCTGGTAGGTGACGTTCGGCGCCGTCTGGACGAGGTCGAGATCGTCCTCCTTCTCGAGCCGCTGCTGGATGATCTCCATGTGGAGGAGGCCGAGGAACCCACAGCGGAATCCGAAGCCGAGTGCCTCGCTCGACTCCGGGGAAAACTCGAACGACGGATCGTTGATCACCAGCTTTTCGAGGGAGTCGCGAAGCTCCTCGAAGTTCTCCCCCTCGGAGGGATAGAGGCCGCAGTAGACCATCCGCTGCGGCGGCTTGTAGCCCGGCATCGCCTTGGCGCCGTCGTCGCCCGGGATCGTCACCGTGTCGCCGATGTGGACCTGCTTGACGTCCTTGATGTTGCAGACGAGGTAGCCCACCTGACCGGCGGCGAGCTCGTCGCAGGCGCGGCGCTGCGGCACGAATTGACCGAGCTCGAGCACCTCGTGGGTCGAGGCGGTCTCGAGGAAGCGGATCTTTTGGCCCTTCTTGATCGTGCCGTCGATGATCCGGACGTAGGTGATCGCACCGCGGTAGCTGTCGTAGTGGCTGTCGAAGATCATCGCCTTGAGCGTCGCCTGCGGATCCCCTGCCGGCGGCGGGATCCGCTCGACGATCGCTCCGAGCAATTCATCGATGCCGATGCCTGCCTTGGCGCTCGCCTTGATGACCTCCGTCGGGTCGATCGCCAGGCTCTGCTCCATCTCGGCCAGGACCTCGTCGACGCGCGCGTGGACGAGATCGACCTTGTTGATCACCGGCACGATCGCCAGATTTTGATTGATCGCGGCGTAGGCGTTGGCCACCGTCTGCGCTTCCACCCCCTGGAAGGCGTCGACGAGGAGCACCGCCCCCTCGCAGCAGGCCAGGCTCCGCGAGACCTCGTAGTGGAAGTCGACGTGGCCGGGGGTATCGATGAGGTTGAGCTCGTAAAGCTCTCCCTTGTGACGGTATTCCATCCGCACGGCGCGGGCCTTGATCGTGATCCCTCGCTGCCGCTCGAGCTCCATGTCGTCGAGCATCTGCTCCTTGAGTTGCCGCTTCTCGACCGTTCCGGTCCATTCGAGGAGCCGGTCGGCGAGCGTGCTCTTGCCGTGGTCGATGTGGGCGATGATCGAAAAGTTGCGGATGTGCTTGCAGTCGATAGGCATGGGGAAATTGTAGCCGGGGGGATCGTCAGGCGTCGGAGGGATGGAGGCGGAGGTGTTCGGCGCGGGCCATGCCGGCGGCGCCGACGTAGCCGGCGTCGCCGCCGAGGGTGGCGAAGCGGATCGGCGTTCGTTCGGCGAGGAGGGGGAAGGCACGCTCCCGGACCACGGCACGGATCCGCTCCAGGAAGGCGTGGCCGACCGGATCGGGCTCGCCACCGAATGTCATGGCGCCGCCGAGGAGGACGATCGCCGGGTCGAGGGTGTGGAGGAGGGTCGTGATCCCGATGCCGAGCCAGCGGGCCACCGAGTCGATCAGCTCGAGCGACGCCCCATCCCCTGTCTTCGCCTGGGCCCACACGAGCTCCGGGGTCAGCTCCGCGCCATCGGCCACGGCCTTTGCCAGTCCAGCCGCGGTGCCGGCATCGATCCGCTCCCGGGCCATGGCCACCAGCGACTTGGCGCTCGCGTAGGCCTCGAGGTGTCCCCGCTTTCCGCAGGGACACATCCGGGCCGTCGCGGCCGGATCGACGAGCATGTGACCGCACTCGGAGGCGTGGCTATTGGCGCCGTCGATCGTCGTCTCGCCGATGACGATCGAGCCGCCGACCCCCGTGCCGAGCGTGAGGAGCACGAGGCTTTCGAGCTGCTTGGCGGCGCCGATCCAGTGCTCGCCGAAGCCGGCAGCGGTGGCGTCGTTGGCAAACGTCACCGGCAGCCCGGCGTGGTGCGAGACCCGGTCGCGGACGTTGAAGCCATCGAACCCGGGGAAGTTGCCAGCGCGGATGATGAAGCCGGCCTTGAGGTCCTGCGGGCCGGGGGTGCCGAGGCCGGCCCGAGGGATCGCGGAGAGGGGGACGCCGGCGAGGCCGGCGACGGTGTGCACGCTCTGGCCCATCCGCCGGCAGACATCCTCCGGCCCCCGATCGACGAGCGTCTTCTCGGTGTGGAAGGCGACGGTGCGGCCGTCGTCATCGACGAGGCCGACTTTGATGTTCGTCCCACCCAGATCGACGCCGGCCCAGAAAGGGGGGCGGGCCTGGGCAATCGGGAGCCAGCGGGAGGGGTCTTTCATGGATGGCTGGGGCGCGGTGGCTGGAGCGGAGCGGGGAGAGGGACGACGACATCGATGCCGCCGGCAGGGAGTGGAGCGTGGCGTCAGTTGGCCGCCGGAGAGACGGGGACTTCCTCCGCGGCCGGGCCGGCATCGGTCGCAGGGGGCACGGACTCGGTCGATGGCCCTGCAGCCTTTTCGTCGGCCGGCGGCGAGGAGCCCTCCGACTCCACCGGTGCTGCGGTCTCCATCGGCAGCACCTCGATCCGCTCCACCTCGACGATGTCGACCTCCGGTCCACGGCTCGGCGAAGAGCAGCCGGAGATCGCCCCCCACGACAGCCCGATCATGGCACCGAGGGCGATGCGCGTGATGCCCATGGGGGCGAGTCGGGAGCGAACGGTCAAACGGGAGGGGAGCGGCATGAACCGGATCCTCGAGGGGACGGCGGGAACGCGACCGATTCTACCACCCTCCGGCGGAAGCCTTGCCGGCACTTTTTCCCACGTTTTCGCCCTCCACGGCGGCCGTCAGCCCTCGAGGATCGCTGCCGTGGCCAGCCACTCCAATTCGCCCGGATGGCCGATGCCGTCGTCGAGTCGGATCGAAGCCACGGCTCCCTTCGACATCCGGATCGTGGCGCTGCCATCGCCGATCGTGTGGGCGGCGAGGCGCCCCACGCACGGGGCGTGTCCAACCCAGGCCACACGGGCGGCATCCTGGCTGATCGTCCATTCCACGAGCGTCTGCCAGTCTGATCCCGGGGCGAGGGCATCGACGACGACGATCGGCGCTCCCTCGTCGAGTTCCGTCGCGAGAATCTCGGCGGTCTCCCGGCAGCGGATGAGTGGGCTGGTGGCGATCAGGTCAAACCCCATCCCCACTTTTCCGAGCCGGCGGACGAACTTCTCGAACCGCTTCCGCCCGGGCTTCGTCAGGCGACGCTGGAAGTCGTCGACCCCCGGCCCCGGATCCTCGGCCCAGGCGTGACGGATGATCGTGAGGTGGGTGGTGAGGGCAGGCATGGGGCCGGGATCGCCAGGGAGCCGTGGATGACGAAGGGGAACGTCCATCTTGGACCCGGGGACGGGAATCCTCAACCACGCGAGAGCGGGCAGCCGAGGGGAAGGTGCGGAAGCTCCCCGGAAAGTCTCGCGCCGGCATCGCTCGCAAGGGGGGGGCGTCTGCGGAGAGGTGCCGTTTCATCCTCATATCTGCCCGTTTCGTCCCAGGTGGCGCAGATTCTGGTCCGTTTCTGGGCCAACTCCTTTGACCTGCCGTACAGAGGCCTTAGGCTCGGCAGACGTTCATCGACCGCCTCCATCATGCGGGGGGGTGAGGCATCCGCCGTCCGGTCGGTGACGACGGGTCGAGCGGCACCGCCCCGGGCTGTTCAGCGCTGCTCCAAGGAGATGGTTTGCCATGAAGTCGAATTGGACTGCTCGGTGGTGGGCACGGATCCACGCCACGCTCGTCTGGCGCCGCTTCCGGGAGCGAGCCTTGCTCCGCGTCCAGCGCCGCAGCCGGCGCGATCGGACACGGCGCTCGGGGCTGGCGCGGCTCGATGGGCTTGCGCGACTCGAGCCGCGGGCGCTCCTGGCCGCCGACATCGCCACCGATCGATTCGACTACGCTCCTGGAAGCACGGCCCTCTTCACCACCTTCTCAGACGGTGGCCCCGACCACAACTTTCTGGTCGGTGAGACGATCCAGTTTCAGGTCGTCCGCACCGACGGCCTCGCCGACAACGCGCCGGGGAATCTCCCCTGGAAGGTGACCGACGGCTTGGGGGGGTTCGACGCCTACGTCGATGAGACCGGCATCCGCATCGCCCCCGACCGTGACGGCATCGCCGACGGACGGATCGAGACCGATTGGTTTGTCGGCAGCGAGTATGCCAACGCGAGTCTCGAGGTCCGGGCCACGGGGCTTGTGTCCGGCGCGGTGGCGACCGAGGCCTTCCACGATTCCGCGATCGTCATCAGTTCGAACACGGCTTGGAGCCAGATCACGACCGGCTCCGGTGTCAACGGCGCCCCCACCGCCAACGATTCGATCGTCGTCAGTCAGGGCGCCACGCTGACCGTCGACGTCAATGGTGCGGTGGCTGGAGGGGTGACGCTCGGGAACGGCGCCGCCGGTACGGCAGCGCTTGCCTTCTCGGCCGGCACGATCGGGGCGACGTTCGGGTCGCTTTCCAATAACGGCACCGCCACGGTTGCGTTCAATAGTGCCACCTCGACGCTCAACATCGGCGCCGATAACACGAACTCGACGTTTGGTGGTGTCATCAGCGGTGCCGGCAAGCTCACGAAGATCGGCACTGGGAAGCTCACCCTCACCGGCACCAACACCTACACCGGCGTGACGACGATCAGCGCTGGCGTTCTCAGTGTCGCCACGATCGGAAACGGTGGCGTGGCGGGGAACCTCGGCGCTGCGGCCACTGCCGCGGCGAACCTCGTCTTCTCAGGGGGAACGCTCCAGTACACCGGCTTGACCGCCTCGACCAATCGGGCCTTCACGCTCACCGCCGGCAAGACGTCGACGATCGACGTGACCACCAACACGCTGACGATCTCGGGTGCGAGTGCCAACACGACCGGCGTCCTCGTGAAAGTCGGGGCCGGCACGCTCGTGCTCTCGGGAGCCAATGCCCACACCGGCGGAACGACCATCACCACCGGGACGCTCAGATACGGGAGGATCAACGCTCTGTCTGCCGGTCCGGTGACGGTGAACGGAGGCACGCTCGACATCGTGACGTTCACCGATACGGTCGGCGCCGTGACGCTGACGAGCGGCACGATCACGGGTACGACAGGCACGCTCACAGCCACGTCGTACGCGCTGCAGAGTGGTACGATCTCCGCCAGGATCGCCGGCACCGGTGCCCTCACCAAAACCGGCGCCGGTACCGTCACGCTCTCCGGGGCCAATACCCACTCTGGCGCGAAGAACCTCAACGGCGGCGTGCTCGCGCTGGGGAACGCCAGCGCCCTCGGCACCACCGGCACGATCAGCTTCGGCGGCGGCACGCTCCAACATTCCGCCAGCAACACCACCGACTATTCGTCGCGCTTCTCCGCGGCCGCCAATCAGGCCTACAGTGTCGATACCAACGGACAGAACGTCACCTACGCTTCGGCGCTTGCCAGTTCCGGCGGTTCGCTCAAAAAGTCCGGTGCCGGCACGCTCACGCTCACGGGCAGCAACACCTACACCGGTGGCACGACCGTCTCCGGCGGAACGCTCAGCCTCGGTGCGAGCCACGTCCTCGCGGACAGCGGCGCCGTGATCCTGAGCGGCGGCACGCTCGACCTCGGTGCTTCGAGCGACACCATCGGCAGTCTCACCGGGCCAGGCACGGTGACGACGACGACCGGTGTGCTCACGGTGACGGGCCGCCTCGCCGGCGGCCTGGCCACCGGCAATATCGCCCTGCAGCCCCAGGCGACGCTTTCCCCCTCCGTGGGCTTGCCGGCCGGCGGCGCACTTACCGTGGCTGGGCTGACGGTGGCCGGGACGGTCGACCTCGGCGGCAGCAGCCTCGAGCTGACGATCAATGGCCGAGCCGACGTGGGGCAGTCGGTAACGATCGTCGACAACGACGGAAGCGATCCGGTCATCGGCGGGTTTGCCGGGCTTCCTGGCGGGACGGTGTTCCTCGCCGGTAACGGGCAGACGTTCCGCATCGACTACGCCGGTGGGGACGGCAACGACATCGTCCTCACCCGCGTTCTCGTCGGGCTCACCGTCAGCGGCATCACCGTCGATACCCGCCCCTACGACGGCGGCACGATCGCCCCGCTGAATCTCCGCCAGGCGACACTCGTCGGCCTCGTGCCGGGCGACACGTCGACGACGCTCGTCACGGCCGGTGTCACGGGCACCTTCGACGACCCCAACGCCGGCTCCGGCAAGCCGGTGACCGTGACAGGCCTGTCGCTCACCGGAGCCCTTGCCGACAACTATGTTCTCCTCACGCCTGAGCTGTCCGGCACGATCGACATGGCCCAAGTGTCGATCCAGGGACCTGCGTCCGTGGTCTACAACGGACGCCAGCAGTGGGGTGTCGTCTTCGCCTCCGGCATCTACGGGGAGGCGCTCGGCTCCGCGGTCACCAACGAAATCTTCACCGACGCCGGCGTCTACACGGTGACGTGGCAGTTTTTCAGCCAGGACCCGAATTACGCCAATGCGTTCGGGACCGGGACGTTCACCATCGAGCAGGCCGAGCCGATGATCACGGTGACGCCCTTTGTCACGACCTACGACGGCTTGGCCCACTCCGCCACCGGGACCGTGACGGGAGTCAATGGTGAGGATTTGTCGTCCGGCTTGGACCTCGCTGTCGCAACCTCGCACGTCAACGCCGGGGTTTACACCGATCAGTGGACGTTCAGTAATTCAAATTACCGCAGCACGTCGGGGTCGATCACCAACACGATCCTCAAGGCAACCCCGACGATCACCGTTACGCCCTACAACGTGACCGACGATCGACAGCCACATACGGCGATCGGGGTAGCCAAGGGTGTCAACGGCGAGGATCTGTCGTCCGGCCTTTATCTCCAGGGGACGACGCACTCCTCGCCGGGCGTCTATTCCGACTCGTGGTACTTCATCAGCCCGAATGGCAATTACACCGACGTCGATCCCGGCGTGGCAATCGTCAATACGATCGTCCCTCGGGTGTTCGTCGCCCCGATCGTCGCTCTCGGGAATGACACCGGGACCAGCGGCAGCGACTCGATCACCTCCGACGGCGCGTTGGCGGTGACGGGGGTGGAGGACGGGAACGGGATCGAGTACTCGATCGATGCGGGTCAAACCTGGAGTGGAGCCTTCACGGCCGTCGAGGGGGGCAACGTCGTCCTCGTGCGCCAGGTCGATGGCAGGGGAGGCGTGTCGCCGGGGGCGAGGCTCGAGTTCACGCTCGACACGCGGTCCGCCGCTGCCCTGACGGTGTCGCTCACGAAGGACACCGGTACGAGCAGGACCGACCGGATCACGAGCCTCGCCGATCTCACGATCGGGAATCTCGAGTCGGGTGCGATGGTCGAATACTCGGTGGACAGCGGCCGGTCGTGGAGCACGTCGTTCCGTGCGGTCGAGGGCCCCAACGCGATCCAGCTACGGCAGTTCGATGTCGCGGGGAACAGGTCGGCGGTGACGAGGTTCGCGTTCACGCTCGACACCCGCATCCTCCCGCTTGTGCCGTTTTACGACGGCTTCGGCACCCTCATGCCGGACGGGATCGCCGCCGTTACGACGCTCGATTTCTCCGGCTGCACCGTCCCCCTGACGTTCACGTTGCATCCCAACGGCAGCCTGACCGTCGAGGACACGACGGATCCGTCCGCCAACGGACTGACGTTCAGTAGCTTCGGCGATATCGTCGGCGGTCAGACCGCAAATCGGTTCGTGTTCGTCGGCAGCGCGACGATGGCGGGCCGCGTGATCGGCAATGTGATGGCGAAGAACACGCTCGATTACAGCGAGTCCACGCTCGCGGTCAGCGTCGACCTGGGCATGGGCCTGGCGACCGGTACCGGCGGCTTCAAGGGGATCAATGTCGTCATCGGCAGCACCGCCAATGGAATCGCCGGGGGCAACACGCTCATCGGCCCGACGGGCGGGAGCGTCTGGGCGATCGAGTCTCCGGGGCGCGGGTCGGTCGGCGGCCTCCTCTTCAGCGGCATCGACGACATCGTGGCGGCCTCCGCGAGCGACACGCTCGACTATTCGCGCTCCGCCAGTGCCGTGACGGTGAATCTCGCCCTCGGCCTGGCGAACGGCTTCCGGCAGAGCACTGGATTCCGCAACGTGATCGGGACACCGTTTGACGACACGTTCGTCGGCGATGCCCATGACAACACGTTCACGGGTCTTTCCGGCAACGATCGTTTTGATGGCGGCGACGGGACCGACACGGTGGTTGAGTCGGCGAATGGCGACCTCACGCTCACGGCAGCGGAACTCGCCGGGCTCGGCACCGACGCGCTCGCCGGGATCGAGGCGGTGAACCTGGCGGGAGGGGCCGGCGCGAACACGATCACGGTGCAGGGTTGGACGGGGAGCGCCACGCTCACGGGGGGCGCCGGGAACGACCGCTATGTCTTCACCGGGACGGTGTCGGCAAGCGTGACGATCGTGGAGGCGGCGAATGCCGACGCTGACTCGCTCGACTTCAGCGGCTTGCTCAATGGCGGCCTGACGATCGATCTGGCAGCGACGACGGTGCAGACGGTCGTGTCCGGGTTGAAGCTGAAGCTTTCCAGTGACACGGGGATCGAGAGCGTCACGGGGACGGCGTTTGCCGACGTGCTCGTCGGAAATGCGCGCGACAACCCGCTCTCCGGTCTTGCCGGCGACGACTCGCTCTCGGGCCTGTCCGGCACCGACACGTTTGATGGTGGCACCGGGACCGACACGGTCGTCGAGTCGGGGGATGTCGACTTCACGCTCACGGCGGCGGGGCTTGCCGGTCGCGGCACGGACTCACTTGCCGGGATTGAAGCGGTGAGCCTCACGGGAGGTACCGGCGCGAATGCGTTTACAGTGCAGGGGTGGAAGGGGAGCGTGATCCTCGCAGGCGCCGCCGGGAACGACCGCTACGTCTTCTCCGGCACCGGGTCAGCGAACGTGACCGTCATCGAGTCGGCGGATACCGACACCGACACGCTCGATTTCACGACGCTCGCGAACGGGGGTGTGAGTCTCGATCTTGGCGTGACCACGGCGCAGACGCTCGTGGCCGGCTTGACGCTGACGCTTTCCACGGCGACGGGGCTCGAGAACGTAGTCGGGACGGCGTTTGCCGACACGCTCGTCGGGAATGCGCGCGACAATCGAGTGTCGGGTCTTGCCGGTGACGACACACTGTCGGGGCGTGCCGGCACCGACAGCCTTGACGGAGGCGCTGGTGTCGATGCGGTGGTCGAGTCCGGGGATATCGACTTCACGCTCGCGGCGGCCCTCCTGACCGGCCTCGGAACCGAGACGCTTGTGAGCGTGGAGTCGGTCCGGCTCGCGGGAGGGGATCGTGCCAACACGTTCACCTTGGCAGGGTGGACGGGTGGTGTCCTGCTCGACGGTGGTGCCGGGAGCGACCGCTACGTGTTCCGCGGAACGGCTGCCGCGAACGTGACGGTCGTCGAGGCGGCGGACGCCGACTCCGACACCCTCGACTTCAGCGATCTTGCCACGGGAGCGGTGAGCGTCGATCTGGCGTCGACAGCGGCCCAGACCGTAGCCGCGGGCTTGACACTGACGCTCTCCTCGTCGACGGGGCTCGAGAACGTGGTCGGGACGGCGCTGGCCGACACGCTTCTCGGAAACGCGAGAGACAACTCGCTCTCGGGCCTCTCCGGCAACGACACATTTACGGGCCTGTCTGGCAACGACACTTTTCTCGGCGGTGCCGGGACCGACACGGTGGTCGAGTCGGCCGACGTCGACTTCACGCTCACGGCGGTGGGGCTCACCGGCATCGGCAGCGATTCACTCGACGGCATCGAGACGGTGAACCTTTCGGCCGGTGCGAGTGCGAACACGTTCAACGTGCAGGGGTGGACGGGGAGCGCGACGCTCACGGGGAACGCCGGGAACGATTCCTACGTCTTCGTCGGGACGGAGTCGGCCAGCGTGACGATCGTCGAGGGAGCGAATGCCGATACCGACACGCTCGATTTCACAGGGCTCCTGAATGGGGGCGTGAACCTCGATCTGGCCGTGGCAACGGCGCAGACGCTCGTGGCCGGCCTGACGCTCAAACTCTCCTCCGTGACGGGGATCGAAAACGTCACCGGGACTGCGTTTGCCGACACGGTGCGGGGGAATACAAGAGACAACGTGCTTTCGGGTCTTGGCGGCTCCGATACGCTCGTTGGGCGAGCCGGCGACGACTCCTTTTTCGGCTCGGCCGGGAACGACAGCTTTGACGGCGGCGTCGGGACCGACACGGTGATCGAGTCGGCAGACATCGATTTCACGCTTGCCCCGACGACGCTCACCGGGCTCGGAGCCGCCACGCTTGCCAGCATCGAGGCAGTGAATCTGACGGCCGGGGCGAGTGCGAACACGATCACGGTGCAGGGGTGGACGGGGAGGGCCACGCTCACGGGGGGCGCCGGGAACGACCGCTATGTCTTTGCCGGGACCGAATCGGCGAGCGTGACGATCGTCGAGGGTGCGAACGCCGACAGCGACACGCTCGACTTCACGACGCTCGCGAACGGGGGCGTGAGTCTCGATCTTGCCGTGACCACGGCGCAGACGCTCGTGGCCGGCTTGACGCTGACGCTTTCCACGGCGACCGGGCTCGAGAACGCCATCGGAACGGCGTTCGCCGACGCGCTCCTGGGCAACACGAGAGACAACGCGGTTTCGGGTCTTGGCGGCGACGACACGCTGCTGGGCCGCGACGGCAACGACACCTTCGACGGCGGGGCTGGTACCGACACGGTGAGCGAGTCGGCCGACGTCGATTTCACGCTCGCAGCGGCGACGCTGACTGGCGCGGGAAGTGACACGCTTGCCGGCATCGAGACGGTGAATCTGACGGCCGGCGCGAGTGCGAACACGATCACGGTCGACGGCTGGACGGGGAGCGCCACGCTCACGGGTGGCACCGGGAATGACCGCTATGTCTTTGCCGGGACCGAATCGGCGAGCGTGACGATCGTCGAGGGTGCGAACGCCGACACCGACACGCTCGATTTCACGACGCTCGCGAACGGGGGCGTGAGTCTCGATCTTGCCGTGACCACGGCGCAGACGCTCGTGGCCGGCTTGACGCTGACGCTTTCCACGGCGACGGGGCTCGAGAACGCCATCGGAACGGCGTTCGCCGACGCGCTCCTGGGCAATACGAGAGACAACGCGGTTTCGGGTCTTGGCGGCGACGACACGCTGCTGGGTCGCGACGGCAACGACACCTTCGACGGCGGGGCTGGTACCGACACGGTGAGCGAGTCGGCCGACGTCGATTTCACGCTCGCAGCGGCGACGCTGACCGGCGCGGGAAGTGACACGCTTGCCGGCATCGAGACGGTGAATCTGACGGCCGGCGCGAGTGCGAACACATTCACGGTCGACGGCTGGACGGGGAGCGCCACGCTCATCGGCGCCGCCGGCGGCGATCGCTACGCCTTCGCCGGGACAGAGGCGGCGAGCGTGACGATCGTCGAGGCGGCGAACACCGACAGCGACACGCTCGACTTCTCGAATCTGTTGAACGGCGGCATCCGTGTCGATCTTGCCGTGACGGCCTCCCAGGCAGTCGTATCGGGGCTGACGCTGACGCTCTCGAGCACGACGGGGATCGAGAACGTCACGGGGACGGCGCTGGCCGACACCCTCCAGGGGAACGCCCGCGGCAACCTGCTGGCGGGGCTCGCTGGAGACGACACCCTCACGGGGCGCGGGGGGAGCGACAGCCTCGATGGCGGCAGCGGTTCCGACGCCGTGATCGAATCGGGGAATGTCGACTTCACCCTTACGGCGGCCGGACTCGCGGGACGCGGCACCGATCTGCTCTCCGGCATCGAGAGCGTGAACCTGACGGCCGGCGTTGGTGCGAACACGATCACGGTCGACGGATGGAACGGGAGCGCGGTCCTTTCCGGTGACGCCGGCAACGACACCTACGTTTTCAGCGGGACCGAGTCGGCAAGCGTGACGATCGTCGAAGCGGCTGATGCCGACAGCGACACGCTCGACTTCTCGGGGCTCCTCAATGGTGGTGTGAGCCTCGATCTGGCGGTGACGACGGCCCAGGCAGCCGTGGCAGGCCTGACGCTGACGCTCTCGACTGAGACAGGGATTGAAAACGTCACCGGGACGGCCTTCGCCGACTCCCTCGTGGGTAACACCCGTGCCAACACGCTTGCTGGGCTTTCCGGCGATGACCTGTTCACTGGCCGGGTGGGCGATGACACCCTCGATGGCGGCGCGGGGAGCGATACGGTGGTCGAGTCGGCGGATGTCGACTTCGCGCTCGCCTCGTCGGCGCTCACCGGCGTCGGCACCGATGCGCTTGCCGACATCGAAGGAGCGATCCTCTCGGGCGGTGCCGGGGCGAACTCGTTCACCGTGAACGGCTGGACCGGCAGTGCTCTCCTGTCGGGCGCCGCCGGGGGAGACGTTTATGCCTTCTCAGGAAATCTCTCCGCGGCCGTGACGATCGTCGAGACGGCGGATGCCGATGCCGACACACTCGACTTCACGAGCCTTGCCAACGGTGGAGTGACCGTCGATCTCGCCGTGACGACAATGCAGACGGTGGCGACGGGCTTGACCGTGACGCTGTCGAGCGACGCGGCAGTCGAGAACGTCACCGGGTCGGCCTTCGCCGACGTCCTCCTCGGCAACACCCTTGCCAACACGCTTGCGGGGCTCGGTGGCGACGACACGCTCACCGGTCGGGCCGGCGACGACACGTTCGCCGGTGGCGAAGGCACCGACACGGTGGCGGAGTCGGCAGATGTCGACTTCACGCTCGCGGCAGCGAGTCTCGTGGGGCTCGGTACCGATTCGCTTGGCAGCGTCGAGACGGCGAGTCTGGCGGCGGGCGCCGGGGCAAACACGTTCACCGTGGCTGGCTGGGCCGGCGCTGCGATCCTCACCGGTGGCGCGGGGAATGATTCCTACCTGTTCTCGGGCACGCTGGCAGCTGGCGTGACGATCGTCGAAGAGTCTGATACCGACTCCGACACGCTCGATTTCATGGCGCTTGCAGGTGGCGCCGTAAGCCTCGATCTGGCGGAGACGACCGCTCAGACGGTCGTGTCGGGAGCGACGCTGACGCTGTCGAGTGATTCGGGCATCGAGAACGTCATTGGGACGCCGCTTGCCGACACCATCCTCGGGAATGCAAGAGACAACAAGCTTTCGGGTCTCGCCGGCGACGACGCGCTTGCCGGTCGGGCAGGCGATGACACGCTCGTCGGCGGGGTGGGGAACGACAGCCTCGACGGCGGCGACGGCGCCGACACCGTGGTCGTGTCGGCCGATGCCGATTTCACGCTCACCCCCACGACGCTCACGGGACTCGGCGCCGATTCGCTTGGAGGGATCGAGAGGGCCCACCTCACGGCAGGGAGCGGTGCCAACGCGTTCACCGTGAGCGACTGGACGGGCGACGCAGTCCTCGACGGCGGCGTTGGCGACGATACCTATGTCTTCACCGGGGTCGAATCGGCCAGCGTGACCATCGTCGAGGCAGGGAATGCCGACGCCGACACGCTCGATTTCTCCGGTCTCTCCAATGGTGGCGTGAGTCTCGATCTGGCGGCGACGACAGCGCAGACGCTCGTGGCTGGGTTGGCGGCGACGCTTTCGAGCGCCACGGGGATCGAGAACGTCATCGGGACGGCGTTCGCCGACACCATTCTCGGGAATGCAAGAGACAACACGCTGCTCGGGATCGCCGGCGATGACACGCTTGCGGGCCGAGCGGGAGATGACACCTTCACCGGCAGTGCAGGGGATGATCATTTCGATGGCGGCGCCGGCACCGACACCGTTGTCGAATCGGACGATGTCGACTTCACCCTCACGGCAACGGGGCTCGAGGGACGCGGCACCGATTCGCTTGCCGGCATCGAGGCGGTGAACCTGACGGCGGGCAGCGACGCGAACACGTTCACGGTGGCCGGTTGGACAGGGAGCGCGATCCTCTCGGGCAACGCCGGAGACGACCGCTACGTCTTCACAGGCACAGAGTCGGCGAGCGTGACGATCGTCGAAGGGGCCGATGCCGACGCCGACGCGCTCGACTTCTCCGGTCTCCTGAATGGCGGCGTGACGATCGACCTGGCGGTGACGACCGCGCAGACGGTCGTGGCCGGCTTGACGCTGACGCTTTCGAGCGCGAGGGGACTTGAACACGTCGTCGGGACGGCGTTTGCCGATACGCTCGTCGGGAACACGAGAGGCAACTCGCTTTCGGGTCTCGCCGGCGACGACACGTTCTCAGGCGGGGTGGGGAACGACAGCCTCGACGGCGGCACCGGAACCGACACCGTCGTCGCGTCGGCCGATGTCGACTTCACGCTCACTCCCACGACGCTTGAGGGGCTTGGCACCGACACGCTTGTCGGGATCGAGGGGGCTAACCTCACGACAGCGAGCGGAGCGAACACGTTCACGGTGCGGAGCTGGACGGGGAGCGCGATCCTCACCGGCGGCGTTGGGAATGACACCTACGTCTTCTCGGGCACCGAGTCGGCAAGCGTGACGATCGTCGAGGCAGAGAATGCCGATGCGGACACGCTCGACTTCACCGGTCTCCTGAATGGCGGCGTGAGCCTCGATCTGGCAGTGACGACGGCGCAGGCGCTCGTGGCTGGATTGACGACGACGCTTTCGAGCGCCACGGGGATCGAGAACGTCATCGGGACGGCGTTTGCCGACACGGTTCTGGGGAATGCCCGCGACAACTCGCTCTCCGGTGTCGCCGGCGACGACACGCTCGCTGGTCGCGGCGGCGACGACACCCTCACCGGCGCCGCCGGAAGCGATGCCTTCATCGGCGGCGACGGGATCGACGCGGTCGTCGAATCGGGGGATGTCGACTTCACGCTCGGCCCCGCGACGCTCACCGGAGTCGGGAGCGATACGCTTGTCGGGATCGAGGGGGCGCATCTGACGGCCGGCAGCGGCGCGAACACGTTCACCGTGAATGCCTGGACGGGGAGCGCGATCCTCGCCGGCGGCACTGGCAGCGACGCGTATGTCTTCACAGGTACAGAATCGGCGAGCCTGACGATCATCGAGGCAGCTGATGCCGACACCGATTCGCTCGACTTCGCAAACCTCGCCAACGGAGGTGTGAGCCTCGATCTGGCTGCGACGACCGCCCAGACGCTCGTGGCCGGCTTGACGCTGACGCTTTCCAGCGCGACGGGGCTCGAGAACGTTGCCGGGACAGCTCTCGCCGACACCATTTTCGGGAATGCGAGGGCCAACACGCTCTCTGGCCTCGCCGGCGACGACACCCTCGTCGGGAGGGCCGGCGACGATCGCTACGTCTTCGCTGGGGCCCTGTCGGCAAGCGTTTCGGTCGTCGAGTCGGCCGATGCTGATGCCGACACGCTCGATTTCTCCGGACTTTTGCATGGCGGCCTCTCGCTCGATCTCGGATCGACGACGCCGCAGTCGATCGCGACCGGCTTGACGTTGACGCTCTCCACAGCGACAGGACTCGAGAACGCCATCGGGACGTCGTTTGCCGACACGCTCGTCGGCAACATGCGAGATAACACCTTCTCAGGTCTTGCCGGCGACGATCGTCTCGACGGCGGTGCCGGGACCGATACGGTGGTCGAGTCGGGGGATGTCGACTTCACGCTCACCCCCACGACGCTTGCCGGCGTGGGGAGCGACACGCTTGCCGGAATCGAAGCGGCGCGGGTCACGGCCGGGGCCGGAGCGAATACGTTCACCGTGAACGCCTGGGCGGGGAACGCCACGCTCACCGGCAGCACCGGGAGCGACCGCTACGTCTTCGTCGGGGCGGTATCGGCCTCAATCGCCATCGTGGAAGGAGCTGATGCGAACACCGACACGGTCGACTTCTCCGCCCTCTCGCTCGGTGACGATACGGGCGTGACCGTTGATCTCGCGCTGACGTCTTCCCAGGCGGTAACGGCCACGCTGACGTTGACGCTCTCTGATGCCACCGGGATCGAGAACGTCACCGGCACGGCGGCAGCCGACACGATGCTCGGCAATGCCCGCGACAACGCGATCACGGCTCTCGGCGGCGATGACACGCTCTCGGGACGCGTCGGCAGCAATACGCTCGACGGAGGAGCGGGAACCGACACTGCGATCGAAACCGGGAACGTTGACGCCACGGTCGCCGCCGCGACGATCACCGGAGTCGGGGCGGACGTGCTTGTCAGCATCGAGGTGGTCGACCTCGTGGGGGGGAGCGGTGGCAATACCTTCACGGTGAATGGCTGGGGAGGAACGCTGATCCTCGAGGGTGGTCTCGGGAATGACTCCTACGTGTTCGTCGGAGGAACGACGACGAGCGTGCGGATCGTGGAGGTTGCGAATGCCGACGCCGACACGCTCGACTTCGCCGCCGTCACGCTCTCCGGCGGGGCCGGGCTGACGGTCGATCTGGCCGCCACGACCGAACAGGAAGTGACCGGCGGCTTGTTCGTCACGCTCCTCAATGGCGAGGGCATCGAGAATGTCGTCGGCAGCAATGCCGCCGACACCATGAGCGGTAATGCGCGGGACAATGTCTTCCGCGGGCTTTGGGGCCAGGACACGATCGATGGCCGCGACGGCACCGACACGTTCGTCAAGGCCTTCGGCCTGGTCAACGTCATCGTCAGCGACTCGAGCCTGATCGGTTGTGGCACCGACTCATTCAGCAATATCGAAGTGGTGAACGTCACGCTCGGCCCCGACCCATCAGACTGTGGCGAAGTCGGAGTCGACGGGCGGATCCTTGATGCCTCCACGTTCAACGGCACGCTGATCGCCGACTTCGGGACCGACTCGCTCGAGATCACCAGGTCAGCGACCCCGTCGGGGTTGGCCACGAGCACGCTCATCCTTCCCACCCGGCTCGAGAACCTCTCCGTCGTCAGCGGCACAATCTATCTGGGGGCGGAGATCGTCACGGGAGCGGCCGGTACCGTCACGCTCGACTCCAGTGGCGCGATCATCGACGACAACGATCCCGAGGCCGCTGGAGCCGAGCCGATCAACAACGTCATCGCCTCGAGTGTGGTCCTCCACGCCGTCGGAGGCATTGGCAGCGACAACGTCCTCGACACGCAGGTGAGCGTGATCTCGGCGAAGAACTCCGGCTCGGGGGACATCTCGATTCTCAATCAGAAGAACGTCCACGGGCCGGTGGATGTCGTCGCCGCGATCAATTCCGCCGGCAGCGTGGCGGTGGAGAACTACGGCGACGAGACGCACGGGATCACCGTCTCCGGGGCGGTTCGTGCCAGTGGCATCGTCTCGCTCATCAGCCACAGCCCGCTGACGATCGACGGCAGCATCCAGAGCACGAGCGACAGCGAGATCACGCTCGAGGCCGACACCCTGTCGATGACGAAGACGAGCAAGATCGTCACGTCGGGGGACGTGGCGATGAACAGCCGCATCGTGACGCTCACCGATGCGGACATGGCCGATGCGAAGATCAAGAACTCGCGGAGCGACGCGCAGATCGACGTCAGCGGCGGAGCGTTCAACACGCTCACATCGACGGGCAAGGGCTCGCAGATCGATGTCCGTGGCGGGGCCTTCAAGACGTTGACGGCGAGCTCCGCAGGGAGTATCGACGTCCGTGGCGGATCGTTCAATGTTCTCAACACGACCAACGTCGGCAAGATCGACGTCCGCGGCGGCAGCTTCAAGACGCTCAATGCCAGCGGGGCCGGCAAGATCGACGTCGCCGGCGGGGCGTTCGAGGAACTGATCACGAGCGGCTCCGGGGCGCTGGGGATCTCCGACGGCTCGTTCAAGACGGTGACGGTCAGCGGGACGTCCGGAATCGACGTCCGCGGCGGCAAGTTCGGAGTCCTCACCAACAGCAGCAGCGGCAGCATCGATGTCCGCGGCGGCGATTTCGAAGAG
>CANGGT010000023.1 GCA_947453375.1 Planctomycetaceae bacterium
GAGCATCGTCCAGGCGGCGAGTTGGGCCGGGTCGGGGAGACGGGGCTTCGAGTCGCCCACCGAGATCAGCTGCTTGGCCTCTTCGGCATGGGCGCCGTAATAGGCTTGGAGGTCGGCGAGCGACTGCTTCACGATCGGCATTTCTTGAGGTGAAAGCGGCCGGGCGACGAGGCGGCGGGCGAGGAAGTCGATCCGCGACTCGTCGGTCTGGCCGCCGATTTCCCAGGCCCTGTCGGCGAGAGCCCGCGCGGCCTCGACGAACTGCGGGTCGTTGAGCGTGACGAGGGCCTGGAGCGGGGTGTTGGTGCGCTCGCGGCGGATCGTGCAGGTTTCGCGCGACGGGGCGTTGAAGATCTCCATCGACGCCGGCGGCGCCGTCCGTTTCCAGAACCAGTACATGCTCTTGCGGTAGAGGTTTTCGCCCGAGTCACGCTTGTAGCTGCTCGTGTTGCCCCCCATGGAGACCGCCTCCCAGACGCCGTCGGGCTGGTAGGGCTTCACGCTCGGGCCACCGATCTGACGGACGAGCAGGCCGCTGGCCGCGAGGGCATAGTCGCGCACCATCTCGGCATCCATCCGGAAGCGCGGACCGCGCGAGAGGAGTCGGTTGGCGTTGTCTTTGACGAGCTTCTCGGGGGTCGTGGCGGCCGACTGCCGATAGGTGGCACTGGTCACCATGAGCTTGAAGAGCCGCTTGACGTTCCAGCCGGTTTCGCGGAACTCCACCGCCAGCCAGTCAAGCAACTCGGGATGGCTGGGGAGCTCGCCCGAGACGCCGAAATCGGCGCTCGAGCGGACCAGCCCCGTACCGAACACCTCCTGCCAGAAACGGTTGACCGTCGTCCGGCTGGTGAGGGGATGATCGGCCAGGAGGAGCCAACGGGCCAGACCGAGCCGGTTGCGCGGTGCCCCCTCCGGGAAGCCGGGGAGGACGGCGGGTGTGTTGGGCTGAACTTCGTCCAACCGCTTGTCGTACTCGCCGCGGGCGAGCACGAAGGCCTTCGCCATCTCCGGCTTCTCGTTCATGACATGGGCCACCGTACCGCGGCGGCGGATCTCCGCCTGCTCGGCGTCGAGGGCCGCGGCTTTGGCCGTGGCCGCCTTGAAGGGCTCGTCGGCGGTGACGAGCCACCAGTCATAGAGCGGGCCGGCCGCGGCGGGGCGGGCGGCGGGGTCGAGACGGACGATGTCGGCGAGCGCCTGGCCGCGGGCGAGCCCTTCGACCTCGCCGTCGGCGAGCGTTCGGTCCCACACGGAAAGCCCCGCCAAACCACAGGCGTGGGCCGGCGAGCCGGGCGACCGGCTGCCGAGCGTGAAGGGAACCTGGTTCTTGATCGTGTTCTTCTTGAAGTTGTTGGTCTCGATGTTCAAGCCCTGGAGCTTGCCGTTGTAAAAGACCTTGATTCCTTCGGGGCGGCCCGAGCCGTCGTAGGTGATCGCCACCTGCGTCCAGGCATCGGCCGGGAGTTGGTCCTTCGCCGAAACCTTCATCGCGTCGTCGGGCCAAGCGTGCACCATGTGCATGCCGAGGCGGCGGCTCTGGATCCAGGCATCCCAGCCACGGTAGGCCTGGGCGTCATCCATCCGGGCGACGACGGCGTAGGCATTGTCATTGGCCGGCGGACGAACCCAGAACGAGAGGCTGAAGCCCTGATCCTGTTCGAAGTCGCCGAGGCCGGGCAGCTCGGCCGCCTTGCCATTGAGGAGCAGCCCCTGGGCGCCGGGAGGACCGGCCTGCCAGGTCGTTTCGGGGGTGAGAGGAAGATCGCTTTCGGCGCCGCCGAGCTTCACCTTGGTGACGCTCCCCTGCCCTTCGGAGAGCGCGAGCTCGGCGACAGGAGCGTCCTGGGGGAGGAGCTTGCGGACGGTGTCGGACGTGGCCGCGGTGATCCAGGCATCGAACTCCGGCCGCGCCGAGCCTTTCCGTGCCTCGACGGCGGCCCGCGCCTCAGGGAGCTCCTGTTCGAGCTGCGTGAAGCGGGGGAGATCGTCCGGCTTCGGCACCGGCACGATCGGCGGCGTGTCGTGGACGTTGCCGTCCATCGCCGGCTGCGTCGTGTTGTTGAAGAACGCCGACAGCTCGTAAAACTCTTTCTGCGAGAACGGATCGAACTTGTGGTTGTGGCAAACGGCGCATCCGGTCGTCAGCCCCATCCACACCGCGGAGGTCGTCTCGGTCCGATCGCGGCAGTAGATGACGCGGTATTCCTCGTCGATCGCCCCACCTTCGCTCGTCGTGATGTTGCAGCGGTTGAAGCCGCTGGCGATCTGGTTGTCGAGTTGCGTCTCACGCGGCAGCGACGGCGTCTCGGCGTTCACGAGGTCTCCGGCGAGCTGGAGAATCGTGAACTCGTCGAACGGCATGTTGCGGTTGAAGGCATTGGCGACCCACTGCCGGTAGGCCCACAGCTCGCGGAAGTTGTCGATGTGGATGCCGTTGGTGTCGCCGTAACGGGCATAATCGAGCCAGTAGCGCCCCCGGTGCTCGCCCCAGTCGAGGCTCGAGAGCAACCGATCGACGAGTTGCTCGTAGGCATCGGGGGAGAGGTCGGCGACAAACGCCTCGACGAGGGCCGGCTCCGGCGGCAGCCCGGTGAGATCGAGGGCGACGCGGCGGGCGAGCGTTCGCCGATCGGCTTCGGGGGCGGGGGCGAGCCCTTCGGCTTCGAGGCGCTTGAGGACGAACCGGTCGATCGGATTGCGGACCCAAGCCTCCTGAGTCACCGCCGGCGGCTCCGGCCGCTTGGGCGCGATGAACGACCAGTGGGGCTCGTACTCCGCCCCTTCCTTCACCCACCGGGTGAGGATTGCCTTCTGCTCCTCGTTGAGCGGCTTCTTCGAGGCCGGCGGGGGCATCACCTCCTCGGGGTCGTCGGAGTAGACGCGGTCGAGGAAGGTGGAGGAATCGGGATCGCCCGGGACGAGGGCCCCGAACTCGATTGCCGCATCCCGCTGGTCGAGCCTCAAGCCCGCCTTGCGAGAGGCGCTGTCGGCCCCGTGGCAGGAGAAGCAGTGCTCGACGAGGAGCGGCCTGACGTCCTTGTTATAGGAGAGGTGCGAGGGGGCCGCGGGGGCCGGCTCATCGCCGCGGGCAGGCGCGGCAAACGCGAGCAAGCCCAAGCAGGCGAACGTCGTGCGCCCCAAACGGATAAACGGGGTCATGGTGTCTCCCTTGCAGACAAACTCAGGCGGCGCCGGAACAGGGACGCTGGTGCCCGCCCGAAAACCACCCCGAATTATAGCACCGCAGGAAGCCCCGGCGAGCGACGCGGCCGCGAGGCGCAAGCCCTTGCCCATGAACAGCTTGGCGCTGGACCGGGAGTTTTGGCGACGCCGAGCGGGAGGCGATTTCTCGCAGGGCTTCCCCGGAGGGCGACGAGGGGCTCACTTCGCTGGTGAGCCGGGCGGGCGCTTGGTGGCGGCCGCGGGCTCGCCTTCAGCCTTGCCACCGAGGAGCTTCTCGACCGCGGCGCGGATCACCTCGTCCCCCTTCACTCCCGGCCCCTTCAGCTCCCCCTGCCACCAGACCCGCAGATAGCCCTGCTGATCGATGACGTACACCGTCGGCCACATCGTGTTGCCCCACGCCTTCCAGCTGGCGGAGTCACCGTCGAAGACCACCGGATACTCGATCCCCTCGTCCTTGGCTGCCGCGATCACCTTGGCCGAATCCTTCTCGGCATCGGTTTCCGGTGTCTGGACACCGATCACGACGACCCCCTTGTCGGCGAAGGCACGGTGCCAGTCGGCGTAGATCGGGAGATTCCGGCGGCAGTTCACACACTCGAAGGCATAGAAATGGAGGATCACCACCTTGCCGCGGAGGTCGGCAAGCGTGAGGGGCTTGGTATTGATCCACGTGTCGGAGGGGGCGAGTTCCGGCGCCATCGGATAGATGCGGTCGAGCGTCACCGTGTCGAAAGGGGCGCCGGCAAGCTCCCGCCAGCGCTTCTGCTGCTCCTCCGAGAGGATCTCGCCGGGGAGCTTCAGCTCCCGCTCGCGGGCCGCCAGCAGAGCCGCTTTCTCGAGGTCTCCCTGGCCGCCCCCGGTCTGGAACACCCTCCCGAGCGCGGCGGCTGCCGATTCGGTGGCGCGGGCAGCGGCGAGGAGCTTCTCCGCTTGGGCCGGCTCGAGGCCGACCACCTCCGCGACATCTTCCCGGAGGAGGACTCGCCCTCCCTGGGCCCGGCGTTCGAGGTCGGCGAGGCGCAAGAGCTTCTCGCGCGCTAGCGCCCCGGTCAGCCAGGTCTTCACGGCTTTCTCGACCGTGGTGATCGCGGCGCGTTGCTCGGCCTGAGGGAGATTGCGGGCCCGCCACCAGTCGCCATCGACCGTCGCGAAGAGCTGCTCGAGCTGAGCGAGCTTGGCCCCCTCGATGCCGAGCTCCGCCTGGACCTGCCCGGCATGGAGCAGCGGGAGGAGCACCTGCGGCACGTAGGCGGCCGGATCGAAAGGAAGGGGAGCGGCAGGCTTCGTGGCGGCGGCGGGGGGTTGCGCAGCCGACCGGGCCGGGGCGACAAGTCCGGCGACGAGCCCGGCCGCGAGGATGCACCCGAGGCGGAAGGAGAAAAGAAGGCGCATGCGCGGGCGACTCCCGAGTGACGGCGGGCAGGCTTCAGAAGGGCCACAGGAGCGGCGCGAGGATCACCGTGAGAATCATCACGAGGATGTTGAGCGGGCCGCCGAAGCGGAGGTAGTCGCTGAATTTGTAGCCGCCCGGGCCGTAGATCATCAAGTTGGTCTGGTAGCCCATCGGCGTGGCGAAGCCACAACTGGCGGCCACCGTCACCGCCATCACGAACGGCATCGGGTTGATTCCGAGGTTCTCGGCGGTCTGCCAGGCGATCGGGAAGGTGAGGACGGCCGCGGCGTTGTTGCTCATCAGTTCGGTGAACACCATCGTCACGAGATACACCGCCGCCAGAAGGGCATGCGGATGGCGGCCCGCCACGTCGATCGTCGCCCCGGCGACCATTTCGGCCAGTCCCGTCTTCTCCATCGCCCGCGCCAGGCCGAAGCTGGCGGCGATCAGCAGGAGCGATTCCCATTCGATCGCATCGCGCGCCTCGTCGGAGGTGAGGCAGCGCGTGGCGACGACGACCGCCGCCGCGACGAGCGCTGCCGCCACCATTGGTACCAGCTCCAGCGTCGCCGCCGCGACCATCGTCACGAGCACGACCAGCGCCAGCGCCGCCCGATCGTGGCGCGGAGGGCGGGAGTCGCTCACCTCGCTGACGAGGTAAAAATCGCGATTGCTCCGCTGCCGGGAGACGAACCCTGGCGCGGCTTCGAGAAGGAGGGTGTCACCGGGCTGGAGGACGATGTCGCCGGTCTTCATCCGGAGCCGTTCGCCGTTGCGCCCCACGGCGATCACGACGGCGTCGTAGCTCGAGCGGAAGCGGGCGTCGCGGATCGACCGGCCCACGAGCGGGCAACTGTTGGAGACGACCGCCTCGATGAGCGTCCGCTCCGACCGCGGGCCGTCGAGCGTGAAGAGCTGGTCGGTCGCCGGCCTCAGGCCCCGGAGCTTCTGCAGTTCCACCACCGACTCGACGATCCCCACGAACACCAACCGGTCGCCATCCTCGAGGCGCTCGGTGGGGGCCACCGGCGCGAGGAAGTGGCCGCCGCGGTCGATCTCCATGAGAAACAATCCTTCGAGGCCGCGCAGCCCCGCCTCCTCGATCGTCCGCCCGGCAAGCGGGCTCCCCTCCTCCACCACCATCTCGAGGGTGTATTCGCGCGGGTCATCGCCGACGCTCATCGCCGGCCGCCGGTCTCTCAGCAACGTGCGGCTGGCGAACACGAGGTAGACCATCCCCGCCAGGAGGAGCGGCACGCCGAGGGGGGTGATCTGAAACATCCCCAGCGGCGTGCCGGTCTTCCCCTTCACCAGCCCGCTGACGACGACGTTCGTGCTCGTGCCGATGAGCGTGCACAGCCCCCCGAGGACGACCGCGGCGTTCATCGGCATGAGGAGCTTCGAGACCGGGAAGCGATGCTTCTTGGCCCAGTCGCGGATCGCCGGCACCATCAGGGCCACGACCGGCGTGTTGTTCATGAAAGCCGAGACGAACGCCGGGCCGATCATCGTCCGCAGTTGGGCCGAGGCGAGCGTCGCCGGGCGCCCGAGCACCCGGTCGACGACCGTAGCCAGCGCCCCCGTCCGTTCCACCGCGGCGGCCACCACGAACAGCGCCGCCACCGTGATCATCCCCTCGTTGGCCATCCCCTTGAGGGCCTCTTCGGGAGTGAGAATCCCCGCGGCGAGGAGCACGACCACCCCGCCGATCATCGCCATGTCGGGGCCGCGCTGACCGATGAGGAGGGCGACGAGCGTGGCGCAGACGACGAGCGCCGTGAACAGGGCGGGCCAGTCGCCGGCGAGGGCGGCGGCCGCGAATGGCGTCATCGAAGCGAGCATCGACGGCCCTGGCAGATGTCTGGTGGGGCGATCGGGAAAAACTCAGCCGCGAGTGTTCCCGACGGAAAGCCTTGATGCAAGGCAGGTTTGGGCGGTGCCACGCCAGACCGGGGTTCAGGCGAGGATTTCGCGGATCACCCGGCCGTGAACGTCGGTGAGGCGGCGATCGACCCCCGAATGGCGGGCCGTGAGTCGCTCGTGATCGATGCCGAGGAGCCAGAGGATCGTGGCGTGGAGGTCGTAGCCGGTGGTGACGTCGCGCTCGGCCTTCCACGACCACTCGTCACTTTCGCCGTAGGCGATCCCGGGCCTGATCCCGGCGCCGGCCAGCCACGAGACGAACGTGCCGCCGTTGTGGTCGCGGCCCACGCTCCCCTGGCTGAAGGGCATCCGCCCGAACTCGGTCGTCCAGACGACGAGCGTGTCGTCGAGGAGGCCCAGGCGACCGAGGTCGGCCAGGAGCGCGGCCGCTGGCTGATCCATCCCCTTGGCCACCGCCCCGAGCTCGCGGGGGATGTCGCCGTGGTTGTCCCAGTTGAGCGACCCGCCCCCCGGCCCGCTCCACACCTGCACGAACCGGGAGCCGCGCTCGAGAAGCCGACGGGCGAGGAGGCAGCGGCGGCCGAAGTCGGCCGTCTCCGGCTGATCGAGGCCGTAGAGCTGATGGGTTTCAGCCGTCTCGCTCGCGAGATCGAGCAGCTCTGGCGCCGAGAGCTGGAGCCGGGCGGCCAGCTCGTAGCTCGCCATCCGGGCGGCGAGCCGATCGTCACCCGGGCGGGCCTCGCCATGGAGGGCGTTGAGGCGCCTGAGCACTTCGAGCCCCTCGGCCCGGCTCTCAGAGGTGATGTCGGCGCGGTCGGGAGGAGGGCGGAGATGGGAGATCGGCTGGGGGGCCGAGGCCTGGATCACCATCCCTTGGTGGTTGGCCGGTAGAAAGCCGGCCGTGAAGGCGCTGCGGCCGTTGTAGGGGAGCCCGCGGGCATCGGGGAGCGTGACGTACGCTGGGATGTTGTCGGCGAGGCTGCCGAGGGCGTGCGAGATCCAGGCGCCGGCACATGGAAACCCGGGCAGCAAAAACCCGCTCGTCTGCAGGTAGCTTGCCGGGCCATGGACATTCGACGACGACTCCATCGCCATCAGGAACGCCATCCGATCGACCTCGCGGGCCAGGCAAGGAAGCGCCGAGCTGACCCATCTCCCGCTCTCCCCGTGCCGGGCCCAGGCAAACGGGCTCTTCATGACGGCGCCGGGCGTGCTGATGCTCGCCTCGACGCGCTTCCCGGCCCCCGGATCGAACGGCTGGCCATGGAGGGCTTCGAGCCGCGGCTTGTAATCGAACAGATCACACTGGCTCGCCCCGCCGGTCATGAACAGCTCGACGACGCGCTTCGCCCGTGGCTTGCCACCATGGAGAAACGGCGCCGCGGCCCCCGCCTCCTCCGCTGCGAGCATCGCGCAGGCAACACCTGCGAGCCCGCTCGAGAGCGTTTTCAAGACCTCGCGACGGGCGTGTTGGGGAGTCGGATTCATGGGTGGGAAGGAATCGCTCGAGGAGACGGCGAACGACAGCGTCAGTCGAGGTAGAGGAACTCGTTGGCATTGAGGAGGAGGTGGGCGGTGGCGGCAAGGCCGTGCCGCTCGGCGTGGGCCACCAGGAGCGCCCGCTCTTCGGCCGTGGGGGAGCGGAGGAGCACGTGGCGGAAGAGCGCGTCGATCCGTGCCGCGCCATCGCCTTCGGCATCGATCCGATCGACGACTCGAGCGGCGATCCGCCCGGCCTGATGGAGGACGAAGGGATCGTTTTGGAGGGCAAGAGCCTGGACGGCGGTCGTCGATTCGTTGCGCACCGGCACGAGCTGCCCGCCGTCGGGAACGTCGAGGGCATCCATGAAGGGATCGGGAACGGTGCGGAAGACGAAGCGGTAGATCGCGCGGCGCCGGTGGGCGGGAGCATCGGCCGGGAAGTGTTCGTAATCGAGGAACGCCGGTGCCCCGCCGTCGGGCATGAACGTCGCCTTTCCCCTGTCGAGGAAGTGGACGACGGCCGGGCCCCCCATCGCGAGATCGAGGCCGTCGCCGAGGCCGACGAGCGCGTCGCGGAGCTGCTCGCCGGAGAGCCGGCGCCGGTGGGCGCGCCACAGGAGCCGGTTGTCGGCGTCGCGGCCGGCGGCAGCGGCGTCGAAGGTGACGGCCTGCTGCCAGGTGGCGCTCGAGAGGATGAGCCGATGGAGGGCCTTGAGCGAGCCCTTGGCGTCGTCGCGGAACCAGCAGGCGAGCCAGTCGAGGAGCTCCGGGTGGCTCGGCTCGCTCCCCATGAATCCGAAATCGTTCGGCGACTCGACGAGCCCGCGGCCGAAGTGCCACTGCCACACCCGGTTAACGATGCTCCGCCACGTCAGCACGTTGCGGTCGTCGATGAGAAATCCGGCGAGTGCCGCGCGCCTGGCCCCTTCGTCGTCGCCGCGGATGAACAGCTCGGCGGGGAGATCGGGGAGGCAGGCAAGCGCTGCCGGCCCCACTTCCTCCAAGGGCTTCGTCACCTCGCCGCGCTCGAGGATGCGGATCGGCCGCGGCGACGTCGCTGGCTTGAACGACCCTTGCGCGGTGAAGTGATTGGTGACGGCATAGACCTTCTCGGGCGGCGGCAGCGAGGCAAGCTCGCTTTCGACTTCTCCCCGGAGGAGGTCGAGGAACAGCGCTTCGGTCTCCGCGGCCGTGCGCTCGGCGGCGGGCTTGGCAACGAGCGCGGCAAGAGCCAGAGGAAGTGGATCGCGGTCGGCGGGCGCGAGCTCCGGGCCGCAGGCCGACAGCCGCAGCCGCCCCACCTGATGGCCTGTGGCCCCTTGGAAGTCGAGCCGGATCGTGAGGATCGCGCCTCCTTCATTGGCCAACGGCTCGGCGAGATGGAAGACCGCTTCGTGGTTCTCGCCGTAGCGCGGATGGATGCTCCAGTGGGTGGTGGCCTGTCCGTCGAGGGCGCCTTTCACCGGGTCGTTGCTGTCGGCGTGATCGGCGGCGGCGCGGGCGATCGCCACAGGCGTGGCGGGCTTGTCGGCGGTGGCGAGCGGACGGGCGGCAAGAGAAAACTCCGTCAGATGAAAATTCCCCGCCGGCTCGTAGCGGCCCGGGCCACCGCCGGGGAGTGAGGGATCGGCGAGTGTCTCCAGACGGATCGCCCGGAGATCGCGGAGCGACGAATTGGCGGTGATGAGGAGCGTGTCTTTCTCAGGCGTCGGCCCCGACGCGAGCCAAGAGCCATCGGGGAGGGGCGTGTGGATCGTGCTCGGGGAGGCAACGCTCGTGATCGAGAGGATCTCGAGCGGCTCGAAGGCGGCGGCGCGGGTCTGCTTCGCCGTCACGGCGGCTTCGAGGCGGGCGGCTTCGGCGGGCTCTTTCGAAGCCGCGAGGATCGCTTCATCGCGCCGCTCGATCGCGGCCTGGCGCGCGCGGAGCGTGCGGCGGCGGGCATGGATGGCGGGGTTGGTGTCGTAGGGGCGGTCGGCCCGGTCGATGCCGGCAAACACCGCCTGGAGGGCGTGGTAATCGCGCTGCGAAACCGGATCGAACTTGTGGTCGTGGCAGCGGGCGCAGTGGACGGTGAGGCTCTGGAAGGTGCTCATCACCGTCATCACGTAGTCGTCGCGATCGAGGTTCTGCGACATGAGATGGTCGACGGTGTCTTCGCGGACACCGACCATGAGCGTGTCGTCCCAGGGGCCAGCGGCGAGGAAGCCGAGGGCAGGAATCGCCTGCGGTTCGTCGGGAAAGAGAATGTCGCCGGCCACCTGCTCGGCGACGAATCGACCGTAGGGCTTGTCGTCGTTGAAGGCGCCAATCACCCAGTCGCGGTAGGGCCAGGCATGAGGGCGGGCGTGGTCGTGATCGTTGCCGTGGGTGTCGGCGTAGTGGGCGGCGTCGAGCCAGTGGCGGGCGAGATGTTCCCCGTGCCGCGGCGACGCGAGGAGCTTTTCGATCGCACTGTCGGTCGCGCTGTCGATGCCGCGTGCGGCAATGTCGGCGGCGAAGGCATCGACGTCGTCGATCGTGGGGGGAAGCCCGGTGAGGTCGTAGTGAAGGCGGCGGAGGAGCGAGCGGGGATCGGCCGGGGGGGCCGGAGCGATCCCCTCCTGCGCGAGCCTCGCCCGGATGAAGGCATCGATCGGGTGGCTCGCTCCCGGCGGGACGGCGGGTCGGGCCAGGGGCGCAAGCGACCAGGGAGTGTCGGCGGCAGAAGGGGGAGCCGCGATCGCTGCCACGAAGGCGAGGAGGGCGAGCCGGAGGATCGCAGGGTGGCTCGATGGCACGGTCGCTTTCCTCATCCGTTCCCCGGACGCTGCCACGGGCCCCTGCCGCGGCATCGGATACGAGTCATGGTACCCTGACAGCCCGGGAAAGCCGCACGGTGAGCCCCATGCCGACGCTGATCGCACACGCTCCGAGCCGGGAAACGAGCCGCTGGGCGTGGCCCTCCCTGCTTTCCTTTCTGCTGGCAGCAGGCTCCGCCGGACTGCTCGCCTTCCGGGCCGGTCTCCTGCTTCATGCCGGCAAGACGATCCAGTAGCTCGCCCTGAGCATCCTCGCCGTTCCCTGGTGGCGGGTGCTCTGAAGACCCGAGATGGACGGTCGACGGGGGCCGTGAAAGCGAGGGAAGCCCGGCCCACTCGAGATGGCCTGTGGACCTTCTCAGCGTCTGAAGACCTGGCCGGTGGGACCCCCGTGGGAGATTATCCTTGGAAAAAAATCTCCCCGTCAGGAAGTGCCCATGCTCGTTCGCGCCGCTGCCCGGTTCATGCTCGCTGCCATCTCGGCGACCCTCTGTCATGCCACCGCCATGGTGGTCGCGGCCGGGAGCACGCCCCCCGACCGGCCGAACCTGGCAGGCCTCGTGAAGGCCACCGCCTCGAGCGAGCAGTCGGGCAACCCGATCGCCGCTGCAGTCGACGGCGATGAGGGAACGCGGTGGTGTGCCGCGGACGGATCGGCGCCCCAGTGGTGGCGGGCCGACTTCGAGCAGCCCCAGCGGGTCGTGGCCGTGGAACTCGACTGGGAGTTTCCGGACCGCGAGTATCGCTATCTCGTCGAAACCTCGCGGGATGGCTCCTCCTGGACCCGTGCCGTCGACGCGGAGAAGGGCGTCAAGGGCCCGGGGATCCACGAGTTATCGACGGAGGTTGGCGCCGACGTGCGAGCGGTGCGGGTCACGTTTCTCAGCGGCCCCGGCTGGGCCAGCATCCGTGAGGCCCGGCTCGTGGCGCCACCCGGCACGCTGGTGCCCAAGATCGAGCCCGTCGCCCGTGAAACGCTCGTGGCCCGCCTCGCCCTCGAGATGAAGCCGCCGCTCGGGTTCACCGGCACGATCTTCGCCACGCCGGCCGAGGCCAACTATCCGGTGTTCGTGGCCGCGACCGCCGACGGCACGCTGTTCGTGTCGAGCGATGGCAACGGCTCACTCGGCCGCGACCCCGGCCGCGGCCGGATTCTCCGCCTCCGCGATACCGACGGCGACGGCGCAGCCGACGAGGTCAAGGAGTTCGTCGCCGACCTCGATTCGCCCCGCGGTCTGGTGTTCGTCGAT
Source organism: Planctomycetaceae bacterium (assembly GCA_947453375.1). Taxonomy (GTDB): domain Bacteria; phylum Planctomycetota; class Planctomycetia; order Pirellulales; family UBA1268; genus QWOP01. Next base: position 12,000 of record CANGGT010000023.1, read on the forward strand.
GGCCGGCTCGTCGTGCTCCATCCGCCGCACGTCACCGCCTTCCGCGACGCCGACGGCGACGGGGTCGCCGAGGAGCAGGATCGCCTCGTGAGTGGCATCGCCTTCGACTACTCCCAGCGGCCGGCCGACCACACGAGCAACGGCCTGGCGCTCGGGATCGACGGCTGGGTCTACGCCGCCATCGGCGACTTCGGATTCATGGCTGCCGAGGGGCTGGACGGGCGGAAACTCCAGCTCCGCGGGGGCGGGATCGTGCGGTTTCGTCCCGACGGCTCGGGGCTCGACCTCTTCGCCCGTGGCACCCGCAACAACCTCGAGGCGGCCGTCGGCCCGCTGCTCGACATGATCGCCCGTGACAACACCAACGACGGCGGCGGCTGGAACGTGCGGCTTCACGCCTTCACCGGCCTCGAGGACCACGGCTATCCGCGGCGCTACATGCACTTCGCCGACGAAGTCGTAGCGCCACTGGCCGACTACGGCGGCGGCTCGGGCACCGGCGCCTGCTGGATCGACGAGCCGTGGATGCCGGCGGCGATCAACGACCAACCCTACACCTGCGACTGGGGCACCGGATCGATCTATCGCCATCCGCTTGTGAGCCACGGTGCGGGCTACGAGGCAAAGCAGGAGCCGTTTCTCGAGATCACTCGGGCCACCGACCTCGACGTCGACGCCCTCGGCAACCTCTACGCTGCAAGCTGGCGCGGCGGTGGCTTCGATTGGTCGGGCCGCGACGTGGGGTTCGTCGCGCGGCTGCGGCCCGAGGGGCTGGCCACGACCACGCTCCCCGACGTGGAGAAGGCGACGGCCACCGAACTCGTGGCTGTACTTGCAGGCCCGAGCCACCGGCTCCGGCTCGACGCCCAAGCGGCGCTCCTGCGGCGGTCGCTCGCCGCCGAGGCGGAGCCCGCGCTCGCGACGCTCGCGCGCGACGCGTCGGCGAGACCGGCGGCACGGGTGGCGGCGATCTTCACCTTGGCGCTCGGTCGGGGCGAGGCGGCCGTGCCGACGCTCGCGGCGCTTGTCCCCGACGCCGCCGTGGCGCCCTGGGCGATTCGCGCCCTGGGCGACTTGGCGGCTGCCGGCAAGGCCGTGCCGCCGGAGCCGCTCCGCGCCGGGCTCGGATCGCTCGACGCCCGCGCCCGGCGCGAGGCTGTCGTTGCGCTCGTGCGCACGGGCGAGGGGGGCGAGGCGGCGAGCGTGCTCGCCGCGACGGCCGACAGCGACCCGATCGTGGCCCACACGGCGATCGAGGGGCTCGTGCGGTTGGCGACGGCGCGGGAGGCTGACGTGATCGCCGCCTGCGCCACCGCGATCGACGAGTCGTCGACGGCCCCCGCCCTGCGGCGCGCCGCGTGCCGCGTCCTCGGCGAGATCCACTCCGAGCCTGCCGTCGAGGCGGTGCTCGCGCGGCTCGAGGCCGCCGATACGGCGCGGCGGGCTGACCTCGTCTGGGCGGCGGCGCGGCAGTGGCGGCGGGAGAGCGCATGGATGGGGGACGGATGGGGCACGCGGCCCGACACCCGTGGCCCCTATTACGCACTCGAGGAATGGCCGGCTTCGCCCCGGATCGTCGCCGCGATTGCCATGGCCGTGAAGGCCGCGCCGCCGGCAGAACTCCCCGGCCTCGCCCGCACGCTCGGACTGCATCGGTTGCCCGCGGACGCGATCGGGCTTGATTACGCGGCCCACGGCGTGGTCGAGCCCCCCGAGCCGGCGTCCGTCGCCAGGGCCGCGGCGCCCACCGTCGATCCGGCCAAGGCCGCCGAGGTCGCCGCCGACAAGGGGCCGAAGCTGGGGGAACGTACGGTCGACGAGATCCTCGCGCTCGTGGAAGAGCGCCGGGGTGACCGTGGCGTGGGCGCCGAGTTGTTCGTGGCGAAGAAGTGCATCACCTGCCACTCGGCCGGCCCCGACAGCGCCGGCCTCGGGCCGTCACTGGCCAACGCCGCGGGCATCTACAACCGTCGCCAGTTGGCCGAGAGCATTCTCCTGCCGCACAAGTCGATCGCCCAGGGCTTCGCCACCACGGCACTCCTGCTCGAAGACGGCACGTCGCTCGTGGGCTTCGTGACGAGCGAGGCGGCCGAGCTGCTCGTGATGCGCGACGCCTTGGGCGCGGAGCACCGGGTCGCCAAGTCGGCCATCGACGAGCGAGCGAAGCTGCCGACGAGCGTCATGCCCGAGGGGCTCGTGGCCGACCTGTCCGTCGCCCAGTTCGCCAGCCTGCTCGACTTCATCGAGGGGATGAAGATCCAGTGAAGGGGGGCGGAGAAGGTGGCAGGCACCTTTTTTCGGAGCCTCCCACGAGCACCTCGTTCAACGGTCGAGGTCGGCGAGGATCTGCCGGGCTTCGTCGGCCACCTCCGGCTTGCCGGTGGCGAGGGCTCCGGCGGCGGCCTTTCGGGCGGCTGTCGTATTGCCGCTCGCTTTTCGCTCGCGTGCCAGGCGGATGAGGAGGTCGCCGCGGGAGGCATCGGGCGCGATCGCCAGGGCCTCGTCGAGGATCGCGGCGGCGCCGTCATGGTCCCCCAGGCCCGATGCCTGGCCAGCGATCGTTTGGCTCACGGCGACCATCCGCTGGGTGATGTCGGCGGAGTCGGCATGTCCTTCCCGCCACGGGGCGAGGAGCTCGATGATGCGCCGATGGAGGAGGATCGAACCGGCGATGTCGCCAGAGTTTTGGAGGAGGCCTGCCCGGCAGGAGAGAACATTGATGAGGAGCTGCGTGCGGCCGAAGAGCGCCGGCTCCGCCTCGTAGAATCCCGCGGCAATTTTCTCAGCCTGTTCGAGATCGGCAGCTGATTCCGCGGCGCGCCCTTGGGTGGCGAGGATGTCGTAGGTCTGGATCGCGGCATCGACCTGCCGGGCGAGGAAGACGGCGCTCAGATCGGGGCTCGTTGCCGCCAATTCAGCCGCGAGTATGCCACGCCGCCTGGCGATCGCGACCGCTTCGTCGAACCGGCCGTGACGCAGGGCGATGTCGGCCTCCTCAGCCATCCCCGGCATCATCACCTGGGCGAAGAGCGGCCGGCTCTCCGGAAATCTCTCCAAGCCCTCTTCCGACAGCGTGCGAAAGTCGCGCATGAAGGCTTCCTGATCGCCGAACCGGCCGGTGCTGAAGGCCTGATGCGAGGCATTGAACAAGGCGATCTGCCCGGCGTTGAGGATGCCGGGATCGTTGGGCGCGGCGGCCCGCGCCGCCGCCATCAGCGCGAGGCCTTCGCGGAGGAGGCGATCCCCGTCGTCGACCTCGCCACGCTGGGCGAGCGAAGCGGCCAGTTCGAGCTTCGTCTGCGCGAGGTCGACCTCGCTCCCCGGTTGTCCGGCAAGGGTGGCGATCGCGCGGCGGCAGGCTTCCTCCGCCTCGATGGGGCGGCCGAGCCGGCCGAGGAGCCGGCGCTCCCCCTTGAGCGCGTTGAGCCGATAGGACTCGATTTCGTCGTCGAGGAAGCCACGCTCGTCGATCTCCTGGATCGTTGCGAGCATCATCCGCCGGCTGTCGAGGGCGTCGCCGTCTTGGCGGAGTTGCTCAAAGATCTCGGCGATCCGCTGGGCGCCGAGCATCCGGAACCGCAGGCCATCCTCGGCATCGGGCTCGAGCGGCCACTGGAGAAATCGGTCGCGGATCCCGAGGAGATAGGCACGGTCGGCTTCGGTGAGCGGTGGGCGGCTGGCGATGATCCGATCGGCGGAGGCGTCGGTGAGGTCCCCGAGGAAGTCGCGGGCCAGGTCGCGGCTGGCGGTGATCTGGACGTTGGCCTGCCGCAGTTCGATGACGTGGTAGGCAACGCCGGCGATGGCGACGCAGCAGGCCGCGATCGTGGCGAGGCTCGCTCCCGCCGCCAGCGGCCGGCGCCGCGCCCATTTTGCAACGCGCTCGAGCACGGGGGGACGCCGGGCGCGGATTGGCCTGTGTGTCAGGAAGCGATCGAGATCGTCGGCGAGATCGCGGGCCGAGGCATAACGGCGGACGGGCTCGCGCTCGAGACATTTCTCGACGATCGTGCGGAGATCGGCCGGCACTCCCGGCATCAGCCGGCGGAGGGATTTCGTCGTCCCCAGGGCCGACCGGCGGAGCATGTCGGCGGCGGTCGGCCCTTCATAGGGGGGAGAGCCAGTGAGCATCGCCAGGAGCGTGCCGCCGATGGCGTGGAGATCGGTGAGCGGGCCGACGGTGCCCAAGAGGGGATCGAGGCCGGTCTGCTCCGGCGCCATGTAGCTCGGTGTGCCCATCACGGCCGAGACTTGCGTGAGATGGCCGGCGGGATCGTCGGGGCGGGCAAGGCCGAAGTCGATGAGCTTCGGCGTGCAGGAATCGGCGGGCGTGGGGCCGGCGGCGAGGAGGACATTCTCCGGTTTGATGTCGCGGTGGACGATGCCGAGGAGATGGAGGGCTTCGAGCGCTCGGGTGAGATCGCGGCCGATCCGGGCTGCCTCCTTGGAGAGAAGTGTGCCTCGTTTGATCCGGCTCCAGAGCGTCTCCCCTGCCACCCACTCCATGACGAGATAGGGGAGCCCGTCGGCAGTGCCGGCGTTGAGGATACGGATGATGTTGGGATGATCGAGGCGCGCGAGCAGCACGGCCTCGCGCTCGGCCCGGGCCCGGTCGTCGGCGGAGATCCTCCAGGACCGTGCGAGCACCTTCACCGCCACCGGCCTGTCGAGCGCGCTGTCGCGTGCCTTGAAGACGATCCCCATGCCGCCGCGCGCGACCAACTCAAAGTCGACCAAGCCGGGGATTGGCGGCATCGGCGGGGCGGAGCCGTCGAGGCCGGGTGCAATCTCGACGTCGGGGGAGCGCGCGGCAAAGGCAGAGAGGGCGGCGCGGGTTTTGGCGCCGGCCCGCTTTCGCCCGGCGAGGCTTTCGAGGCTCCAGGGGGCGGTGATCTCCTTGCGGAAGGCACACGACGGGCAGTTCTCCAGATGCGCGAAGAGCGCGTCGCGCTCGGCGGCGGGGAGACGATCGTCGAGGAGCTTTTCCACCGTCTCCTGATCGGGGCAGCCAACTGACAATGCCATGCCTGCTACCTCGGCATGCCTGGGGCTGCCCGTTGGCCATCTGGATCCTGGCCACGGCCGGCTTCGGCGCTGCTCTCTCCTCCCGGCCCTTCGAGCCTGTCGATCACCGCGCGGATCATCCGCTGCACGTTCCAGCGAGCGACGTAGGCGTGATTCGTGTCGATCTTCAGCTCGGCGGCGACATCGGCGCCGCTGCGATGCTCGATGGCGAGCATCTGGAAAGCTCTCCAGGTGTGCGGCTTGACGCGCTGCTCCACCTCCGCCATGGCGATGGCCAGGAGCTCGGTGTCGTAGGCCTCGGCGAGCCGGGCGAGGAGATCCTCTCGCTCGGGGATTCTTTCCAGGAGCGACCGCGTCGCCTGATCGTGCGACGCGCCAGCCTGCTCCGCCCAGCGGACGAGGGCCGAGCGGGCGACCTGCTCGAGATAGCTGCGGAAGCGGCCGCGAGGGTTGTAGTCGAATTGCTTCGACGTCTGCCAGAAGCGGAGGAGGACATCCTGCGTGACATCGAGGGCGTCGTCGTGCTGGAGGCCGCGATCCCGGCACCATTCGGCCACTGCCGGCCCATAGACCCGGACAAACTCCCCCCAGGCTTCGTCGTCCCCACGCTTGTCGCGGAGGATTTGCAGGAGCGAGATCCGCGTCGTGGAGGTGCCGTTCAAGAGAGCCTCCTTGCCCGTTCTTAAGGATTCCCCCCGCCGTTATCCCCGAGGCCAAAACCCGAGGCAAGGAATGCGTTCGGCGCGGCCGGTTTTTCGGAAAAGGAAAAGGGGAAAAGAAGGGGAAAAGGTGCCAGCCACCAAATCTGGGCAAAAAGGGAAAAGGTGCCAGCCACCAAATCTGGGCAATCCAGGCTCTCTCCGTGCGTCAGCCGGATTGGGCCTTCGTCTGCTCCGCCCTTGGCCGGCCACGGGAGCGGAGTGTCGTCGCAAGATTGAGTTCCGCGGCGATCCGTGTCACCCAGCCTTGTTCACCGAACGGCTGCCCGCGACTCGCGCAGGATTGCAACCGGGCGAGCTCACCCTCGGTCTGCGGCTGATTGACCCACTCAATCCGTTCCTCGCGGAGTCTTTCGGCAGGCGCCGGTACGGGCCATCCGGCGAGGGGAATTGGTTCGGTGGGCGACGCCTGTCCCAGACTCGACCAAGGCCAAGCTTCCGCCCGGGCGACGAGATTTGCCCGCAGTGGGTTGCGCTCGACGTAGCGAACGACGGTGTGAAAAGAGTCGTCCGTCTGGATCGGGAACGACTTGAACCGCCCCTGGTAGAGATGGCCATGTCCAACTTCATGGTGGGCCAGCTTCCATCGCTTCACATGGAGATTCGTGAAGTGCTGTACGAACGCCGAGAGATCGCCATCGTGCTCCGGCCAGAGAACCATGTGCCAATGGTTTGGCATCACGCAGTAGCTGCAGATCCGCATCGGCCTGGTGCGAAGAGCCTCGGCCACCGTTTCGACGAAGGCCTCGTAGTCGGCGGCGGATGCAAACAATGTCCGCCGGCCGACGGCCCGGTTCAGCACGTGAAATGGAAATCCGCCAGGGGCGGCCCGATTCGGACGAGGCATGAACGCATGTATACATGCTGCTGCAACGGAGTCAAACTACCCAGATTTGGTGGCTGGCACCTTTTTTTCTCGTGATCGTGGGCTACAGCCTGTCGGACGAGGATGCGCTGCTGCGATTCCTCATCCGGCAGTTCGCCGAGGATCTGCGTGACGTCCCTGGGAAGTCGATCTTCTACGTCGACGACACCGATGCCAATCTCCTCGAGGAGCGCCTCCAGGGGTGCTTCCGCTCCAAGAACCGGATGGATGTGAACAATGTCTTCACCTTCTCCGGCGGCTTCGTCGAATGGATCGACCAGATTCTCCGCCGCACCTGAGGCCCCCGCGAGCCCTGACAGGCCAACGATGAAAACCTTCCTGACGGCTGATTGGCACATTGGCGAAGAACGCTTCGAGCTCATGCAGCGCCCCTTCCGGGCGGTCGCGGAATACATCGACGCGCTCGTCGCCCACCACAACGCCGCCGTGGCGCCGGACGATCTCGTCTATGTCAACGGCGACGTCCTCTACCAGAAGGCGTCGCCGGAGGAGTTTCTCCCCCATGTGGCCCGGTTCCATGGCCGCAAGATCCTGCTGCGGGGCAATCACGACAGGCCCTTCACCGACGTGCAGTTCGCTCCCTACTTCGAGCGGATCGTGCCGGAGGGGGAAGGAATCGACGTCACGATCGCCGGTGTCCCCTGCTTCATCACTCACTATCCCTCACTGGCCCGGGAGGACCGCTTCAATCTCGTTGGGCACATCCACAGCGCCTGGAAGTTTCAGCTCAATTCGCTCAACGTCGGCGTCGATGTCCACCACTTCCGGCCGGTCGCCGAGGAGCAGATCCCGTTCTTTCTCGAAGCGATCGAGTCGTTTTATGACCTCGACGTGTGGACGGCCTATCAGCCGGCCAATCAGGCCCACTTCGCCACCCGCGGGAAGAAGTCGACCTACTTGAAGCCCAAGGGATCGCCCGCCGAGTAGCTTCCGCCCCTGAGCCGCCCTCCCCGCCCGGGTATCCTCGGATGCGGCTGCGGAGTCACCGCGGCAGCGAAGAGGAGCGAGAGGATGGCAGCGACAGCGGGGAGGGAAACAGGCCATGGTTCCTGACGACAACGACACGCCGCTGGCCTTCGAGCCGCCGTGGTGGATGAAGAATCCCCACGTGCAGACGATCCTGCCGGCGCTGGTGCCACAGAAACTCGCCGATCATGCAGCGATCCTGCGGCGCGTCGAACTCGCCGACGGCGACGCACTCGCCGTCCACGACGACTGCCCCGAGGCTTGGGCCCCTGGCGGGAAGGTGGCAATCCTCTCGCACGGCCTTGCCGACCACCACCGCACGCCGCTCTTGGTGCGGCTCACCGAAAAGCTCACGGCGCGCGGCGTGCGCGTCTTTCGCTGGGACATGCGCGGCTGTGGCGCGGGGATGGCCTGGGCCCGTCGCCCCTACCATGCCGGCTGCTCAGGGGATCTCGCGGCGGTCGTCGATGCCGTCATCGGCTGGTGCTGTGGGGACGAACGAACCGAGGGGCGCCCGGCGACCGGCTCCGATGGCAATGTGCCGCTGCCTGACCTGACCCTGTTTGGCGTCTCCCTCTCCGGGAATGTCTTGCTCAAGTATCTCGGCGAGGCGCCGGGGCATGTCCCGGCCGCGGTACGGCGGGCAGTGTCGGTCAATCCACCGATCGACCTGATGGCGGGGATCGAGTCGATCGGCAGCCGCACCAACCGTGTCTACGACCGGCACTTCACCGGTGTGCTCATCAAGCACCTCGAAGCGTGGTGGCAGCTGCGGCCCGATGCGTTCCGCCCGCCGGAGGGGCCGCGGCCGCGGACGCTCCACGGCTTTGACGATTGGTTCACCGCGCCGGCGATCGGCTTCCGCGACGCGCACGACTACTACCGCCACTCGAGCGCCGCTCAATTCATTCCCGCGATCGATACACCGACGACGATCATCACTTCCCGCGACGATCCGCTCGTCCCCTTCTGGATGTTTTCGAGCGACCGCGTCGCCTACCCCGACTGCGTGCGGCTTATCGCCACCGATCATGGTGGCCATGTGGGTTTTGTCGGGAAGAAGGGGCTCGATCCCGACTCCCGCTGGCTCGACTGGCGCATCGTGGAGATCGTCACCGGGATGCCGGTGAGCGACGACGACGGCCCGTGACGGGCGCTCATGAGGGGCCGATCTGACCGCGCGCCGGAGGCGCCGGTATATTCGTGGCCGCCCGGGATCCAGTTGGCCCCTGGCGGACAGCGCCCCGGGGACTCTGCTCATGCGTCCGAGATCGTGTCGTTCCTTGTGCGTCGCACTCATCGTGGGGATGGCGGCCGTCCTGGCTGTGACGCCCGCGATCCCTGCCCCGATCGTCGCCGGCTTCGAACGTTTTGGCCGCCACGCTGACGACGCGATCGATCGGATCGAGGGGGGGCTCTTGCTCCTCGGCGATCTCGGCTGCGTGAATTGCCATCGGGCCGGCGCGGCGGAAGCCCACGTGAGCGCCAAGGCAGGGCCAATCCTCGACCGGGTCGGCGAGCGGATCGATCCGGCTTGGATCGCGACCTACCTCCGCGACCCTGCCGCGGCCCGCCCCGGCACGACGATGCCCCACGCGCTTGCGAGCCTCGATGAGGAGGCACGGACGCGCGCGGCTGATGCGATCGCCCATTACCTCGCCTCGACCGGGGAGTTTTCCCGAGGGTCTTTCCCGGGGGCCCAGGATGCCCGCCCGCGCGACGGGGTGCCGATCTACGACCGCGTCGGCTGCCGGGCCTGCCACGGCGATCGGCTCTCGAACTCGCCCCATCTCCCCGACCAGCGCCCCCTCGGCGACCTCGCTGCCAAATGGTCGCCAGCAGCCCTCGATGCCTTCCTCCAGAACCCGCTCCACACGCGCCCTTCGAGCCGGATGCCCGCCTTCCCGCTCGACGACGGCGATCGTCGCCATCTCGTCGCGGCCCTCCTCCTCCCCGAAAGCCGATGGGGGGGCGTGGCCGAGCAGACGGTGGCCTTCGAGGCGAAGTCGTGGAATCAGACCTTCGGCTCGCTCCCCGATTTCGCCGCACTCGGGAAACCCGACCGCACCGGGCCGCTCCAGGGCTTTGATGTCGAAGGCTTTGCGGAACGCACCGACGGATTTTGTGTGCAGCTCTCGGGTTTTTTCCACGCCCCGGCGAAGGGACGCTACCGCTTCGATCTGGCGAGCGACGACGGCAGCCGCCTGCTTGTCGGCGGCGCGACCGTGATCGACAACGACGGCGTTCATCCGCATAGCTGGCGCTCAGGGGATGTCGAGCTCGATGCCGGCATCCACGAAATACGGGTCGAGTTCTTCGAGTCGGCCGGGCAATGTTCGCTCGAACTCGACGTCGCCCCCCCGGGGGGCTCGCGCGAGTCGGCCCTCGCGTTCATCACGCCGTCGCGCGACGCCAAGCCGGCCCGCACCTCCCGCCCGGCCCCGCCGCCGTTTGTGGTCGACGCGGGGCTCGCCGCCGAAGGGAAGCAGGCCTTTGCAGCGCACGGCTGCGCCAATTGTCATCGCCTCGACGGCGCCGAGGCGGTCGCCTTGAAGACGGCCGACGTGCCGCCACTGAACACGCTCGCCGGGAAGGCCGGCGATGACAACGTCGCCGGTTGTCTTGGCCAGACGCCTGTCGCGAAAGGATCGCCGCACTACGGGCTCGACAACGCGCAGCGGGAAGCGATCAGCGCGGCGCTCGCATTCCTCGCCTCTCCGGCCGCTTCTGAGGCACCGGCACGCGAGCGGGCGATCTCCCGTTCGCTCACGAGCCTCAATTGCCTCGCCTGCCATGTCCGCGATGGGAAGGGGGGGGCGATCCCGGCGGTGGCGATCCTCGACGACGACGGCGAGCCGATCCTGAAAGAGCCCGCGCGCGACGCCCTGTTCACCGGCCCGATCCCGGAGATGGGAGAAGAGGGACGGCTCCCACCGACGCTCGACGGCGTCGGCGACAAACTGCGGCGCGAGTTTCTCGACGAGGTGCTGGCGAACGGGGGCGTCGATCGCCGGGCCACGATGCACACGCTGATGCCGAAGTGGCACGGTGACGTCGCCAAGCCCCTGGCGGCACGCCTAGCCGATGATCCGAAGACCGACATCAGTATCCCGGCGATCGCCGGCCACGCCGAAGCGGAGATCGTCGACAAGGGGCGCGATCTCGTCGGCTCGAAGGGGCTCGGCTGCATCAAGTGCCATGCCTTCGCCGGCGACCGCGGCCAAGGGCTCGGCGCCATCGACATGACCCGCTTCCCCAAGCGCCTCAGGCATGAGTGGTATCTGGCCTACGTGGAGAATCCGCAACGCTTCCGACCCGGCACGCGGATGCCTGCCGCCTGGCCGGAAGGGAAGGTTTTTTATCCCGATATCCTCTCCGGCGACGCCGGCAATCAGATCGAATCGGTGTGGCGGTATGTGTCGCTTGCCAAGCCGCGGCCGCCGGTCGGCCTGGGGAACGATCCGATCGAACTGGTCGCCACCGACAAGCCGGTGATCTATCGCAACTTCATCGAAGGGGCCGGGCCGCGCGCGATCGGCATTGGTTTCCCGGAACGGGTCAACATCGCCTGGGACGCCGAGGCGTTTCGCTTGGCCCTGGCCTGGAAGGGATCGTTCATCGATGCCCGCCGCCACTGGAGCGGCCGCGGCGAAGGCTTTCAGCCGCCGATGGGGGATGCCGTCTTCAACCCCGACGCAGGCCCCTGCGTGGCGATCCTCCCCGCGATCGACGCCCCCTGGCCGGCGGAGCCTGTGCGCAAGCGTGGCGGACGGTTCGGCGGCTACGCGCTCGACGACAAGGGGCGGCCGACGTTTCGCTGGTCGCTGCCCGCTGAAAAGCTCGCCGTCCGCGAAACGGTCGGCGGTGATTCCGTCGGCAACCCGCTCCTGAAGCGGACGGTGACCGTCGAACGCGAGCCGAAGCATGCCGGCGGGCTCGACGGTCTCGTCTTCCGTGCCGCCGTCGCCGATTCGATCGAGGCGGAGGCCGATGGCTGGTGGCGTGTCGCCGGTTTTTGGCGCGTGCGCGTGCTCGGGGCGGGCGTCGGGCCAGGCAAGGTCGTGACGATCGACGGTAAGAAAGAACTGCGTTATTCCCTGAAGACCCCGGTCGAGACGGCCGCCGAGTCCCGCGTCAGTTTCCAGGAGGAACTCTCATGGTGATTTGTGAAGTGTGCCGCGTCGCGGTGCGATGGCGCGGGGGCTTTGGGGGGTATGTCTTTTTGGCCATGATCCTGTCGATCATCGCCGCGGCCCCTGCGCGCGCCGCCGAGCCCCTCAAGAAGCCAACCGAGGCCGACTTTTACAAAATTGAACAGCTCAAAATCCCGCCGGATGCCTTTCTCGAAGTAGGGGCGCTCGAATGGCTGCCCGATAATAAGATCGCCGTCGCCAGCCGGCGGGGGGAGATCTGGATCGTCAGCGACCCTGCGGGGGAGGCGCCGACTTGGACGCGCTTTGCTCATGGGCTCCACGAGGTGCTGGGGCTCGCCTGGAAGGATGGCTGGCTCTATGCCACGCAGCGGCCGGAGGTGAGCCGGCTCAAGGACACCGACGGCGACGGCGAGGCCGACGAGATCGAGACGGTTGCCGACGGCTGGGGGGTGTCTGGCGACTACCACGAATACGCGTTCGGATCGAAGTTTGATGCCGAGGGAAACCTGTGGATCGTTCTCTGTTTGACGGGGAGTTTCTCGAGCGAGGTGCCGTTTCGCGGCTGGGCGATGCGCGTCACCCCCGACGGCCGCACGATCCCCACCACCTCCGGCGTCCGATCCCCTGGCGGGATCGGCTTTGATTGCGCAGGGAAGGTGCTCTACACCGACAACCAGGGGCCGTGGAACGGCTCGTGTGCGCTCAAAGAACTGCGGCCGGGGGAGTTCGTCGGCCATCCGGGCGGGTTCAAGTGGTATGACCTCGCGCCGGAGATGGGGCCGAAGCCGACCGAGCCGAAGAGCGGCAGCCGGTGGGCAGAGGAGATGAAGCGGATTCCGGAGTACCGCCCGGCGGTCGTCGTCTTCCCCTACGATCTGATGGGGAAGAGCGCGGCGGGGGTGGTGTGCGATGCGACCGAGGGGAAGTTCGGCCCGTTTGCCGGGCAGGTGTTCGTCACCGATCAGTCGCATTCGGTTTTGATGCGCTGCAGCCTCGAGACGATCGACGGCATCATGCAGGGGGCCTGCTTTCCCTTCCGCGAGGGCTTTGGGAGCGGATCGCTCGCCGTCCAATTCGCCCCCGACGGCTCGCTCTATGTCGGCGGCACCAACCGCGGCTGGGGCTCGCGCGGCGGCGGCGACTACGCGCTCGAGCGGCTGGTCTACACCGGCAAGCTGCCGTTCGAGATCCTTGCCATGAAGGCGCTCCCCGATGGCTTTGAACTCGAGTTCACAAGCCCGGTCGACAAGGCCACGGCGGCCGATCTGAAAAGCTATGCGGCGCGCGGCTTCACCTACATTTATCAGGCCGACTACGGCAGCCCGATCGTCGACGAGGCGCCCTGCAAGATCGTCCAAGCGATCCCGAGCGCGGATGGCTTGAAGGTCCGCCTCGAGATGACGAACCTCCGCGAGGGAGTGATCCACGAGGTCAAGTGTCCCGGCGTACGGAGCGCTCCTGCGGGCGATCTCACTGCCGGTCTTCCCCTCCTCCACGACACCGGCTGGTACACGCTCAACCGCCGGCCGAAGTGACGGGCGCGCCTCGAATCCCTTGTGGCCGTGCCGTCGACGGCGGTAGGCTCGCTTGGAATGCCGTCGACTGCTCTCTGGCTCTGGGGAATGACGCGATGGAATCCGAAGTGGCGAGGTTCATCGTCGACGGGCTTGTCAAACAGGGCTCCGCGGAGGGGACCCACGCCGAAATCTCGGTGCGAACGCTCTCGGCTCTCGGCTTGGATTCTCTCGATTTTCTTGAGCTCCTCAATGAGATCGAGGAGAGATTCGACATTCGGATCGAGGACGACGCCGTCACGGCGTCGAGCACGGTGAGCGACCTGATCGCGTTCGTCGAAGCCAAGGTGGCCGCCCGGGCGTCGAAATCCCCGATCGATCGCGCCTGACTTTGGTATTCCGAGTCGATGACCGTGCGATAGAGTGTCACGATGAACTATCTCCAGTTGCTTGACACGATCCGCTCAGTGACGGGCAGGCGACGTTTCGACAGGTTTCCAGCCATCCAGCCGCCTGTGACGGTGTTTCGACGTGATGGGGATGGGCCGTCGACGTTCGTGGTGGTCGACGCCGGGCAGGCCAAGGCGGTGCTGCAGTCGCCCCGCTATCGGCAATTCGACTTTCTCGCGCAAGTCCTCACCATTGCCAAGCCGGAGCGCACCCGATGGATCCGCCGGTTCTGTGACATCGGCCTGATCATGATCGATGGCCCGGAGCATGAGCGCCGGCGACGCTCGATGCAGCGATCGCTGGATCGCTGCGCCGCAGGCGTCAGGGCGATCTCCGCAGACGACATGATGGCCGTTATCGAGGAGGGCTTGGCCGCCGAGTCTTGCACGTCGGCGACCATCGCCGCCCGGTTGGTGAAGGTGTTGTTTTCGAGGGCGATCTCGGCGATTACGGGCAAGCCTGTGGAACTGCCGGTCCGGGATCTGCTTGCCATCGATTTCTTCAGGCCGTTTCCCACCCTCTCGTCACTCGCAGGGTGCGACGAATCGATCGACCGCTGCTGTCGGTCGATCGACGTCGAGTCGCTCGACGAAGGGGATCAGGCGGCGGTGCTCTCCCTCCTCGTCATGGGGGTCAGCCCGATGCACGCGCTGCTGACAACGCTCGTGAACGTCTACGCGACAGCCCGGCGCGAGGGGCTTGCCGCCGACGACGCTGCCAAACGCACGTCGGGGTTTGATGCGACTACGATCGTGCCAACGAACTTCGTGATGCGGGCTTGTGTCGGCGCCGACACCCTCGGAGGCGAGGCGGTCGAGCCGGGGGATGTCGTCTACCTGTTTCTGGGATCGGCATCGGGCTGCCCGTTCTCCCGGCTGACAAGCCTGCCGTTCGGTGCCGGCTCCCATTACTGCAGCGGCGCCGCTCTCACGCAGGTGATGCTGAAGTCCGTTCGATCCGTTCTCGGCCGCATGCAGGCCGATTGCAGTCGGATCAGCTCGACGTCGGAAGTTGAGGGAAAGGCCTCGGCGTTCCTGGTGTTTGCGACGGAGAGCTGACCCGGTCAGTTCGCATTCGCCGGCTGCTTTGCCGCGGCCCACGCGCCACGGGTAAAACGAACCTGTTCCGGGTGTCGTTCGAGCAAGGGCCGCCAGATCGTGAGGCAATGCCTGGCGAGCGGCTCAAAGGCGAGGATGTCGGAGGAGCGGGCCGGGGCGTTTGCGGGTTCGCCGAACGACAGATGGAATCGCCAGGGTTTCTCCTGCCAGCAGACGGCGGGGATGACGCTTGCTTCCGCCAACGCGGCCAGTCGATAGGGACCGACGTTGATGCGAATCGTGCCGAGGGCCCAGGGCATCGTGACGGCGTCGTTGGTTGGCACGTCGCAGGCCACGAGGAGGCAGTTGCCGTCTCGCAGGAAGGCATACGCCGACCGGAGCTCCGCACGGGGGAACGAATGCGGAACGCCGGCCAGTGGTGAGCGACGGTCCACGGCACGGTGGATCAAACGTCGCTTTTCGCTGCTCTGCGGAGCGTACGTGAGCGAGGCGACGGGCACGCCGTGCGCCCGCAAAAACATTTGAATCAAGTTGGCGTGGTGAGCATGAATCACCGCCAACACCACCGGCCTCCGGGTGGCGTGGCAGTCCAGCACACGCTCCAAGCCCGTCACGACGAATCGACGCCGCCAGGCTCGTGTCACGAAGCGTTCCGGCCAGAGCGTGGCGAGTCTCACGTATGTCTCATCGATGAAGCTCCGCCATAGCTCTGTCAGGCCGAGCGGTCTGCCGCAGGCCTCGGCAAAGCCGCGTTGCGCTCTCCGGCCGGCCTCGCCGTAGCAGCGGGCAAAAGCGAACACGGCGATCAACGGCCAGAGCAACCGCGAGAGCAAAGGAGGCGGCACGAGCCGCTCGACGGATCTGATGCCGTGGAAGAATGAGCGGTAGATCGATCCGGAGAGCATTGGGTGAGCGAGCGTTGATGGGCTGGTGTGTGGCGTCGTGCCCGGCCGACTGAGCATAGACGTCTGGGCCGTGGATCATCAGGAACAGCAACTTCCGCCTTCGGCACCTGCGTTAAGTCCTGTTCCAGTCGGGCCTTCGGTGCTCGAGGAATTTTCTGAAAACCGCGCGATGTAAGAATTCTGCGAGAGGACGGCTAGGGAGATTTTTGTGCCGTCAGCACGGCGCGGTCATCTATGCGCAAGGCCCCAGACTGGGCTAGGTTGCCCCTCCGCGCGGCCCTTCGGTTCGGTTGGCACCCCGCCACCGACCCCTGCCGCGTGCCAACGAACAGGGAGCATTCGATGCGTGTTGGAGTCGCCGCGCTTTTGAGCTGTGGTCGCCAGGTGGGCGTCGTCTGGGGACTGGCTCTCGTGCTGCTCTCGGGCCTCGCTTCGGCCCAGCAGACGATCTCCTCGACCGTCCTCGGGCCGATCTACGGCAATGGCAACAGCATCACCGTGACCACCTCCGGCACGATCGATGGCATCAGTTCCGGCGTGGGGGTGATCTCCACCGGCACAAACACCACGACCGCGCTCACCAACGCCGGCACGATCACTGCCTACAGCGTTGGCATCCTGAATGAGGCCACCGGCTCGTTCGGCACGATCACCAATTCCGGCACGATCACCGGCGTCAAGGGCGTGGCCAACTCCGGCACGATCGGCACGTTCAATAACCAGAGCGGCGGTTCGATCGTCGGCGGCGACTATGGGTTCGTCACCGACGGGGGCGCGATCACCACCCTGCAGAACGCCGGCAGCGTCACGGGCTACAACGCCTTCATCCTGGTCAATACGGCGATTGGCACGTTCACCAACAGCGGCACGGCGTCGACGAGCGGCGGCAATGGCCTCCGCCTCGGGACCGGGGGATCGATCGGCTCCTTCACCAACAGCGGCCTGATCTCGGGTCAGCCGGGTGTGACGCTCGAAGCGGCCACCTCGGTGCTGACCCTCACCAACTCCGGGACGATCGATGGCTACAACGGCTTCATCAGCAGCGGCACGCTCGGCACGTTCACCAACACCTCCACTGGCCTGGTCAACGGCGGCAACCTCGGCTTCCTCCAGGGCGGCGGCTCGGTCGACCAGATCTCCAACGCCGGCGTGATCACGAGCGGCGGATATGGCATCGGAACCGACACCGGAGGGACGATCGGCACGCTCACCAATTCCGGCACGGTCAGCGGTGCCGATTGGGGGCTCATCTTGCAGACCACGACCGGGACGGTGAACAACCTCGCCGGTGGATCGATCGTGGGGACCAACGGTGCCGGGATCAACAGTTCCGCGGGCCTCACGCTGCTCGACAACGCCGGCTCGATCACGAGCGGAAACCGCGGCGTGTTGATCTCTGGCGGCACGGCGGGGGACATCGTCAATTCCGGGTCGATCGATGGCGCTGGCTACGGCGTCGTGATGGACGCCGCCACGACGCTCGGCACGCTCACCAACTCCGGCACGATCAGCGGTGGCATTTCCGGCGCCGCGCTCGCCACGACCGGTACGGTGACAAACAACCTCGGTGCCGTGATGAGTGGCACCGCCGGGGACGGCTTGTCCACGATCGGAAACGTCAGGCTCATCGACAACGCCGGCTCGATCTCCGGCGGAACTCGTGGCGTAAACATCGCCGCTGGCTCGGTGATCGATCTGGCCAATACGGGCTCGATCGACAGTGCCGGCGCCGGCGTCGTGATGGACGTTGCCACGACGCTCGGCACGCTCACCAACTCCGGCACGGTCAATGGCGGCCAACACGGCGTCGTGGTCGCCACGACCGGCACGGTGACCAACAGCCTCGGCGCTGTGATGAGTGGCACGGGCGGGGACGGCCTGCTTGCCATCGGGCCCGTCGGCCTCGTCGACAATGCTGGCGCGCTCGCGGGCGGATACGCCGGGTTCGAAATGGCTGCCGGCACGAGGCTCGGCACCCTCACCAACTCCGGCACGGTTGCCGGCGGATCGCATGGTGCGATTCTTTACACCACCGGCACGGTGAGCAACGCCGCTGGGGCCACGTTCAGCGCCACTGCCGGCCACGGCGTGGTCCTCGTCGGTGGCACACTCAGCCTTCTCGACAATGCCGGCGCCATCCAGGGCGGAGACCGCGGCGTGTTGATCGCCGCCGGCACGGTGGGCGACGTCACCAACTCGGGGACAATCGATGCCGCTGGTAGCCACGGTTTCGAGATGCTTGGCGGCACGACGCTCGGCACGCTCACCAATTCCGGTTCGATCCGCGGCGCGGGGCATGGGATGGTGCTCGCCACGACCGGCACGATGAGCAATCTCGCCGGAGCCACGATCAGCGGCACCGCCGGAGACGGCGTGGTTATCGTCGAAGGGACGCTCGGCCTCCTCGGCAATGCCGGCCTGATCCGGGGCGGAAACAATGGGTTGGAGATGGTGGGCGGAACGGCGATCGGCACGCTCACCAATTCCGGCACGTTCACGGGGGCGAATTGGGGCGTTCTGGTCGCTACGACCGGCACGGTGACCAACAGCGCCGGCGGGGTCTTCCATGGTGACGTCGAAGGCGGCTTGGCCACGGTCGGGAACGTCGGGCTGATCGACAACGCCGGCTCGATCTCGGGGGGATACCGAGGGGTGTGGATCACCACCGGTGCGGTGACCGAGCTGGCCAATACCGGCTCGATCGACGCCAACGGATTCGGTGTGGTGATGGATCCCGCTGCGACCCTCGGCACGTTCACCAACTCCGGCACGGTCAGCGGCGGCGTCTCCGGTGCCGTGCTCTCCACGACCGGGACGGTGACCAACAACGCAGGCGCGCTGATCAGCGGCACGAGCAGCGACGGCCTGGCCACGATCGGAAACGTCGGGCTGATCACCAACGCCGGCTCGATCTCCGCCGGCGGTCGGGGCTTGTACCTCAACAACGGTACGGTGACCGATGTCGTCAACACCGGGTCGATCGAGAGCGGGAGCTACGGCATGGTCATGGAGGCCGCCACGGCGCTCGGCACGCTCACCAACTCCGGCACGATCAGCGGTGCGGATTGGGGAGCGTCGCTCTCCACGACCGGAACGGTGACCAACAGCGCAGGCGCCGTGATCCATGGCGGCAATGCCGGTGGCTTGGCCACGGTCGGCAACGTCGGGCTCATTGACAATGCCGGATTGATCGACGGCGGGAGCTACGGGCTCTACACCTATTACGGCCCGCTGAACACGCTCATGAATTCCGGCACGATCCAGGGAAGTGCCTACGGCAACCTGCTCAACATGACGACCGGGACGATCACCAACAGCGGCCTGATCACGGGGACGAACTCGGCTCTGAACGTCCAAGGCACCGTCGACACGTTGACCAACGCCGCCACCGGTCGGATCGACGGGTATTATGGTGGACTCACGCTGTCGGGAGCGATCACGTCGGTCGTCAACAACGGCCAGATAAGCGCACCCTCGGGAACCGGGCTCGGCAATTTCGGACCGACTGGCACAATCACCAACAGCGGGACGATCACGGGGTCGTGGGGCGTCTATCAAGACGGCACGCTGACAACCTTCACGAACTCCGCCAGTGGTCTGATCCACGGAGACGACGTCGGCTTCTACGCGGACTCCACGACCGATTCGATTGATAACTACGGGACGATCACCGGCAACACCACCGCCGGTGTTCAGTTCGACACCAGTTTTAACGACATCGGCGTTCTCACCAACCATGCCGGGGCGCTGATCGAATCGTCGGGGGGGGATGGGGTTCTTGTCGGGACCTATGGCAATGACTACGCCGCTGAGTCCTTCTCCAATGCCGGTGTGATCCGCGGGGCGACGTCGGGCGTGCGGGTCCAAAACGGCAAGCTGTTGTCGCTGGTGAACACCGGGACGATCGCCTATAGCGGCT
Source organism: Planctomycetaceae bacterium (assembly GCA_947453375.1). GTDB lineage: Bacteria > Planctomycetota > Planctomycetia > Pirellulales > UBA1268 > QWOP01. The sequence goes on from CANGGT010000023.1 coordinate 31,596, forward strand.
CGGGGAGCGGCCCGGCGGTTGTTGTCGGCCCGTCCGGCATTCTCGGCGACGCCTCCGGCACCAGTGGACCGGCGATCTCGAGCACCGGCACAGGCGCCCTGCTCGCTGGTGGCATCATCAACTCGGGCACGATCAATCAGGGCTTCCTGATCGAAAACCAGAATGTCTCCGTCGGGGGGGGGAGCGGCTTGGGAGTGTTCGACGGCGGCACGCTCAACGTCGTCAACGGCAACCTGACGTTTACCGACGGCACGCTCCAACTCAAGGCTGACGTGTCGGTCAATGGTGGCGCCGGGCTGTTTCTCAATAGCGCGACGCTCGACCTGCTCGCCAATCAGACGGTGACCGGCAACTTCCAGCAGTCGTCCTCGGGCACGGCGCTGATCGAGCTGCTGGGGCTGACGCCGGGGAGCTACGGCCACCTCGGCGTTACCGGCACCGCTGACTTTGCCGGTGCCCTGGCCCTCGACGACACGCAGCTTTCCGGTGGGATCGCCCCGGGCGAGACGTTCGAGCTGTTCAGTTTCGCTTCCTACACGGGGGGCTTCAGCTCGCTGCTGGTCAACGGCTCGGCCCTCTCTGCGCTCGGTGGCGGGCAGTGGGCCTACGGCCTGCTGACGCTCACGGAGCTGTGGACGGGGACGACGATGAGCCTGTCGGTGACCGGCACGGCGGTGCCGGAGATCGACCCGGCCTCGGCGGGGAGCGTCGTGTCGCTCGTCGGCGGAGTGCTTGCCCTCCTCGAGCGCCGGCTGCGGCGCCGCGGCCGGGCTCTCGTTCAGGCCGGCTGATCGGCGGGGCGAGTTCCTCCCAGCGGCACGAGCCAAACCAAGTGGGAGTCGAGCCCGGGGGTTCCCCCCGGGCGCAGGCATGGCGGGTTTTACCACCGGGCAACCGGCGCCGAGAAAGGCAATCACATGGCAGCGGGCTGACGTATCGAACTCGATCGCGCTCCCATCGAGGGCCTCGAAGGGAAACGCCTCCGCGGCGTTCGTCGCCGCGGCAGGCAGTTCAGCGGCCGACGCTGCGGGC
>CANGGT010000024.1 GCA_947453375.1 Planctomycetaceae bacterium
GCACAGCACCGCGTTCCCCATGCTTCCGATTCGACTTCCCTCCGGAGGCGAGGCCGAAGGAAATCGCGGAGGCAGGCCTTCACCATTCCCGCGAAAAACGCCTTCACTCCCCGGAAACAGCGAAACGAACAGTACCCCCGGCAGGGATCGAACCTGCGACCTGAGCTTTAGGAAAGCTCCGCTCTATCCAACTGAGCTACGGGAGCAAAACGCCAGGCGCGGCTTGGCCGCCACGCCCCGGCTCCGGTCATCGTACGGCCCCCCACCCCTGCCAACAAGAAGTGGTGCCGATGCCCCGACCGGCTCGAAATCCCCGGGTCGGATGACCGGATGAACGGATGCCCGATGCCGGCTGCCGACGGCGGGGGCGGGCTGCGTTCTGCTGGCTGTCTGCTGGCTGCGGGAGCCAGGACGAGCTTTTCGTCAGAGCAGCTCCGACAGGATCCGACCGCGGTCGACCAGCGGATGCGGCCGACCCGTCACGTCGGTCAGCGTCGTCGCCTGCGGATCGATCCCCAGGCAATGCCAGATCGTCGCCGTCACGTCCTTGAACGTCACCGCCCCACCGAGCGGCGCTCCACCCCACCGATCGGTCTCGCCAAGCACACGCCCCCCACGGATCCCGCCCCCCACAAGGAGCGCCGGCGAGACCGCCGGCCAGTGATCCCGACCGCCGTCTTTGTTGATCTTCGGCGTCCGACCAAACTCCCCCCACACCACCACGATCACGTCGTCGAGCATCCCCCGCTCCTCGAGATCGAGGACCAGCCCCGAGAGCCCAGCGTCGAGAATCGGCAGCACCTGCCGGAGACGGGGATAGTTGCCGGCATGGGTGTCGAAGTCGCTCAGGGAGATGCTCACGCACCGCACCCCTGCCTCCACCATCCTCCGGGCAAGGAGAAACTTGAGCACCGCCCGCGGCCCGTCAGCGGTCTCGAAGGGAGGAAGTTCCGGTGTCGTCATCCGATACCGGGCAAGCACGGCAGGCGACTCCGACGCCAAGTCGAGCGCCGCCGCCACCCGCCCCGAGGTGAGAATCCCGATCGCCTGATCATGAAAGCGATCCCCCGCCTGAAGTGAATCCGTCGACTCCAGGCGCTGCTTCCAGCCATCGAGCGATGCGAGCAGCTGCCGGCGACTGCCGAGCCGGTCGACGGTGAGCGACGGAGAGAGCGACAGCGACGTGGCGAAGTCGCCGCCACGGGCAGCAAGCTCCCCCACCATCCCCGGCTCGAGCGGCCGGGCGAAGAGACCGCCGATGTCGGGGCGGAACGGACCGTGCGCGGCCCCGAGGAAGCCGGGACGGGCACTGTTGCGCACCATCCCGCGCCCCTGCTGACAATCGACGAACGGCGGCGCCGTGTCACCGGGCCGACCATGGAGCTTCGAAAGCACCGAGCCGATCGCCGGCCAGCCCCCCTGCGATTTCAGATGCTCCGGGTCATAGCCCGACTGACACTGGTAGGCATCGTGCTGACCGGCCGAGCCGACCACCGCGCGGAGGAAGGCAAACCGGTCGGCAAGCCTGGCGAGCCCAGGGAGCAATTCGCAGACATGAATCCCTGGCACCGCCGTGGCGATCGCCGAAAACTCCCCCCGCACCTCCGCCGGCCCATCGGGCTTCATGTCGATCGTGTCCATCTGCGGCGGCCCGCCGTCGAGGTGGACATGGATCACCGCCCGATGCGCGGCGGCGGGGGTGGCATCGGCCCGGAGGAGATCGGCAAGCCCCACGCCCCCGAGACCGGCCAGGCCAGCCGTGAGGAGGCCGCGGCGCGACGGCCGAGGGCAGGAGGAGGCGCGGCGGCTGGAAGCGAAGGAAGACATCGCGACAGCGAGCGGGGGACGTTGAGAACTGTCAAACTGCCCACGACGAAAAAGTATCGCACGCCCCGGCGGTCGCTGTCAGCCCCGGCGGAAACGCCGTCCCAGCCGCTGGAACGAGCGCCACGCCGGCCCGCCGAGATACCTGATCACATCGACCGGGTCATGCTCGCCGAGGGTTTGCCAGACGCCATGGCGATTGGTGAGTAGCTCAAAGGCACCCATCCGGAACGGATAGGCAAGATCGATCGTCGGCGGGCCCCGTTCTCGCGGCGGTGGCCACGCGAGCACGCGTCCCTCCTCGATCGCCGTGCGGATCGCCGGGGCCGGATCGTCGCCGAAAAGCCGCGACGCCTCCACCCAGACGTTCGGGCGGAGATCGGCCTCGATGAACAGCAGCCGGCCACCGCCGCGCTGACGCAGCGCGCTGACGTTGACGAAGCCGTCGAGGCCGAGGGCCTCCCCGAAGTGGCCGAGATCCTCGAAGACCTCCCGGACGACTGCCGAGAGTCGTGTATAGCGGCGCAGGATCGAGACGCCGAACCGGCTGCCGACCGTCTTCAGGTATTCGTTGTGGACGAAATGGACCGGACGTCCGCCGCGGAAGAAACCGGAGAGATCGAACAAGTCGCCGTCGATCAATTCCTGGACGAGCAGCGGGAGCCGGAGGGACTGCGCCGCAAGCGTTTCCGCCTCCGCCCGCGAGCCGCAGGGGAACACGCCCTGCCCCCCGCCCGACTCGTCCACCTTGACCACGAGCGGATAGCCGAGCTCGTCGCAGGCGGGGACGAGGGCGGCTGTTGCCTCAACGACGGCGAACCGCGGCGCGGCTACGCCGGCCTTCGCAAGCGCCCGCGCGAGCCCCACCTTCGATCCGACATGACCGAGATGCTCTGGACCCGTGATCGGCAGGAGCCGGCACTTCGTGGCATCATCGATCGCGGCGTCGCGCACCTGACGGACGAGATCGTCGTCGCAGGGAACGACCAGGCCGCCCGTCCGCGACTGCCACTCAAGCGCCGCCTCGATCCAGCGCGGGGCCGGCTCGAAGGGAAACACACGCTGCATCACCCCCGCACGGGCCAGTCGCCGGTCGCTCGAGATGGCATCGCAAAGGAAGCCTGCCCGCGACAGGAGGCGGGCCACGGAACGCATCTGCTGCCGCGAATGGCCGACGAGGAGCGCGGTGGGGGGCGATCGAGATGGCGCCGGGCAGCGTGGCATCGGGAGTGCGCCGCGGGGGGAGAGGCAGGATTTGACGGCTGTCGAGCGGAAGAGCCTGCGAGGAGTATGATGGGTTTTCCTCCACCGGAATGGTCGCCATGCGCGGATTCCTCAAACTCTTCCTCGCCCTCGCGATCGTCGGCGGAGCCGTCGCCGCCGGTCAGGGCCCGGCCCGCGCCTGGTGGGCCGCCCGCACCCGGCCGAAGTTCGATACGCTCGTCGCTGAACGGGGCGACGTCATCGAGGTCATCAACTCCACCGGCACTCTTCAACCGGTGCAGTCGGTCCATGTCGGGGCCTTCGTTTCCGGGCCGATCGTCGGGATCCACGCCGATTTCAACGGCGAAGTGAAGGAGGGGGAACTCCTCGCCGAGATCGATCCCCGCACCTATCGGGCCATCGTCGCCCGTGACAAGGCCGCCCTCGCCGCCCGCCGGGCCGAGCTCGAGCGCGGCGCGGCCCGCCTCCAGCAGGCGCGGCGCGAGGAGGATCGCTCCAACGCCCTCGCTGAACGCAACGTCGCGTCGATCTCCGAGAGCGATCTCGACCAGGCCCACTTCACCCGCGTGGGGATGGAAGCCGAGGTCGTCATGGCCGAGGCGGCGATCGAGCAGGCCGAAGCCAATCTCGACATGTCGCAGGCCAACCTCGATTACACGAAAATCCTCGCGCCGGTCTCCGGGATCGTCATCGATCGCAAGGTGGAGCTTGGCCAGACGCTCGCCGCGCAGTTTCAGACGCCGGAGCTGTTTGTCATCGCCCCCGACATGCGCCGTGAGATGCGGATCTTCGCGTCCGTCGACGAGGCCGATATCGGCCAGATCCGGCTCGCGCAGGAATCGGGGAAGTCGGTGCAGTTTGCCGTCGATGCGTATCCGGGGGAGGTGTTCGAGGGAAAGATCGCCCAGATCCGCCTCGCCTCGACGACAACCCAGAACGTCGTCACCTATCCGGTCGTCCTCTCCACGCCCAATCCCGAGCTCAAGCTCCTCCCCGGAATGACAGCCGAGATCTCGTTTCAGGTTGACCGGCGCGACGGCGTGATCAAGGTGCCCAACGCCGCCCTCCGCTTCTATCCCATCCGCGACCATGTCCGTGAGGCCGACCGGGCGATCCTCGATGGCACGGCGATGGAGGCCGACGATCAGGCTCGCGGTGAGGCCCCGTCGGCGACGGCGCGGGCCGAGGCGGAGGGAGAACGGAAGCGGCGCCACGTGTGGGTGGTCGAGGCCGACGGGCTCCTCCGCGGCATCCCGGTCACGGCGGGGATTGGCGACCACCGCGCGACCGAGATCGTCTCCGGTGATGTCGAGCCGGGGCAGAGGCTCGTCGTCGGGGTCGCGCCCAAGGACGACTGAACGGGGATCGTGGAAAAGGGGGCGACCATGGTCACGCTGCAACTCGCCTTTCGGTCGCTCCAGAAGAACCGGCTCCGCGCCCTCCTCACCGTCCTCGGGGTGGTGATCGGCATCGCCGCGGTGACGACGCTCGTCTCCGTCGGCCAGAGCGCCGCCGAGATGATCCGCGGGCAGTTCTCGGCGATCGGCACGAACGTCATCGTCGTCATCCCGGGCACCGGCGAACGGGGGGGAGTGCGCCAGGGGCCGCTCCAGACCCTCTCCCAAGGGGATGTCGATGCGATCGCCAACGAGTGCCAAAGCGTGCTTGCCGTCACACCGCTGGTGGCCGCTGCCGGCCAGGCGATCCACGCCGGTACCAACTGGAGCCCGAAGCAGATGTTCGGGGTCGGGGTCGACTACCCGACGGTGCGAAGCTGGCAGGTTCGCCGCGGTGGTTTTTTTAGCGAGCGCGACGTGGCAGGGGCGGAGAAGGTTTGCGTCCTCGGCACCACGGTCGCGTCGCGGCTGTTCCAAACGGCCGACCCCCTTCAGCAGATCGTTCGCATCCGCAACATCCCCTTCCGGGTCATCGGGGTGCTCGAGAAGAAGGGGGCGAACATCGTCGGCGACGATCAGGACGACATCCTCCTCATGCCCTATTCGACGGCCCGCAAGCGGCTGGTGGGGAACGGCTTCAAGGGTGTGCACGCGATCCTCGTCTCCGCCCGGAGTGTCGACGGGATGCGTGGCACGGAGCGGGAGATCCGCCACCTCCTCGCCGACCGCCACCGGATCGCGCCGGGGCAGCCGAACGATTTCCAGGTGCAAAACACCACCGAGATCGCCAAGGCCCTCGGCGTCGTCACCGGCGTGATGACGGCGATGCTCGCCTCGATCGCCGGCATCTCGCTCCTCGTCGGCGGTGTCGGGATCATGAACATCATGCTCGTGAGCGTCACCGAGCGCACCAAGGAGATCGGCCTGCGGATGGCGCTGGGGGCGACCGGTGGCGACATCCTCCGGCAGTTCCTCCTCGAGGCGGTGCTCCTCTCGGCGCTCGGCGGCCTCGTCGGCTTCGCGCTCGGCGTGGCTGGGGCGGCCGGCCTGACGATGGCGATCAACGCCTACTCCAGCGGCACCGACTGGCCGATCGTGATCTCGGTGCCGGCCGGCGTGCTCGCGATCCTGTTTGCGGCGATCGTCGGAGTCTTCTTCGGATGGTATCCGGCCCGGCGCGCTGCCCGGCTCGATCCGATCGAGGCGCTCCGCTATGAGTAAAGCGTCGCTGCGAGAAACGCGTCGCTCTGAGAAAAGCGTCGCTAGGAGTGAGCCGGCTCGACGGGACCCGTGGCCCGGACGTCGGAGAGGATCAGGCCGTCGCGGAGCGTGACGACGCGATCGGCGCTCGCGGCGACTTCTGGATCGTGGGTGACGATGATCACCGTCAGCCCCTGCTCCCGGTTGAGCCGACGGAACAGCGCGATCACGTCCTGACCGGTGCGGCTGTCGAGGTTGCCGGTCGGCTCATCCCCCATGAGGATCGACGGACCGTTGACGAGCGCCCGGGCGATCGCCACACGCTGCTGCTGACCGCCGGAGAGCTGGGCGGGATGGTGGTCGAGCCGGTCGGCGAGGCCGACGCTCTCGAGCGCCTCGCGGGCCCGTTTGCGCCGCTCGCGGGCCGGGATCCCCCGGGCATAGATCATCGGCAGCTCGACATTTTCCAGCGCCGACGTCCGCGCCAGGAGGTTGAAGTTTTGGAACACGAAGCCGAGGTGGCGGTTGCGGACCGCGGCGCGCTCGTCCTTCGAGAGCGTCACCACCTCCCGGCCGTCGAGCCGGTAGCTTCCGGACGTGGGCCGATCGAGGCAGCCGAGCGTGTTCATGAGCGTCGACTTGCCCGACCCCGACGGGCCGACGAGGGCGACATACTCCCCGCGCTCGATCGCCAGCGACACCCCCTTGAGGGCCTCGACGCGGACCGTGCCGAGGTCGTAGTGCTTCGCGACCGCGGTGACCTCGATGAGCGGCATAGGGGGGGCCGGCGACGAGAAAGTGGGATGCTGGCACGGGGATGCTGGCACTCCAGTGTAGCGGGCGTTGGACCGTGCTCGGGGCCGGCTCGGGCCCTGGTCTGGGTCTGGCCCCGTCCGTAGACGCGCGATCTTCGGAGGAAAGCGGTAGGTTGAAATTCATCGGGCCCCAGGGCGGGCTCGGATTCCTCTGGAGATTGGAACTATCGTGAACAGCATTCGTCGTGGGTTGATGGCGGCGGTGGTGTGCGGGGCGATCGCCTGCGTTCCGCAAGCGGCCAACGCCCAGGGCTTGTGGGTCGGCGGCTGGGGTTGGGGCGGGCCGGTCGCCATCGGCGGCTTTGGCCCAGGCTTTGGCCCAGGCTACGGTCCGGGCGTGTATGGCTTCGGGCCGCGGTATGTCTCGAGCTTCAGCTCGGTCGGCTGGGGCTATCCCGCCTACCGCGCGCCGTACTACGGCTCGGCCTTCTACGGGGCACCGGTCTATGCGCCTGTCTATCGGCCGGCGCCGGTCTACGTCGGTCCCAGCGCCCATGCGATCCGCGTCGGCAACCGGGTGGCCCGGCGCAACTGGCGGCGCGGCTTCGGCTGGGGCTGGTGAGCCATCCCGAATCCGGAGTGATCATCGCGAGGCGCTGGTGCGCGGCCGAGAGCGGCCGCGCGCCAGCCGCCGATCACTCGCCGGCGAGGACGACGCGGAAGCCACCGGAGAAGTCGGTGAAGGAGGCATCGTTCTTGTTGCGATCGGCCGAGCGGCAGCGGGCCGGGTCGTAGCCCCAGCCACCGCCACGGAGGACCTTCATCGTGCCGGTTGACGGCCCCTGCGGATTCTCACCGCCGGCGAGCGCCGACTTGTACCAGTCGGAACACCACTCGTAGACGTTGCCGTGCATGTCGCACAGGCCCCAGGGATTGGGTTTCTTGCGGCCGACCCGATGGGCGTAGGCCTCCTTGCGGTCGCTCGTGTTGCCGTAGTGCCAGGCGTGGTCGTCGAGCTTCCGCGGATCGGCGCCGAACGACCACGCGGTCTTGGTGCCGGCGCGGCAGGCATACTCCCACTCCGCCTCCGTCGGCAGCCGGTAGTGCTCCCCCTTCTCGAGCCACCCGCCGGCCCGCTCCTGGACGGTGAGCTTGCGGCAGAAGGCGACCGCGTCGTGCCAATCGACGTAGACCGCCGGGGCGTCGTCCCCCTCGACGACACAACGCTGCCCCTTCCACGGCTCGGTCTTCATCACCCCCTTCCACTGGGCCTTCGTGACGACCGTGCGGCTGATGAGGAACGGATGCGGGATCGTGACGCGTTGCTGCGCTTCGTCCGTGCCGCGTCCCTTCTCCGTAAGTGGGCTTCCCATCGTGAAGCTGCCGGCGGGGATCGGCACGAGCTTCATCCCCACCGAGTTTGCCTCAGGCCGACCGGCGACGGTGCGGCGTGCCGGCTTGGCCGCAGCGGGCTTCTTCACGCTGCCTTTCGCTCGCGGCGCGGCCTTCTTGGCCGCGAGCGATCCGGGGGCCTTGGCCTTGGTGCCGGGTGCCTTCGGCTTCGCGGTCTTGCCCGTCGACGTTCGGGCTGAGGTCGTTTTCTTCAGGGCCATCGGGGGTGCTCCGGAAGGGTGGGGTTCCGGATCATTTCACCTGTTCCCTTGGCGACGCACAACCGGCGTGGCCGGATCACTCCTCCTCGATGTGGAGGCTGTGCATGATCCGATGGACGAACGGCGCGATCGCGAGCGACGCCACGCCGATGAAGACGAGCCCGGAAAACAGGGCGTAGAACGACGCAAACAACTTCCCCGCCGGCGAGGAGATCGGGTCGACAGGCCCCATGCCGCCGAGGATCATCGACGCGTTGAGAAGCGCGTCGATCCACGGCAGACCACCGAGCCAGTGGTAGCCGACCACGCCGAACCCCAACGCCAGCGCCACCACGGCGCTGGCGATGGAGAGATGCCACGCCACCCGCCGGGCGAACGCCTGCCGGGGAAGGAGCGACTCGCGGCGGTGTTCGAACATGGAGACGAAACTCCCCCGGCGGAGCCGGAGCCGATCAGGCGGCCGACCGGCTCTGGGCCTTGTAGAGATACGGGTTCATCGTCGGATCGTTGTACATCTTCATCATCCGGAACACACGCAGCGGCCGCTGGCCCTGGAAGATCTCCGTGAGGAGACGGTCGATCGCGTCGATGAGGTGGCCGCGCTGGGCGTCGAGCACCGCCATCCGGGCCGCCGCCTTCTCGCGGTGCTCCTGGGTGGCATCGGCACGGTCGAGCTGCTCACGCATGTGAAACCGGCGGAGCTCGAGGATCGAGAGCCGGTCGATCGCCGAGCCGGGTGTCTCGGTGGCCGCGGGGGTGCCGGCAGAGGCCTGGATGCCGCGGGCGGCGAGCTCCGTGACGAGCCAGTCGTCGACCTTCTCGATGGCGTCGTTCCGCGCCTGGTTGAAGCGATCGATGTTCCGCTTCACCTCGGCGATCCGCGCGTCGGTCACCTCGGGGGAGCGGGCGATGTCCTCTTCGTGCCAGAGCTGGAAGTTGAACTTGTGGAGATCGCAGATCCGCCCTTCGAGCTCGGTGGCGGTGTGTCCCGGATCGACGACATGCCACTCGGCCACGAGCCGCTCGAGGAGCGAGTCGATCTCGGCGGCGGGGAGCGGCGGGCTGGAGGGATCGGCGGGGCGGCGGCAGGCGCACTGCGAGGAGCAGGTGGTCATCGTGGGAGTCTCCGGGGAAATGGCAGGGAAATGGTGAGGGATCAGGCGGCGCGGCGGATGACGAGGCAGAGGTTCGCCCCACCGAAGCCGAAGGAATTGCTGGCGGTGACGGTGACGGGATGCGGCCGGGCGACAAGGGGGACATGGTCGAGCCGGCAGCGCTCGTCGGGGGAATCGAGGTTGAGCGTCGGGGGGATCGCCTGGCGATCGATCGCGGCCAGGCAGGCGATCGCCTCGAAGGCGGCCGCACCGCTGACGAGGTGGCCCGACATGCTCTTGGTCGAGCTCGCCGGGACATGGTCGGTGGCGGCGCCGAGCGCCAGACGGATCGCCGCCGCCTCGGCAACGTCGCCGACGGGAGTGCCGGCGGCGTGGGCGTTGACGTAGTCGAGGTCGGCAGGCTGCACGCCAGCGCTTTGCAGCGCCAGATGAATGGCCCGAGCGGCCTCGGTCGGATCGTCGCTGGGGATCACCATGTGCGCCGCATCCCCGCTCATCCCCACCCCGGCCAGTTCCCCCCGGACCCGCGCGCCGCGGGCGTCGGCGTGGCGGCGCGATTCGAGGACGAGCACCGCGCCCCCCTCCCCCATGACGAAGCCGTCGCGGTCGCGGTCGAAGGGGCGCGAGGCGCGGACGGGATCGTCGCTGCGTCGCGACAGGGCACGGAGGTTGTAGAAGGCGGCGAAGCCGGTCGGGCTGAGGATGTCGCAGCCGCCGGCTAGGCAGACATCGACGAGACCGGCGGCGATCCAGCGGCGGGCGAGAGCCAGCGCGTAGCCGCTCGAGGCACACGCTGCCGCGACGGTCACCGCCGGCCCCTCGATCCCGAGCCGGGCGGCGATCCGGTGGACGAGGCTCGTGGGCCTGTCAGGAGCGAAGACCTGCCGTCCGCCGGCGAGGAAATCGGCCTCCCAGCTCTTGAGGTGCTCGGCGCCGATGCCGAGGACGAGGCCGACCCGCGCCCCGGCGACCGGGCCGCTGCCGTGCAGGTCACCCAGCCCGGCGTCGGCCTTGGCCGCGCTCGAGGCCGCGAGGCAGATCTGGCCGAGCCGGTCGAAGGCGTCGTTCGAGTCGTTGGAGTCGGCTGCCACCGTCGGGATCGCGGCGACCGGCGCGGCGAATTGCCGGGCTTCCCGGCTGAACCCGGCGCCGTCGATCTCCACGATGCCCGATCGCCCGGCGAGGAGCGCGTCGGCGATGGAGTCGAAATTGTTGCCGAGGGGGGTGACGGCACCGATCCCGGTGATCACGACGGCTCGGTCGGCGGAAAGGGGGGCGCGGTTCATGCGGCGTCCCTCCTCCGCTCCCGCGCACCGAGCCGCGCTGCAGCGGTCTCGAGATGCACCATCGCTCCCCAGCCGAGGCGAAACGACCAGCCACAACCGTCGTCGTCTCGGTCCCGATCCCCTCCGCCAGCGTGGGCGGCCCGGTCGAGAAACGCTGCCAGTTCGGCGAGGGAAGGCTGGCCGGTGCGGAAGGTCGGCGACGCGTTGTCGATCGCCGCGATGCTCGGCACGGTACGGAGCGAAAGCTCGAGTCTTCCGGCGGCAGCCCGATCGAGGGCCAGTGCCACCCCCCGGCAGACCGCCTCGGCGGGGAGGTCGCCACGGTCGTCGAGCGTCGGCTCGTCGTCCCAGGCGGTGAGCACGAGCCAGCATCCCTCAACCCCCGGCTCGTCGAGGAGCGACAGCGCCGTGATGAACGCCTCGGAGAGCGCCTCGGGGCCACCGCCGACGCCGACGTTGGGCCCGTGGATCCGCAGGCCGACGCTCACGGCGCTGGCCACCGCGTGGAGCGAGCACTGCGGGACAACATGCGGCGAGACCGTCACCGGCCCACCGTCACGGAGACTGACGAGCGTCCGGGCACTCGCCGGCCGGCCGGCGCTGCACGGCGCGGCGACGATGGCGAAGCGATCGGTCGCTCCGGCCTGGGGATTGCCCGGACGGGGACCGAACGCAGCCATCGCTTCCTGCACCGCGCGGATGCCGACGACCGTGTGCTCGTCGGCGTGGCGGAGGAATCGTGGCGGCAGCGGCGGCACTCCCGGCACGGCCGCCTCGCGCAATGCCGCCACTCCCGCCGCACGGCAGGTGACGTTCGCATGGACCGCGACGGGGCAGGAGAAGTGGGGCATCGAGAGTGCTCGGTGACCGTGCTGGCCGGGGGCTCAGGCCGCCTTGCGGACCGACTTGGCGGCGATCTTCGTCTCGAGGACGTTGAGCAGGTCGCCGACCGACTGGATGCCGTCGAGGAGTTCGCTCTCGATCTGGATGCCGAAATGGCTCTCGATATGGAGAACGAGGCCGGCCATGTCGAGCGAGTCGAGGTTGAGGCCCTCGCGGAGCGTGGTCGATTCCTCGACGGCGGGGTAGGTCTCCCCCGTCTCCTTCTCGAGCAGCTCGAGGACGACCGCCGACAACTGCGTGCGCTCCATGGGGATGGGCTCCTGGGTGTCCGGGCCGGCGCCCTTGGGCGACGAGTCACCGAACTGTGGGGGTATGGGGGCCTCGAGGCTCCGGTATGCTCCGCCTGTGCCGATGCCCGTGGGGTGTCGGCCGGATGCGAAGGGGGGGGAAGGTAGCGAATGACCGACGCTCGACGAAGCCCAATTCCGCCCCCGCCCGATGCCCTTCCCGGGCCGTGGCAGCGGGTTTTCGACCTCCTGGCGGCGGCCTACGCCTGCGTCCTCGTCTACGCGACGCACCATCCGCGGCCGGGGGAACTCGTCGGGCCCGATGCCCCGGGCGACAAGACGCTCCACACCATCGCCTACACCCTCCTCGGGGGTGCGGTGGCGGCGGCCTTCGCCTCCCGCGGCGGATGGGGCTGGCGATCGGCCGCGGCCCTCTTCGTGCCGCTCGCTCTCTTTGCGGCAGCCGACGAGATCACCCAGCCGCTGTTCGGGAGATTTGCCGACACGCTCGACTGGGCCTTCGACGAACTGGGGCTCGTCGCCGGGATCGGGGCGGTGACGGTGGCTGCCATGCTCCTCAGCCCGATCTTCACCCGGAGGGTGGCGCGGCGGGGGGAGTCGACCGCTCAGTAGTTCGGCGTCGGCGGACGGTAGTCGGCGATGTTCACCGTCCGGAACCACCCAATCGTCCGCTCGAGACCTTCGCGGAGGGGGATCGTCGGCTCCCAGCCGAGCCGAGCGCGCGCGAGCGTGATGTCGGGGCGGCGGCGCTCGGGATCGTCGACCGGCAGGGGACGGTGGACGATCTCCGACGACGATCCACAGAGCTGCACCGTCAGTTCGGCCAACTCGCGGATCGTGAACTCGCCAGGATTGCCGATGTTCACCGGGCCGACGAAGTCGTCCGAGGCGGCCATCATCCGCATCATCCCGTCGATGAGGTCGTCGCGGTAGCAGAAGCTGCGGGTCTGGTCGCCCGAGCCGAAGATCGTGATCGGTTCGCCGGCGATCGCCTGACGGATGAAGTTGCTCACCACCCGGCCGTCGTAGGGATTCATCCGTGGGCCGTAGGTGTTGAAGATTCGCACGATCCGAACGTTGAGCCGATGGGCGCGGTGGTAATCCATGAACAGCGTCTCGGCGGCCCGCTTCCCTTCGTCGTAGCAGGCCCGGGGGCCGATCGGATTGACTGCGCCGCGGTAGCTCTCGGGCTGCGGATGGATTTCCGGATCGCCGTAGACTTCGCTCGTCGAAGCCTGGAGGACCTTCGCCCGGCAACGTTTCGCCATCCCGAGGACGTTGATCGCCCCGATCACGCTCGTTTTCATCGTCTTGATCGGGTTGAATTGGTAATGCCCCGGCGCCGCCGGGCAGGCGAGGTTGTAGATCTCGTCCACCTCGAGCCACAGCGGCTGGACGATGTCGTGGCGGAGGAGCTCGAAGTTCGGCTGCGCGAGGAGATGGGCGACGTTCCCCTTCTGGCTCGTGAAGAAGTTGTCGACGCAGATCACGTCGTGCCCCTGGGCCACCAGCCGCTCGCAGAGGTGACTGCCGAGGAAGCCGGCGCCGCCGGTGACGAGGATCCGCTTGAGGGAAGGCATGGCGTGGGCTCGTGAGGGCGGGAGAGCGGAAAGAGGCCGCGGTGCGCGACCCCCCATGCTACCGCGCCGCGGCCGTCGCCCTCCTGCCGCGGTCAGCGGCCAAGCGAGGAGAGATACCGGACGAGATCGGCGATCTCCTCCTTCGACAGGCCATCGACGAGGCCAGCGGGCATCAGCGATGTGCCGGGGGCTTCCTCGTCGATGTCGGCCAGCTGGAGACGGACTTCCTTGTCGAGCGCGTTACGGAGGACGAGTTCGGTGTCGGACCGCGACACCGGGATGCCGCTGGTGACCTGGCCATCGGTGGTGACGACGACGAGCGACCCGTAGCCCTCCTTGACGTTCTTGGCCGGATCGAGGAGCGATTCGAGGAGGTAATCGGGCTGCGCGGCCGATCCGATCGCGGTCAGATTCGGCCCCACGCGGCCCCCTTCCCGGTCGATCCTGTGGCAGGCGAGGCAGCGGAGATTCTCGCGGCGGTAGAGCTCACGCCCCCGGCCGGCGTCGGCCCCGGTGCCGACGCGGGCGAGGATCCACGCCCGCTCCTCGGCCGTCATCGTCCGGCCACTGGTCGATGCGGCGGCACGTTCGAGCACGGCGGTGAGGCCCGGCTCGGGCCGCCCCGCTGCGGTCACATCCTGGAGCGCCGTGCGGGCGGTGGATGGGGCGAGCGTGGTTGGGGCCAGGGCCTGGGCAAGGCGATCGGCGGCGCCGCGGGCCCCGAGGAAGGCCCGCATCACCTCGTGGATCGCGCCATCGCCGGGGCCGGTTGCGAGCCAGGCGGCGGTGATCGTGGAGGCGTCATCCAACGATCGGCCCACGAGCGAGGAGAGCGCCGCGGCGACGAGCGGCTCCGGGGTCGTCGGCCCGGCGCCGAGCGCGGCGAGGGCGTCGTGGGCCGCCTGGCCAGGAAGGTTGCCGAGGGCCCGACAGGCGGCCTCGCGCCGGACCAACGGCCGGTCGACGTCGGCGGCAATGCGCTCGAGCGTCGCGGCGGCAGCCTCGACCTGCCAGACGCCGGCCGCGTCGACCGCGGCGCTTTCCAGAGCCGCGTCGGGGCTCGTGAGGAGACGCGTCAAGCCGGCGAGATCCCCGGCCGGCGCGACCTTCCGCTTCCGCTGCGACTCGGCGAGATGGCCGAGGAGGGATGCCGACTTGGCCGGGGGGGTGTCGGCGGCGAGGGCGACGTCGAACACGTGCCGCAGGTGCTCGGCGGTGCCGAGCAACGCCACGGCATGGAGGAGGGCGTCGATGTCGGCGCCGGTGAGCTTGGCTCCGTCAATCCCGGCCTGCTGCCACTGCTCCATCATCCAGCCACTGGCGGCGGTCGTCTCCGCGGCCCGGATCGCGAACAGGACGCGCCCGATCTTCCCGCCATCGTCGAAGCTGCCCGCGAGGAGCGCGGGGAGCCAGGCTGGCTCGAGGTCGCGGGCGGCAAGCCAGACGGCGTAATCGAGGGCGTCGTCGCGGGGGCGATCGACGGCGTGGAGAGCGAGGGCGGCCGCCCGGCGCGCTTCGGGCGAGCCGGGATCGAGCCGGCGGCCGACGGCGGCCAAGGCCCGCACCCCCTCGAGGCGCACAGCCGCGTTCTCGTCGTCGACGGTCGGGGCGAGGAGGTCGATGGGCCCGAGGCTGCCGTCGGGGCCAACGCCCGGTTTCCCGAGCCGATCGGCCCAGTCGACGACGACTCTGGCTGCGGCGGCCCGGGCGCGCGGGTCGGGCGAGGTGAGCACCCGCGACAGGAGCGCTCCGTCGATCGCCGCAGTCGACCCGTCGTCGAGCCCTTGGCGGAGCCAGAGCAGCTCGAGACAGCGCCGTTCGAGGCCGGCGTGGTAGCCGGCGGAACCGGGCACGGCGCGGCGGGCCGCGGCCGACCAGTCGTCGAGATCGGGGCCGACCTCGTCGATCCCCCGCTCGACGAGGACGCGTCGGGCGGCGTCGCGGGCCCAGCCGTCGGCCGTGAGCAAATCGATCAGTTCGCCGTTGGCGAGCTTTGTGGCATCGAAGCGCGGCACGAGCGCACGCCCCTTCGCCGTCACGCGCCAGATCCGGCCGTGCGTGCGGTCGCGGCGGTCGTCGCGGAAGTCGACTTCCCCGTGCTGGATGATCGGGTTGTACCAATCGGCGATGTAGATCGCCCCGTCGGGGCCTGTCTTCACGTCGATCGGCCGGAAGTCGACGCGCGATGAGCGGATCAGATCGGGGAGCTTTTCGCTCTCGAATCCCGAGCCCGATTCGGTGAGCCGGTAGCGGCAGACGCGGTTGGCGCGGAAGTCGTGGGTGACGAGCGTCCCTTGCGCGTCGTCGGGCAGATGGGCCCCGGAGAGGATCTCGAGGCCGCAGAGCTTCGGGCTCCCGGGATTCATCCCATGGAGGATCCGCGGCGTGCCGACGGCGGTGAAGTAGGCGGCGCCGGGGAAGCCGAGGTTGATCCCTTCGCCGCCGGCGCCGTCGGTGACGAGCGACCGGCCCCAGGGGTCGATCGCATGGCCCCATGGATTCACCCAACCGCGGGCGAAAACATCGAGTTCGAGGGTCGAAGGGTGGAATCGCCACATCCCGCCGCCATTGAGGCGCCGCACGCCAGAGGGCGTCTCGACATGGCTGTGGATGTAAATCGACTGGTTGAAATAGAGACGCGAGTCGACGCCCCAGCGAAACGTATGGATGAGATGGTGGGTGTCCTCGGTGCCGAAACCGGAGAGGACCGTGCGCCGGAGGTCGGCCCGGTCGTCGCCGTCGGTGTCGGCGAGGTGGAGCATTTCGGTGGCGTTGGCAACGTAACAGCCCCCGTCGCCGGGAAGCACGGCCGTCGGCATGTGGAGGCCGGAGGCGAAGACCTGCGAAACGTCGGCGACGCCGTCGCCGTCGGTGTCGTCGAGGATCGTCACCGTATCGTCGGGGATTTCGCCGGGGCGGAGTTGCGGATAGACACTCGACGACGACACCCACAGCCGTCCGCGCGGATCGAAGTTGATCTGGAGTGGCTTGCGGATCGCCGGGTCGGTGGCGAACAGATTCACCTCGTAACCCTCGGCGACCTCCATCGCCTCGAGCTCCGCCGCCGGATCGGGGACGGGGATGTCGGTGAGGGCGCGCTGAGCGGAGGCGACGGGGGCGACCGTGGCGACGACGAGAAGGGCCGACAGCAGGGCGCGCAGCGGCGAGGCGAGGGGCATGTCAGGGAGACTCCTGGGCCAGCGTCCGCACCGTCGCCTCGGCCGCCTCGACGAGCGGGTCGAACTGCGGGATCTCGACGGCGTTGTTCCCCTGCTCGTGTCGACGAAAGAGGAAGAGATACGTCTCGTTGGCGGGGCGCCAACGGTGGAAGAAGAGCCGGTTCTTCTCGTTGACCGCCGTGCGGATCGCGGCAGTGCGGCCGGCGAAGTCGCCCGAGAGTGGCTTTCCGCAGGCCGCGGCGAAGACCGCTGCGGCGGCGTCGTATCCGGCGTCGGAGAGGTGGACGCCGTTCTCCGTCAGCCGCGCCCCGGCGGGGAGTTGGGCCTCCACCGCGCCGAACAGATCGACGATTCCTGCACCCTGTTCGAGCGCCACGTCCCGGATCGCGGATGCATAGTCGGAGAGCGCGGCGTTGCGGGCGGTGGCCGCGGCGGCGGAGAGCGGGGGGATGGCCTCGAAGGGGGGCGGGGTGACGAGCACGATTCGCGTCGGGGGGGCGTCGGCTGCTTCCCGTGGCGGCCTGCGGAGATCGTGACAGAGGCGGCCGAGCTGCTCCCGGAACGGCGCGAGGCCGGCAGCGCCAGCGAACGATTCGTTGCGACCGTAGGCGACGATCACGACCGTCGGCTGGAGGCCGCGGACGAGATCGAGGAGACGGGCATAGCCTGCCGACGGCGCGTCGAACACGCCGCGCGACTCGGCCCACACCGTGTCGCCGCTCCAGCCGAGATTGCGGAAGGTGAGGTTGGCACCGGGATGCGTGGCAACGAGCGCCGTCTCGATCGCGCCCCGCTCCCCCTCGCGCTCGATGATCGCATCGCCGAGGAGGACGACCCGGTCGCCGCGAGAGAGTTCGAAGGGGGGCTGGCCGGCCGGCTCGGCAGCGCCCGGCTGGGAACACAGGCAGATCGCCACGGCGATGAAAAGCCGAGCGGCCAGCGGCAAAAGACCGCCCGGCCAAGGACACGCTTTGGAGGGCATGGCGGACGCTTCCGGAGTGGCAGGAGAGGTGGTAGTGTAGCCTCCGTCGCGGTGGCCGGGGGGCGTCCGCGGCGGCGGCGTGTGCCGCCGATTGCCATCTCCCCGATCCCCACCATTTGCACGCATTCCGGAGAGCCATTCATGAAGGGCAACATCAACCACTCCCTCGTCTACTGGTGTTACAACGTCGCCGGCGACAAGTGGGATCTGGAGAAGATGTGCCACGTCGCCAAGGATCTCGGGTGCACGTCGATCGAGATCCTCGAGCCCGAGGCGTTCCCGACGCTCAAGAAACACGGCCTCACCTGCGCGCTGGCTGCCAACGGCATGCCCGGGGCGCCCTTCATGCGCGGCTTCAATAACCCGGCCTACCAGGCTGAGGTGATCGAGCGGACGACGAAGACGATCGACGCCTGTGCCGAGCACGGGATGCCGGCCGTGATCGCCTTCACCGGCTACAAGTGGCGCGACGCGGACGATCCCAACAGCGGCGAGATCTCGCTCGAGGAGGGGGCCGACAACTGCGTGAAGGGGCTCAAGGCCATCGCTTCCCACGCGGAGAAGAAGGGGGTGACGATCTGCCTCGAGCACCTCAATACCCGCGACGGCAGCCATCCGATGAAGGGCCACCCCGGCTACCAGGGGGACGACATCGACTACGTGGCGAACATCTGCCGCCGTGTCGGATCGCCGCGCGTCAAGCTCCTCTTCGACATCTACCACGTCCAGGTGATGAACGGCGACGTGATCCGCCGCCTCGAGGAATGCAAGGACGTCATCGGCCACATCCACACCGCCGGCAACCCGGGCCGCGCCGAGCTCGACGACAACCAGGAGATCAACTTCCCGCCGATCATGCGGAAGATCGTCCAGCTCGGCTACAAGGGTTGGGTGGGGCACGAGTTCATCCCCACGCGCGACGCGCTGACCGGTCTCAAGCAGGCCGTCAGCCTGTGCGACGTCTGAGCGACGGTCCCCTTCGGGTGAGGCGGTCATCGCCGGGCGAGAAGCTCACGGCCTGGCGAGAATGATCCGCACGTCGGCGACGTTGGTGCCCGTGGGTCCGGTGCGCACGAGGCCGCCTGAGCGCTCGAGGATCGGCAAGCTGTCGCAGCGGGCGAGGGCCCGTTCGAGCGCCGGCCGGTCGGCGCCGAGCGCCCGGGCCACGGCCGCGTCGGCTTGTGCGCCGGCTGCGTCGGTGGGGCCATCCTCGCCGTCGGTGCCGAGGCTCGCCACGAGGAGACCGGCCGGCCAGTTGGCCACCGCCGAGACGGCTGCGAGTACCGTCTGCTGATTGCGTCCCCCCAGGCCGTGATCGGCGGGGATCACCACCGTCGCCTCTCCCCCTTCGATGACAGCGCGGGGCTGGCCGTCCCGGGCCGCCCGGGCAGCCAGCTCGCTCCCTTCTGCCGCGAGCCGGAGGCCGATCCCCTCGGCGTGGTTGAGGGTCGCGGGGGTGCCTGGGCGGGCGTGGCGGACGATCGTTTCATACCCCAAGGCGCGCGCCGCGGAGGCGGCGGCCTCGACCGCCGTGTCGTTGTTGCCGACGATCCGGTGGCTCACCTCGCAGCCGGCAGCGTTCTGCCAGTTCGGGCCGGCGGGGGCCGATCGCTGCGGAGAGAACGCCGTGGCAAGATCACGCTCGAGACGCTCGACGATGCGCGGCGCGATACCGGCGGAGATGGCGCCGAAGCGCTCGAGGAGATCGAGCGCGACTTCCGGCTCGGCCGGCGTCGGCATGCAGGGGCCAGAGGCGATGAGGTCGAGCGGGTCGCCGATGACGTCGGAGAGGACGAGGACGACGAGCCTCCCGGCGGTGCAGGCTCGGGCCAGGCCGCCCGCCTTGACGGCGCTTGCCGCCCGGCGGACGGTGTTGAGGCTGCCGATGTCGGCGCCGGCGCCCGAGAGGAAGCGGGTGACGGCGATCTTGTCGTCGAGGGTGAGGCCGTCGCGCGGCGCTGCCAACAGCGCAGAGCCGCCGCCGGTGACCAGCGCCACCGCCAGGTCGTCGGGCCCGAGGTGGCCGACGCTTTTCAGCATCGCGGCAGTGGCCGCGACGACGCGCGGCGTGGGGAGATTCACCCCGGCGGGGCGGGTTTCACGGACCTCGATCGACGCAAGACCCCGGCCACACCCCTCCGGCACGCTGACGAGCCCCGAGAGACGCCCAGGGGGGAAGCCGGCGGCGGCCAAGCGGGCCTCGAGCCCCGCAGCCATCGCGGCGGCGGCCTTGCCTGCACCGACGACGACGATCCTGCCGGCCGGCAGGGGCCCGAGGAGATCGGCCGGCGCCAGGGCGAGGAGACGCTCCGGGTCGACGGCGCCGATCGCCCCCTGCCAGATCTGCTCCGCGTCGGCGCGGAGGCTCGACGGCATCGTCATCATTCACCCGGCGGCGGCTGGAAATTCTTTGGATCGAACTTGGTGAGATCGATCCCGCCGCGGGCTTCCTCCTCGAGGAGCTTGACGCGCATCTCGAGGCGTTCGAGCCGCCGCGCGAGGAGCGCCGGCGATTCGGCCGAGGGGGTCGCAGGCGCCGGGCGTGGCACCGACGGATAGCCGAGCTGCCGCTCGAGGGCGGCGAACAGGAAGAGAGGATCCTTGCCGCGGTTGGCCCGCGCGATCCGCCCCTCCTTCTCGCCGAAGAGCATCGCCCGGTCGGGGCCGGTCTCCTCGCGACCGGCCAGGATCGCCTCGCGCTTCTCGAGCCTCCAGTACTCCGGGCTGCGGACGCTGATGAGGTCGCCGAGATCGACGAAGCCGACCTGCCGGCCGACGGTGCGGATCCATGACTTCCAGTCGGCGTCGAAGATCGGGTCTTCGGCGATCGCGTCCATCCCCTGCTGGTAGTCGAGCCGGTTGCGCGAGAGACATTCGAAGCGGTAGAAGAACAGCCCCTGCGGGGTGGGCCCGTCGGCCAAGTAGCGGGCCTCGCGCTCGAGGATCGCCAGCGCCGTCCGCATGTCGAATCTCCCCCCCTCCTGCTCGGCCCGGTTCATGACAAATGTCTGGAAGCGGGTGAAGTAGTGGGGGATGCGGGCCATCGCGGTGGAGAGGGTGCCGAAGAGCTTGAGTTCGGCGACGAGGTAGTCGATCGCCATCGGCAGCTTCGTCGTCGCGAGGACCTCCTGGGCGATCGATCCGAGGGCCTCCTGGGCTGCGATCCCGGCCGCCATCCGCTCGGCCAAGGCGTGGAACAGGTGGGCCTGTTCGATGTACTCCTCTCGGTCGAGCATGGAAAAGTCTGTCGCGGGGGACGTCCGGTCGTCGTGGCATCCTATACTCAGGGAGGTTCACGCGCCGCTTTCGCGCGCGGCTCCTCCCCTACGGGCCTCGCCATGCCGGAAGGTTTTTCCACGATCGAAGCCGCCGTCGCCGCCTTCCGGCGGGGGGAGGTGATCGTCGTCGTCGACGCCGAAGACCGGGAGAACGAGGGGGATTTCGTCTGCGCCGCCGAGAAGGCCACGCCCGAGGTGGTGAACTTCATGATCCGGCACGGCCGCGGCCAGGTGTGCATGCCGATCCTGCCGGAGATGGCCCGCCGACTCGATCTGCCGATGATGGTCGAGGCCAATTCCACGCCGCTGGGCACCGCCTACACCGTCCCGGTCGACCACGTCTCCGCGCGGACGGGGATCACGGCCGGCGAGCGGGCCACGACGATCGCCGCGATCCTTGCCCCCGAGACGCGTCCGGCCGACTTCGTCCGCCCCGGCCACCTCTTTCCACTCGTGGCCAAGGAGGGGGGCGTGCTCCGCCGAGCCGGCCACACCGAGGCGGCCGTCGATCTGGCGCGAATGGCGGGGCTCCAGCCGGCGGGAGTGCTCTGCGAGATCCTCGACGACACCGGCAACCGCGCCGACCGGCAGACGCTCCAGGCGCTGGCGCGTGAGCACCGGCTCGAGATCATCTCGATCGAACAACTCATCCGTCACCGTCGCACCCGCGAGCAACTCGTTGAGCGGATTGCCGAGGCCGATCTGCCGACGCCCTGGGGGCGTTTCCGGATCATCGCCTACGGGGTGAAATTCGAGGCCCAGCAGCCGATCGTCCTCGTCATGGGGGATCCCGCCACCGCCACCGATCCGCTCGTCCGGCTCCACTCCTCCTGCTTCACCGGCGACCTCCTCGACAGCCTCCGCTGCGACTGCGGCGATCAACTCCATCTCGCCCTGGAGAAGATCGGCCAAGAGGGGGTGGGGGTGCTCGTCTATCTCCCGCAGGAGGGGCGCGGCATCGGGCTGGTGGAGAAGATCCGTGCCTACGCGCTCCAGGATCAGGGGCTCGACACCGTCGAGGCCAATCTCGCCCTCGGCTTCAAGGCCGATGCCCGGGATTACGGCGTCGGCATCCAGATCCTCAAGGACCTCGGCCTGCGTCGGGTGCGGCTGCTCACGAACAATCCGAAGAAGACCGACGCCTTCATCTATGGCGGCTTCGATCTGGAGGTCGTCGATCAAGTGCCGATCCTCCCCCCGGTGCATGAGTTCAACCAGCGCTACCTGCAGACGAAGCGGGAGAAGATGGGACACCGTTTCCCGGAGTGAGCTCGGGCTCGCCGGGGGAGAGAGAATCATGCGCTGGCTGCGATACATGCTCGTGATCGTGGCGACGGCGTCGGCCGTGCTCGGCTGCAGCCGGCGGCCTGAGGCGCTGCCGGCGGGAGTGACCGTCCCGGCCCTCGATGGAACGCGGGGCGCGGTGCGGGCGGCCGGCCTGACGAAGGGGCGCGACGAGGCCTTCGTCCCCCCCACGGCGGCCGAGTTCGATCGCTCCGTCTGGATCGATCGACCGGTAAAGGACGGCTTGGAAGTCCTCCGGGAGGAACTCGCGGCCGGGGAGCCGGGGGACGAGGGGGCGCTTGCCGCCCCGAACGACTCTCCTGCCGCCAACGCGCGGATCGTCGCGGCGCTGTCGAGGATGCCCGCCCCCGGCGAAGCCGATCCCGATGCCACGCTCGTCCTCCATCTCCGCACCGATCCGGTCAGCCTCAACCCGATCATGCGAGCCACGCCGGCGGACTTCGAAGTCGTCGGGCTGACGGAGTTCCGCCTGTTCTCGTTCGATCGCCGTCTCGAGCCGTTTGCCACGGCGGAGACGGTCGCCTCCTGGCAAACCAGCGCCGACGGCCTCGTCGACCGGGTCGTGCTCCGCGACGATCTGGTGTGGAGCGACGGCCAGCCGATCACGGCCCACGATGTCGCCTTCAGTTATGCCGTGATCATGGATGACGAGCTCCCGGTGCCGAGTGTCCGCGACGGCACCGACCAACTCCGCGCCGTCGAGGCCTATGGCGAGCGGACGGTCGTGTTCTTCCACCGCGAGCCGTTGGCGACGAACGTCTGGAACCTCAACTTCCCGGTCATCCCCCGTCATGTCCACGAGGGGAAGTGGCGCGACGACCCGACGTTTCCTGCCGGCGATCCTGCGGCGCCGCCGGTCTGTGGGGGCCCGTACCGGGTCGTCGAGTGGCGCCGGGGGGAACGGGTCTTGCTGCGCCGGCGCGACGAATGGTCGACCGTCGAAGGAGTCCGGGTACGCGAGCTCCCTTCCTTCCGTGAGATCGAGTTCAGAATCGTCGAGGACTCCGACGCGGCCTTTGCCGCGCTCGAGGCGGGGACGATCGACGAGATGCTGCTGACGCCCGAGCAGTGGCGGCAGGCGGGAGGGGCTGGGAACGGCCGATGGACGCCGGTGGCGGCGCCTGAATGGACCGTGACGTTCTTCGCCTGGAACATCGACACGCCGTTGTTCGCCGACCGGCGGGTCCGCCGGGCGATGACCTACGCCTTCGATCACGGCTGGATGCTCCGGGAGCTATTTTCTGGCCTCTACGATCCGGCCACCGGCCCGTTCCACGAAGGCTCCTGGGCGGCGCCGCGGAAGCGCCGGCCCGCAGCCCAACAGGATCTCCAACGCGCTCAGCAACTCCTCGATGACGCCGGATGGGTCGACACCGACAACGATGGCATCCGGGATCGAGATCTCGACGGCCGCCCCCTCCCCTTTGAGTTCACGATGCTCGTCGCCGACCAGCCGCTCCGCATCCGGACCTGCGAACGCCTTCGCGACGATCTGGCGCGGATCGGGGTGCGGATGCATCTCCAGGTGGTCGACCAGGCGACGCTCGTCGACCGCACCCAGGCACGCCGTTTCGAGGCCTGGCACGGCAGCCGGGGGGCCGCCGCCGATCCCGATGCCACGGAGCATCACTGGACGACCGGCGGCGCCGGGAACGTCGTCGGCTATTCCAATCCGCTCGTCGATGCGCTCTACGACGCGGGACGCCGGGAACTCAACCGGACGAAGCGCGGCGAGAAGTACGGACGGATCCAGGAACACCTCTGGGAGGATCAGCCCTTCACCTGGCTCTACTGGCGGAACGGGTTGTACGGATTCTCGAGCGATCTCCGCGGCATTGTTTTCAGCCCCCGCGGGCCCTCCACGTATTCCCCCGGCACCCGCAGCCTGTGGCGCCCACCTCGCTGACCCGCAGCAGGCTGGCGCGGTAGAATGAATCGGTTCGATCGCTCCCCTTGGCCTCCGAGGCCAATTCCTCTCCGCGGAACGCCCCATGGAACGGATGACCGTCTGGCTGCCACGCCGCTTCAGGTCGGTTGAAACGGCGACTCGGCAGGGTGCATCGCTGCGTGGCTGGCTTGCCGGATTCCTGGCCATGGCCGCGGTCATCGGGGGATCGGCCGCCGCGCAGGGGCCATCGCGCACCCGCCCGGCTCCGCCCCGTTTTCCGAGCTTCGGCACCGAGCCCAAGGGGACCGAGTCCAAGGCGGCCGAGTCCAAGGCGGCCGATGAGCCGCCGCCGTTGCTTTCCCGTGGGGAACTGCTCCGCCGCTTCGACCTCAACTTCGACGGCAAGATCGACGAGGCGGAGGGGGAGATCGGGCGCGCCAAACTGCGCCGCGAACGCGAGGAGGAGGAACGGCAGCGCAAGGAGCGAGAGGAGATCAATCCGCTCACCGGCCGACCGCGCGGCGAGGGAGGGCTGGAGAAGGAAGCCGAGCCGCGCAAACGCCGCATCATCAGCATCGATGACCTCCTTCCCGGAAACGAAGATGCTCTCGAGGGAGATCAGGCCGGGGAGTCGGCGGCCGGAGTTGACAGGGGAACGGGATCTCGGAAGGAAAAGGACGGCGCCACCGATCCCGCCGCGGCCGGCCGGTCGCGGAACGGCGGCCTGTTCGGAGGCAAGGAAGCGCCGCGATCGGCGGCGAGGAAGCCCACGGCTGCACCGGAGGCTGGCGGCGCCCGCCCCGGGCTACTTTCCGGCGGTGTCCGCGCAGGCGCCCCTCCGGCACGCCCGGGCTACGGCGCTCCCTCGACCACCGCGCCGGGGAGCGGCAACAAGTCCCCCCGTCCGCTCAACGCCGGCCGTCCGCTGGGAAGCATTCCCCCCGGATCGTCCACGGCCAGGCCCGGGGCTCCGGCCGCCGGAGACGGGGCCGGGGGACAGGTGCCGGCCCGCCCTCAGACGGGCCGGTCCTCGGCGACGCAGCCCAGCCCAGCGGCACCGCGGGTGCCGCTCTTCCCGGACCGGCCGATCGAGTGACCGTGGCCGGCCCGCTCCCGTCTCCCTCTGATCCCCCTGCCGGCTCCGCGTCGGCCGCAGCCGCGGGCTTGGTTGCAGCGCTCGTCCGAGACGGCCTCTCAGGGCCGGCGTTGGTCGTCGCCACCGACGACTCGGTCGGCGGGCTTGCGCCGGCTTGGGCCGAGGCGTTCGCGCGGGTCGGTTGGCATCATCGCGTGTGGGTGCTCGCTCCGAGGGGGATGGATGCGGAGCTCGCCGATCTCGCCGCCGATCTCTGCCGCGGGATTGGCGGTTTCGCGGCGGGGGTGATCATCGTCGCGGCACCGTCGGAGATTCTCGACGCCATCCGGAGGATGGCGGGGGCCGAAGGGCCGCCGGTCGTCATCTGGCCCACCCGAACGTGCCCCACGGACGGAAACACCCTGCCGGCCGATTGAGCCCCCCACCGGCGTCCGTAGAATCTTCTGCTGCGGGGCGCATCGCTCCGCGAAGCGTCTCATCCCGGAGGAGTTGTGGAGAAGAGCCTGATCGCATCGATGTCTGCCCCTTGTTCGCGCTCTGCTCCGCCCGCCCCATCGACCGGACGGCGGCGTGCCCTCGGGTTCCTGGTGGCCGCGATAACACTCGTCATCGCCGGGGGATGGGCGCCAGGGGCCGACCAGGCCAGGGCACAGGACACAGGGACCGTCGAACGCGTCGCTCCTGATTCAAGCGAGCACGTGTTCGTGTCGGGGGTGCCCGATACGTTCGACGATCTCCGGGCCACGATCGACCGCGTCAAGCGGGACACGGGGCGGGATTACCGCGTGATCGTCGTCGGCGATGGTCCGGAAGGGGATCGATCCGCGCGCGAGGTTCTCGACGCGATCCTCGCCCGCTGGGGGCGGGAGGTTCCCACCGGCACTTCGAAGACGGCCTTCGATCCGTCGCAGGACGTGCTCGTCTATGTCGACGTCAACAAGCACCGTCTGGCGATGCACGCGCCGTGGAGCCTGGAGACCGGCAGCGGCCTCGACCCGCAGACGATCGAGCGCGAGATCATCGGCAAGGCGTTCCAGCCGCAGGCGCAGGACGGTCGCGTCGATGCCGGGCTCGTGGCCCTCGTCAACGCCACCGAATCGTGGGTGAAGGAGCGGCGCGACCGCGAGGTGGCGCGGCGCGAGGCCGAGCGGGTGTTTCGCACGCGGACGCTCCCGCTGGCCGTCGCGACGCTCGGGGGGCTGGGGGCGCTCGGGGCGCTTGCCGTCCAGTGGTCGAGGCATACGCGGCGGACGCGCGAGGCGCGGGCGAAGCTCGCGGAGTTCAAAAGCGAGGTCGTCGCCCTCTCCGACTTGCTCGATGCCGAGCAGGAGCGGCACCGCATGCTCCCCCACTCCGATCCCGATTTCCTCACACCGATGGAAGGGCGGACGCGCGGCGCCTATGACGGCGTGCAGTCGGCGCTCCACCGCTACCGAGAGCGCTGGCTGGAATTGATGGATGTTTGGGAGAAGGCCGACGAGACGATTCAGGCGGAGCGGACGCTCGGCGCGGCAAAGGCCGAGGAGGCGATCCGAATGCTCGACGCTGCCGGGGCGAAGCCGACGCTCGAGGACGTGGCCCGGGAATGCCGGGAGCCGCTCGATGAGCTCGAGAAGGCCCACGAGACGGCCCGGTCGATGGCCGGCGAACTCGACGGTCAGGTCGGGGCGACCGGCAAGCGGCTCGAGTCAATCCAAAAACGGGGGCGTTCTTCGGCGTCGTTTCGCGGGCCGCTCGCCGAAGTCGGGCATGGCCTCGAGCTCGCGCGGGCGGAGTTGGAGCGTGATCCGCTGTCGGCCCGGGCCAGGATGGAGGAAGCGCGGGCCGGGCTCGACGCCTCGGCCGTCCGGATCGACCTCTTCGAGGCCGCCGATGAACGCCGCCGGCTGGCGGCGGTCCAGGCCGATGATCTCGAACAGCGGGTGCGGGCGAAGCGGGCCGAGGGCTGGCTCCTCACCGAGCCGGGGGCCGATCCGTCGATCCACGTCGACAAAGCGCGAAAGCATCTCGAGGTCGCCGTGCAGCTCCTCGATGCCGGGGAGATCGAGACGGCGACGAAGCATGTCGAGGAGGCGGAACGCGGCGTGGCCGAAGGGGTAGCGCTGCTCGAGAGCGTCGTGGCCGCCAAAGCCCGCGTCGAGGAGCTCCTTCCCGGTGCGATCGCGAGGCTCGAGGCCCTTGCCGGGCGCCGCGACGCCACGAGCCGCACGCTCGATCACCTCGCCGAGGCCTACGCCCCGGGGTCGTGGTCTGATGTCGCCGACAATCCCGTCAAGGCGGACGAGGGGCTGTCGCGGGCCAGGGCGATGATCGCCGAGGCTCAGGACGCAATGCGTCCTGAACGCCAGCACTACTTCCGGGCGATGGCCCTGGTCGAGGAGGCGGTGCGGCAGGAGGATTGGGTCGATCGCTGCCAGACGGCGGTCGGGGAGCGTCGCGGCGAGCTCGATGCCCTGCGGGCGTCGTTGCCGAATCGGTGCACGGAGGTGGGGCAGCGCATCGGCACGCTCGCCCGTCGCCTGGAGCGCCAGGCCACCGACCGCGTCCGGGCCAATGAACAGTGCCGTGAGGCCGACCGCCTCGTCGAGGTGGCGAAGCGCGGGCTGGAGCTGCAGCGGCCAGACCTCCCGAAGGCAGGCCAGGTGATCGACGCCGCCGAGACGGCCGTTGTTTCCGCCGAGACGTTGGCCGACGACGACGAGCGGCTCGCCCGTCAGGCCTTCGACGGCATCGAGACGGCAGACCACGAGCTGCGGAAGGTGGCCGGCTGGTATGCGGAAGGGGTGAAGCCCGACGTCCGATCAGGCGTCGCGGCCTTGGAGAACGCCAAGGGGTTGCTGACGCGGCAGCGGTACGAGGATGCGATCAGGGCCGCAGCCGAGGCCCAACGACTCTCGCGCGAGGCCCTCGCCGAGGCCAACGACGAGGCGGGGCGCCGGCGTCGGGCCAGGCAGATCGAGATGCAACGCCGCCAGATGGAGGATTCGTTCGTGCGGATGTCGCGCGGGGCGGGGCCCTGGGTCATCCAGCTTCCCGGCGGAACCTTCTCGGGGCCCGATCCGTGGCGCACCGTCCAGGCCAGACCGTCCGCGCCTCAGGGAGGGGGCTCGACGTCATCCGGGGGCTGGGGCAGTCGTACCGCCGAAGGGGGCTGGTGACGAAAGCCCGACGGTCCGTGGAAAAAGTCACCCATGACCTTTTTCCACGTGAGACACCCCAAAAAAGCCGAGGTTTTTCGGGGGTGTCGGCCGCCGCATCCAGCGGCGGGCACTTTCTCCACAGCCTGTGAACCGTCGTGTCAGCGGACTTCGATCGGATCGACGTCGAGGCGTCCGATCTCGGTGACCGGCTCGACCGCGGGAGCCGGAGGCGCGGCGGCCACCGGGGGACGGGCTGCGGGGGCATTCGCTGGCGGTGCGCTCGCCGCGGATGGCGGCGGCGCGGTCGGCCCGGTGGCGACGGCCGGAAGAGGGAGCGGGATCGTAGCGGGGGGAGCCGCCACCGCGTCGAGCATCAACTCGAGTTGCGTCACCCGCTCGCGAACCCGCCTGGGGATCAGGCTGCGTTGCTGCGGCGTGGCGATCGGGCCATTGAACACCAGCCAGCCGCGCGCATCGCGGGCCATCAGGCAGGTGTCGGAGTCGCGGTAGACCTTGAGCCAGAAGTCGCGGTCCGCGAGGAGCACCGCATCGGGGCCGAGCCTCTGCGCGCCGGGAGGGGGAACGAATGACGCGGACGGTGCCGCGGCCACCGGCACGCTCGTCGTCGGAGTGGGAGGCATCGGCGCGGCGCCCGGCGGCGGTTCGGCAAGCGCTGCCGGGGCTCCGGGCAGCGGGGGAACCGAAGCGGCCCTGGAGGGACGGGAGGGGTTGAGCGATAGGCTCAGCGGCTTGCCGGCGCGGCGGAGGTCGAGGACGAGCGGCGCTTCAGGCCCGGCGGCGGCGACGAGGGCCGCGAGATGATCGGGGCGGAGGAGCGCCTGGCCGTCGAGGGAGACGAGGAGATCGTGGACCCGCAGACCGGCGACCTCGGGCGGCGAGCCGGCGTCGATTTCGCGAACGACAAGCCCCACCCCATCCGGGAGCACGAGGTGGGTGCGGAGGAGTGCGGGGACAGGCGCCAGGGTCATGCCAGCCACGAGAGAGGGGCGTTCGGCGGCGGCGACTTCGCCCGCCGGCCGGAGGTCGGAGCGGGGGGGCTCGGTGGCTACCGCCGGCGATGCAGCAGCCAGCCCGAGGAGCGCGGAGACCAGCCTCGCGATGGTGATCGAGACCCGGCTGGGACTTCTGGGGTGCATCGCGACGGGGTCCGGGGGGCGGTGTGGCGGCACGGCGTCGACCGAAGGGATGTTTAGGGGAGGCGCGGCCCGAGTCGCCAGACAGGTTTCGCCGACCGTCCCCCTCGGGCGGGAAGCTAGGCAACCGCGGCAACCGGGGGCGGTCGTCGAAGCGGGGGAGCGCCGGGGCTCGGGGTGGGAGAGGGTCGATGCCCACGGCTGCGGGGAAGGGGTTCCACGCCGCTGCGGTGATCCGTCGATACCCCGACATATCGGGGGAAAGCGTCCCCTGTGGCTGCCACGGCGCGGCCGGCGGAGATCGGTGGGACGAAGCGTCGACGAAGGGATCAACGGCCATGAAGTGCACGGTGCGGGGGGCGGTCATGGTGGCGCTGGCGATCGGCGCGGTGCTCGGCGGTGCCGAACCGGCGGCGGCGCAAAACAGGTTGCGCGCTCTCCTCAAGCGACCGCTCCCGAAGGCGTTCAATGGTCCCCCACCGGTGGCCACCGACGTGACGTTCGTCCCCGGCAGCGGCACGGTCGTCGAGGCGATCGGCGACGACTTCGAGGACGAGAAATGGAGCTGGAACTACCGCCATCCCAAGAGCTCGGAGGAGCAGGACAAGCGCGTCCGGGAGCCAGTCGGCCGGGCGGTCAACGGCCGCTGGTTCGAGGGGATGAAGCGGGGCACGCCCGACGTCGTCAAGCGCGTGCCGTTGCCGAGCCCGGGGCTCGAGGGGAGCGAATACGGTCTTCTCATCGCCTCGCTCAACACCGGCATCCCCGGCCGTCCCAGCTACAAGATGGAGCAGGACGACCTCATCTACAACATGCAGCGCAACTTCGGTCAGGGGATCCGCGTCAGCAATTCACCGAGCGTCGTGGCTCGCGTCTATCTGCCGCCGATGGACCAGTGGGAGAAGCGCAGCGGCCCGACCTTCGGCTTCCGCGCCGGCTGCTACACGCACGCGGTGATCACCGGCGAGGATCATCCTGAGAAGGGACGCTTCGGCCTCGAGGAATACTGGCCGGGGATGTTCATCTGCTACGAGACGGCCGCCGAATCGAAGTCGAAGGAGGAGGGGGCCTATCTGAAGGTCCGTGGCGGCCGCAACGGCGGTGAGATTCGCGGACCGCAGATGACCGAGATGGGTTGGTGGACGCTCGGCCTGTCGTTCACCCCCGACGGGCAGGTTCACTACTACGCCAGCCCCGGCGTCGACGATCTCACTGCCGACGACCACATCACCTCGCAGTTCCCCTACAACTACCGCACCGAGACGCTGAAGACGTTTTTCTTCAACGTCTGCACGAAGGACGACGGCAAGACGTGGAGCACCCCCTGGGTGATCGACGACCCGAAGGTCTATTGTGTCCAGCCGCTCCCCGTCGCCCGCGCCAAGACGACGACGACCCGGTGACGGTCGCCGTCCCCGGCCGAATCGCCCGGCCAGGGCGGGCGCGGGGGCATGCCGAAAGTCATGGGGGAGTCACGAAGCGGGCCAGGTCGGCTTGCATCCGGGCCAGATCGGGGAGGTTCAGATACATCATGTGCCCCGAGGTGTACTCGGCGAACGTGATGTTGTCGCGGAGGGCCCGGTCGAGGCGGAGGTGGTCGACGCTGTGGCGCATCGCGTCGCAGGGAACGGCCAGATCGCACAAGCCCACGAGGACGAGGACGCGGAGGTGCGGGTTCTCGTGCATCGCATCGGCGAGGTCGTCGGCGGTGTTGGCATAGGCGTTCTGCTGATAGGGCCAGGGGCCGACGCCGGCGAGGACCTTGTAGGGGAGATCGCTCTCGTACCCGAGCTCCTCGCGGACGTAGGCGTTCATCGCCGACGAGAGCGGCCCGAGGGCGGCGGTGAAGGAGGGATCGAAGCCGGGGCGCGATCCGGCCGCCGAGCCGTCGCGCCCGGTGATCCGGCCGTCGAACCTCCCGCAGATCAAGCCTTCGTCGGCCAAGAGCTTCTCCTGAAAGAGGCCAGGATCGACGCGCAGGTCGTGGTCGAGGATGAGCTTCTCGGGGAGCCCGGTGAGCCGGGCGAGTTGCCGGGCCACAGCGACGCGCCGTTGGTCCGGGAGTGACGCCCCGGCGAACAGCGCCGTCGCGTAGTCGCCGGCAGCGAACGCCCGGGCCTCGGCGAGCGCCGCGGGGAGATCGGCGCGGAGGTCGGCGGCGAGCTTCCCGTGGTGGGCTGCTACGGCGGTGAAGCCGGGGAGAAAGGTCGCATAGGGGAGATCGTTGCTCGGGCCGGGGTGGATCGTCTGGAAGTCGACGAGCCCCGACACGAGCACGAGGCCGTTCAAGAACATCCCGTGTTCGTCCTGGAGCCGCCGCGCCAATCCGGCGGCCCGGAAGACGCCGTAGCTCTCGCCGCAGAGATACTTCGGCGACCGCCAGCGGCGCGCCCGCGTCGTCCACAGGCGGATGAAGTCGGCGACGGCCGAGATGTCGGCGGCCGCGCCGAAGAATTGGTCGGCCCGCTGGTCCTTGACCGGGCGGCTGTAGCCGGTGGCGACCGGATCGATGAACACCAGATCGGCGGCGTGGAGGAGCGTGTGAGCGTTGTCGACCAGGCCGAACGGTGGTGGCGGGAGGGTGCCGTCGTCGTTGATCTTCGCCCGCCGGGGCCCGAGCCCGCCGAGATGGAGCCAGACCGACGCTGCGCCCGGGCCGCCGTTGAAGCAGAACATCACCGGCCGCGTCGCAGGATCGGCCGCCGGCTTGGCGGTGTAGGCCACATAGAAAACGCCCGCCCGTGGCGTGCCGTCGTCGCTGAGGAGGGGAAGCATCCCGGTCTCGGCCCGGTATTCGAGCGTCGTTCCCCCGAGCGTGATCGCGTGGTCGGTGACGATCGGCTTGTCGGTCGCCTCCGGGATGCGGAGCGGCTTCTTCCGATCCTTCTCGGCAGCCTCCCCTGTCGCCGTCGGCTCGGCCGGCTTCTCGGCCACCTCCGGCTCGGCCGCCTCGCCGGCCCCGGCCAACACCAGGGCCAGGAGGATTCCGTGAACGAGTGAGCGGTGAAGAAGGCTGGGCACGTTCATCACGGGGATCCTCATGGGGCTGGCCTGTCCAGCCAGGCCGCGGCCTTGAAGATACCC
>CANGGT010000025.1 GCA_947453375.1 Planctomycetaceae bacterium
CGTCGTGGCCGCCATCCTTCGTCCGCCGCGTGAAGAGGATGTTGAGCGTCCGCAGGAAGGTGTGGAGCCCGGCATCCTGGATCGGGAGGATGTGGGCCGGCTGGCCCGACTCGTTGTGGTGGGAGTGCCACAATCCTGGCGGCGTGACGAAGGCCGAGTGGGGCTTCCAATCGACCCGGATACCGTCCTTGATGCTGCCGTCGCGGTCGAGGGTCCGCCCGACCATCGTGTAGCAGCCCGGGCGGGCGTCGACGACGAGGTCGAGGGCCACCGACTGGTGACGGTGCGGGGCCTGGAGGGCGCCGACCGGCAGCAGCCCGAACATCGCCCAGATGACGTGCGTGACGGTCATCGTCTGGGGAAAGAGCCGGTTGCCGAGGAGGACGCTGAGACGGTTGGCCGTGGCGCTCGAGGGATCGCGGAGCACCCCGTCGAGGGCCTCGAGGATCGCCTCACGGCGGTAGAGCGTCGGCGTGAACTGCCGCTGCGTCGCCTCGGCGCCGAGGTAGCGGAGGAGCGGCTCGTCGTTCACCCAGTAGAGGGCCGCATCCTCGCTCGCCTCGTGGAGCATGCGGTTGCGGGCCGGGAGGATGAAGAGATCCCCGGCCTTCCACGGGATCGTGGTCTGGTCCGTCGCCCCTTCGGCGGGGCTGCTCGCTCCGCTCCCGCGCATCACGAAGAACAGATGGCTCGTGGCGTTGGCATCGGTGAGCACCGCCTCGCCGGCTCGAACGCGAACGAAGCTCGCGCACAGCCCCGGGCTCGTTGCCGGGCCGGCACAGCCGAGGGCGGCCGAATTGTCGAGCGGCAGCACGCGAGAACCACCGCGCTCGTGGAGCTCGGCGTCAAACCGGGCCAGCGGCACCTCGCCGGTGGCGCCCTCGGCGAGGGGATTGGAGGCGTAGCGGTAGTCGTGATACCGGGCCGACGCGGTCAGGTGCCCGAGGGCGTGCGGATCGGGGGTGTGATTGGCCATGGAAAACCTCCTAGCGGTAATCGGCGGGGGTCAGCCCCTTCTTCGCGCCGTTGAATCCGAACGGCGTCGGCTCGAAGCTGCCGACGATGTCGACCTTCGACTTCTCCGGGATCTTCGCCTCGAGGCCCGCCGCCCAGTAGCAGGCGTTCACGAGCATCCGCCGCGTTCCCTCGGCGGTCATGTCGGTGGCGGCCCCCATCGTCGTCGTGAAGGATCGCCCCTTGGGGCCCCCTTCGACGGAATAGCTCTTCGTCCAGGCGACCGGCATCATCGGCTCGTTCTTCTCCCCCGTCACCGGCGGCGAATCGGGCTTCATGCCGGCAAGGACGGCCCCGAGGACGAGCGGCTTGGAATCGCCGGGGAGCGGCAGGCGGACGCCGTAGACGTCGGTCGGCCCCCAGATCTCGCCATCCTTGATGCCGCGAAGGATGGGGTGATCCTTGGCGTCGGGGGCCAAAAGCCCGCGCGTGCTCTCGCTGCCGTGGCCGCCGTGATGGCTGATCCAGGTCTCGCCGAGCACCTGCCGGCCGAAGCCCTGAGCGAAGCCCTCGCCGGGGAAGTCCCAGCTGTAGCGGCGATAGGTGCGCCCCTCGGGGATATTGAAGGCGTGGGTCGCCGTCCGCATCGCCACGACCGGCTTGCCCGCCTTCAGAAACGCATCGACGTGCTTCATCTGCTCGTCAGGCAGGTTGCGAAAGCGCGTGGCGATCACCATCAAGTCGGCGTTCCCGAGCTTCTCGAGGCCGGGGATGTTGTCGTTCGTGTTGGGGTTGATCGTGCCGGTGGCCGGGTCGATCGCGAACACGACGGTGCAATCGAAGCCATGGTGGCGGGCGAGGATCTTCGCCAACTGCGGGAGGGCTTCCTCGCTGCGGTACTCCTCGTCACCACTGACGAGGACGACCTTCTTCCCCTTCCCGGGCCCGTCGCCGCCGGCGACCTCGAGCCACGGATCGGCGGCCTTCACAGGCAGCGCCAAGAAGATCGGAACCAAGAGGATCAGAACGCAGCAAGCCGACAGCAACCGTCGCATGGAGAGCCCCCTGTTCGAGACACCGCGCCGCCAAAAAGGGCGGACGGCAAGTCACGACAGGATAGCGTTCACGACGCGGCCATGCACATCGGTGAGGCGGAAGTCGCGCCCGGCGTGCCGGAACGTGAGCCGCTCGTGGTCGAGCCCCAGGCAGTGGAGGACCGTCGCCTGGAGGTCGTGGACATGGACCTCGTCGCTGGCGACGTGGAAGCCGAGCTCGTCGGTCGCCCCGTGCGTGACGCCGGGGCGGATCCCACCGCCGGCGAGCCACATCGAGAAGGCATTGGGGTGGTGGTCGCGCCCCTTCGAGCGGCCGAGGACGGCACTCGCCTCGACCATCGGCGTCCGGCCGAACTCCCCCCCCCAGACGACGAGCGTCGAATCGAGCATGCCGCGGCGGCGGAGATCGGTGACGAGTGCCGCCGAGGCCCGGTCGGTCTTCTCGCAGTTGCCCCGGACGTTGCCAGCGACGTCGGAATGGCCGTCCCAGCCCTCGTGATAGATCGTCACGAACCGCACGCCGCGCTCGACGAGCCGGCGGGCGAGGAGGCAGGCCCGGGCAAAACTCGCTTCGGCTGGCGTGCAGCCGTAGAGGGCGAGCGTCTCGGGCGTCTCTTGGGAGAGATCCATCAGTTCCGGCGCCGAGGTCTGGAGGCGGTGGGCCATCTCGTAGCTGGCGATCCGGGTGGCGATCTCCGGATCGCCGTCGGCAGCCAGGCGCGTGCGGTTGAGCGCCCCGACGACGCCGAGGGTGTCGGCGGCGAGCCGGCCGTCGGCACCATCCGGCTGGCCGACATTGAGGATCGGGTCGCCGGCATTGCGGAACCGCGTGCCGGTATGCATCGACGGGAGGAACCCGCTCGACCAGTTGGCACTGCCGCCGCTGATCCCGCCGCCGGTGCTCATGACGACGAAGGCCGGCAGCTCGTCGCTCTCGCTCCCCAGGCCATAGGTGACCCACGATCCCAGGCTCGGCCGGCCAGGCTGCCCGAAGCCGCAGTTCATGAAGATCTGCGCTGGGGCGTGGTTGAATTGATCGGTCCGGCAGCTCCGCACGATAGCGATCTCGTCGACGACGCCGGCAAGCCAGGGGAGCATCTCGGAGATCTCCGCCCCGCTCTGGCCGTGGCGGGCAAACTTGAACTGCGGCCCGAGGACCGCCGCGTCGGGGCGGATGAAGGCATAGCGCTGGCCGCCGATGACCTCCGGCGGAATCGGCTTCCCCTCGATCTCGGCAAGCTTCGGCTTGTGGTCGAAAAGCTCGAGCTGGCTCGGCGCGCCGGCCATGAACAGCTGGATCACCGCCTTGGCCTTCGCCGGGAAGTGGGGCGGCTTCGGAGCGAGGGGCCCGGTGACGGCCCGCGGCCCTTCGGCGGCGAGGGCATCACGGGCGAGCAATCCGGCCAGCGCCATCTTGCCGACCCCGAGCCCGCAATCAGAAAAGAAATGACGCCGCGTGGCATGGAGGAGGCCATTCATCGCTTCACCACCGTTTCATCGAGGTTCATCACGGCTCTCGCCACGAGCATCCAGGCGGCCCGGTCGATCTGATCGCCGGCGCCGTCGCCGCCGAGCTTCGCGGCATCGAGCTCACCGGCAGCGAGCCGCTCCCGCTGGACGCGGAGAAATCCCAGGAGCGTCTCCCGTTCGTCGGCCGCGAAGGGGCGCGAGAGGACGCGGCGGCCGAGGTCATCGAGCCGGACCGCGTCGTCGCCGTGGCTCGCGAGCGCCGCGGCCCCGAGCGCCCGGGCCACCTCGACGAACATCGGGTCGTTCATGAGGGTGAGGGCCTGAAGGGCGGAATTGGAGACGTCGCGGCGGGCGAGGCAACTGTCGCCGGAGGGGCCGTCGAAGGTGGTCACGAACGCGAACGGCGCCGTCCGCTTTTGAAACGTGTAGAGGCTGCGGCGGTGGCGATCCTCTCCCGGGCTCGGCTCCCAGGCGCCGCCGCCATAGGCCGTCTCGGTCACGCCGGCCGGCTGCGGCGGCCGCACCCCCGGGCCATACATCTTCTCCGAAAGGAGCCCCGCTGCCCGGAGGAGGCCGTCGCGGATCTGCTCCGCCTCGAGTCGCACCCGTGGCCCGCGGGCGAGGAGGATGTTGGCCGGATCGGCCGCGAGCTGTTCGGCATTTGCCGCCGAGTCCTGCCGGTAGGTGGCACTCGTGACGATCAGCCGGTGGAGTTTCTTGAGCGACCAGTGCAAGTCTTCCACAAACGTCACGGCAAGCCAGTCGAGCAAGTCGGGGTGCGACGGAGGCGTTCCCTGGAATCCAAAGTCCTCGAGCGTCGGCACGATGCCGCGGCCGAAGAAGGCCTGCCACTGCCGGTTGACCGTCACCCGGGCGGTGAGCGGATGACTTCCCGACACGAGCCACTCGGCGAGCGCCAGCCGATTGGCGGGAGTGCCGGCAGGCAGGCCGGGGAGAAACGCCGGCACGGCCGGAGCGATCTCCTGGCGGACTTGCGTGTACTCGCCTCGGTGCCGCAGAAACGTCTTCCGTGGGTTGTCGGCCGGGCGCTCCTTGAGCACGAGCGTCGTCGGCCCACCGCGGAGCTGCGCCTCGAGCCCACGGATCTCCTTCATCGGCTCGGCAAGCTCCGGGGCCGCGGCAAGAAACCGGCGGCGCAAGGCCTTCGTTTCCTCCTCGGTTCGCTCGGCGGTCGGCTTCCGCAACGCCGCCTCTTCAGAGGCCGTGAGCCCGCGGGCCTCGGCGCCTCCTGTCCCCGTGACCGAAAGTCGGAAGCAGCCAAGCGGGCAGGCGTAGTGGCGTTCGAACTTCATCACCACCGTGATCGGCGTCCCGGGGGCCACCGGCTCGGCGAACGTGAACACCGCCGCATGCGGTCGCCCCTGATCGCCATTGGTGCTCCACCCGCTCGACATGTCGCCGTCGAGGGCGAGCGACGCGGTGCTCTTCCCTCCGGAGAAGGCCGCAGTGCCATTGAAGGAATCGCTCGCCGCGGCCACTGCCACCCGCGCTCCGCCCGCCGTGATCTCAAGCTCCGAGAGGAAAAAATCCCCTTTCGGCCCCTCGTACCAGGCCATGCCCGGGCCATGAGCCGGCAGGCTCGGATCGGGGAGGACCTCGAGGCGGATCGCCTGCACGGGAAGATCGCTGGGAGGCAGAACGATCTCGTAGCGGTCGCTCTTGGTGACATCGCCGCTTGCGAGGATCGAGCCGTCGTCGCGGACCTTCAAGTGCGGCATGGAGGTCTGCCACGACTGCGGCGTCACGACCTGCCAGTCGATCGCCTTGGCCGCTTCCTCGCGCTCCCAGCCGGCGAAGCGTTCCTCGAGCGGCACAGGGGCCGGCTGCCCTTCGGCGGCGGGGACATGAGGCCACTTGGCCGGCAGCTCGTTCCACGCCGCCTCGAGCCGTGTAGTCGCCTCGGCCACGGCCTTCGT
This sequence comes from Planctomycetaceae bacterium, assembly GCA_947453375.1. Lineage (GTDB taxonomy): Bacteria > Planctomycetota > Planctomycetia > Pirellulales > UBA1268 > QWOP01. Next base: position 5,417 of record CANGGT010000025.1, read on the forward strand.
CTGCTCGGCGTCGGGGATCACCCACTCCGGCTCGTCGGCGTTGTCGAGGCAGGCGAAGAGCCCGTAGTAATCGGCCTGGGTGAGGGGATCGTATTTATGGTTGTGGCACTGCGCGCAGCCGGTCGTCAGCCCGAGCCAGGTGACGCCGGTGGTGCTCACCCGATCGACCATCGCCAGGTAGCGGAACTCGAGCGGATCGATCCCCCCCTCCTCGTTGATCATCGTGTTGCGATGGAATCCGGTGGCGACGATGTCGTCGGCCGTGTCGCCGGGAAGGAGATCGCCGGCGATTTGGCGGCGCGTGAAATCATCGAACGGCATGTCGTCGTTGAGGGCCCGGATCACCCAGTCGCGATAGGGCCAGATCCGCCGCTCGCGATCCTTCTCATAGCCGTTGGTGTCGGCATAGCGGGCCAGGTCGAGCCACCGCCGCGCCCAGCGCTCGCCGTAGCGCGGGCTGGCAAGCAATCGATCGACGAGTTTTTCATACGCATCGGGGCTCGTGTCGGCGACGAAGGCGTCGAGCTCGGCGGGCGTCGGCGGCAGGCCGACCAGATCGAGGTGGACGCGTCGGCAGAGCGTGGCCCGATCGGCCTCGACTCCGGGCCGCAGCCCTTCGCGGGCGAGCCGGTCGCGGACGAAGAAATCGATCGGATTCTCTGGCGCCGCGGCCCCGGCCGAGTCTGCCACCTTCGGCACGGCCGGCCGCGCCGGCTTTCCAAACGCCCAGTGCTCGGCATAGGGGGCGCCGGCGGCGATCCATGCCGTGAGGATCCGCTTTTCGTCGGCCGTGAGCTCCGCCTTCGTGTGGGGCGGGGGCATGACGACGTCGGCGTCAACGCTGTTGATCCGAGCCACGAACTCGCTGTCGTCGGTGTGCCCCGGCACGATCGCCCGGTTCCCCGAATCGGCCTCGGCGAGGGCGTCGTCGCGCCGGTCGAGGCGTAGGCCCCCGGCCCGCGTGCCGTCGTCGGGGCCGTGGCACTTGAAGCAGCGGTTGGCGAGGATCGGCCGGACCTCGCGGCCGAAGTCGGGCCCCTCGGCGCGGGCGAGCCCCACGGCGGCAACGACGGCAAACAGGGCAACGGCCGGAACGAGCAAGCGGCATGTGGTGATCATGCCTCAATTGTTTCACATCGCCCCCCCGTGGCCAACTCCAGCGCCGCCGGGCCTTCAATCCGGGCAGAAGCTCCGTGGCAGGAAGCCGGGTGACGGCGTCGCGCCCGCCCCTGCGTCCGATGGATCGAAGCAATCCGCTCGCGTCACGTCGGATTGGCCTTCACATGAACAAAGGGAGGATTCCCGCCGAGGCCACGAAAACGTGCTTCCGCCCTCGACCTCATCCTTCGACGATCTCGACGCTTTGGCACTCGATGGTCAACTTGCCTCCGGGAGAAAGCATCAGACTCGAGGCGTAGGTGGCGGGCTCCTTGCTCGCAATCGTCCAGTCGTAGACCATCAGCCCGGCTACCGTGAGGTTGGCATTCACCTCGAGGTGCGTAACTTCTGAAAATACGAGCGTCGCGCTCCGCGGCCCCGGGTCTTCGGGAAGTCCGAAGGTGTTGGAGTTGACGTTGTCGATGACGATCCGCAAGCGGCGCTCTTCGGCACTCCAGGCGAGCGACAGGATGATCGCATCGTGAAGGCCACCGAGCGACTCGATGCGGTCTTGAATGGTCATGGAGATCGCCTGCCCGGGATAGAGTGGCCCACTTGGACGCCAGCCACACGCGGCGGCAACGCCCTAAACGACAGCGGCCGCCAGTGCCGAAGCTATGCCCCCCGCCCATCGATTGCGTCATTCATGCAAATGTAGCCCTCGGGATCAAGAGTCCGGTGGCGCCGGGCGGCGCCCGGTTTAGAATGCCGGTATGAACACCAACACACCTCCACGCGTTGCCCCCCTCCCCTTCCTCGCGCACTCCGCCGCGGCGACGATCGTTGTCGCGGCTGTGATTGTGGCGGGCGTTGTCACGACGCGTGATCGCGCGAGGGCTCAGGAGCCCACGGCTGCCGCCGCCGCGGCGCCTCCCACGAAAAACCTCATCGTTCCCGGCGAGGTTTTCGACGTCGATGGCCACACGGCGTTTCTGTTCACGCCGGCTGAGGTCAACGCCCTCCCTGCCGGCGCCCCGCGCCCCTGGATCCTCTATGGCCCGACGCTCGCGGCCTATCCCGATGAGGCAGAGAAGTGGATGCACGAGCGCTTCACGGAGGCAGGCGTGGCCGTGGCGGGGATCGATACCGGCGAGTCGTACGGCAGCCCGGCGGCGGTGAAGGCCACCGAACAGCTCCATGCCGAAATGGTGAAGCGTGGCTACGCTGCCAAGCCGGCCCTTCTCGGCCGTAGCCGCGGGGGCCTTTGGGCTTCGGCCTGGGCGATCGCTCATCCCGACCTCACCGCCGGCCTCGGCGGGATCTATCCGGTCTATGACTGGCGGACGTATCCGGGCGCCGAGAGCGCCGCGGGCGCCTATGGACTCACCCCCGCCGACCTCCTCGCGAAGGTCGACGAGCTTTGCCCGGTAGAAAAGATCGACGTCGCCGCCCAGGCCGGGATCCCGGTCTGCATCATCCATGGCGACATCGACGTCGTCGTGCCGATCGAGCCCAACTCTGCTCGCTTGAAGGCCCGCTACGAGGCGCTTGGCAAGGGGGATCTCGTGGAGCTGATCGTGGCCGATGGGCAGGGGCACAGCTTCTGGGAGGGTTTTTTCCACTGCCAAAAGCTCGTCGATTTCCTCATTGAAAAGGCCCGGGCCGGGGCCATCGGGGGCGAAGCGACGGCCGCTGGGGACTGACGCCCGGGAAATCGTCGCGCCACCGGCAGCGAAAAGGTTTGCATCGGCGGCAATTCCGATCAGGATGAAGGGATATCCTTCCCCCGGAAAACGCCCCGCATGGCTCGTTCGTCCGATTTTCCAGGCCTGCCTCCATCGTTCCCCCGCCTCCCGGCGGGGGGCGCGTGGCTGGCGCCGCTGGCTGTGGTCCTCCTTTTCGCGCTGGTCAGTGGCCTGTTCGGGATGGTCTACACCGTCGGCCCGGAGAGCGTCGGCGTCGTCCAGCGCTTCGGCAAGGCGATCAAGACGGTCGATCCGGGGCTGCGATTCAAGCTCCCCTTCGGGATCGATCGCGTCACGATCGTACCGGTGAAGCGGCAGTTGAAGATGGAGTTTGGCTTCGGCACCGTCGGCGGGAGCAACCCCGATCAGGTGTCGAGCGAGCAGGCCCGCGAGAGCGACATGGTGACCGGCGATCTCAATGCCGCCCATGTCGAGTGGGTCGTGCAGTACGAGATCAGCGATCCAGCCCAGTGGCTGTTCAACAACCGCGAGCCGGGCCCGACGCTCCGCGATCTCTCCGAAAGCGTGATGCGCGAGGTGATCGGCGACAGGACCGTCGACGAAGTCCTCACCGTCGGTCGGCAGGGGATCGAGAACGAATCAATTCTCAAGCTCACCGAACTCGTCCGCGAACTCGAGATGGGGCTCCGTGTCCAGCAGGTGCAGCTCAAGAGCGTCCACCCGCCGGCTCGCGTCCAGGCAGCCTTCGAGGAGGTCAATCGCGCCCAGCAGGAGCGCGAGCAAACGATCAATCAGGCCAACGGTGAATACAACAAGGTCGTCCCCCGGGCCAGCGGTGAGGCGACGCGGAAGGTGAGCGAGGCGGAGGGCTATGCCCTCAAGCGTGTCAACGAGGCGGAGGGAGACGTCGCCCGCTTCCGCAAGCAGCTCGCCGAATACGAAAAGGCCCCCGAAGTGACGCGGCAGCGGCTCTACCTCGAGGCTCTCTCGGAGGTGATCCCGCGGCTGGGAGGAAAGATCATCCTCGACGCCGACGCGCGGCAATTCCTCCCCCTGATGAACCTCCGCCAGCCCGAAGCCGATCCGGCCCGTCCACTCCCGGCCCGCCGGCGCCAGGGCACCACGACGGGGAACGACACACCATGAGCCCGCTCCCGATCAATCATCCGCTCCTCCAAGTGGGCCGTTGGCTCTCCGGCTTGGTCTTGTCGCCGCTGGGGCTGATCGCGCTGTTGGCGATCGGCGCGGTGTTCCTCGGCGGCGCCTATACCGTCGACCAGACCGAGCAGGTGATCGTCACGCAGTTCGGCAGACCGGTCGGCACGGCGATCAACGCCCACGACGGCCCGAACGGCGCCGGCCTCCACTTCAAGTTGCCGATGATCCAGACGGTGAACCGCTTCGAGAAGCGGATCCTCGAATGGGACGGCCCGCCGAGCGAGATGACGACCCGCGACAAGCTGTTCATCGTCGTCGACACCTTCGCTCGCTGGCGGATCTCCGACCCACTCAAGTATTTCCAGAGCCTCCGCGACGAACGCAGCGCCGTCTCCCGGCTCGACGACATCCTCGGCAGCGAGACGCGCAACGTCGTCGCCCGCCACGACCTCATCGAGGTGGTCCGCTCCGACCGGGATCGGGTCGCCGAGAAAGACGACACGATCGAGGAGACGGGCGTGTCGATCTCCTCGCTCCCGCCGATCCAGTTCGGCAGGCGGGCCCTCGAGAAGGAGATCCTCGCCGCCGCGCAGCCGAAGGTGACGCTGTGGGGGATCGAGCTCCTCGACGTTCGGATCAAGCGGCTCAACTACAAGACCGGCGTGATCGAGAAGATCTACGACCGGATGTCGTCGGAGCGGATGCAGATCGCCGAGCGGTTCCGCTCGCAGGGTGCCGGCGAGGCGGCGAAGATCGAGGGGAAGAAGGAGAAGGATCTGCAGAAGATCGAGTCAGAGGCCTACCTCAAGGTCCAGGAGATCATGGGCGAGGCCGACGCGAAGGCCTCGGAGACCTATGCCTCGGCCTACGGATCGAGCCCCAAGGCCGCCGATTTCTACCGCTTCGTGAAGACCCTCGACACCTACCGCGAAACCCTCGATCGCGATGCCACGCTCGTGCTCACGACCGACAGCGAGTTCTTCCGCTTGCTCAAGTCGATCGGCCCGGCTTCGGCGGGCGAGACGCCGCCAGAGGGGACGCCGATCCCCGCGATGATTCCCCCGGCGATCCTCGAGAGCTCTCCCCCGGTGCCGGCAGCCGCACCGGCCCCGTGACGTCTGCCCTGAGATCTGCGACGCGGGGCTCGGGGCCGCTGATCATCGCCGGTGACGCTGCCTCATCCCGGCCGGGCGACCCGCGTTGCCCGCTTCTCTCCGGCGGCGCGGAGCACGGGAATAGAACCAACGCGAGGAACGGGGTACAACACCGAGAGCGGTGAAACATGCGCGTGGGTGGCCCGATAGGTGGCCGGCGTTCATGGGCACCTCTTCCGCGGGGCAATCGGGACGTCTGGTCGTCCCGGGGGAACGACGGACGGCAGCCTGACCGGAGAACCCGGTCGGGGATTTCAGGGGGATCATCATGGTGGGTCGTAGCTCATCCTTCCAAGGTCTTTTCCTTCGGCACGGTGTCGCAGCCGGTTGGTGCGCGCTGGCCGTGCTCGTGGGGACAGCGGCCGCGCAGCCGGCTGCCAAGGGGCGGCCAAAAGCCAACCCGGAGGTCAAGAAGCTCGACTCCAAGATGGAGAAGGTGAAGGATTCGTTCCTCAAGGACACCGAGCAACTGATCAAGTCGTACGAGGATGCCGGCTCCTACGACCGCGCCCGCACGATCCTCGAGGCGCTCCAGAAGCTCTATCCCCAGAACGAACCGATCAAGATGAAGCTCGAGCAGCTCGCCGCCCAGAGCCTCGATGCCAGCGAAATCGACTTCGACCTCGATGCCGGCAAGTCGTGGCAGGAAGTGGGCCCCGTGGGGAAGGATCGCACGATCCGGATCCGGGTCAGCGGCGACTACAAGCTGACCACGGCCCCGCTCACCACCGGGCCCGATGGCTTGGCCGGCGAGAATCCCGAGAAGGATCTCCTCGCCCATGTGCCGTTCGGCGCGGTGATGGGGGCGATCATCCCCGCCGCGGCCCCCAACGCCACCGAGAAGCCACCGAAGCCGTTCCTCGTCGGATCGTCCTACGAACGCCCCGCCGACCGCGACGGCGTCCTCTACCTGAAGGTCAACGTCCCGCCGAACTCCAAGTGTGTCGGCAAGCTCCAGGTGAAGGTCGGGGGGACGATCCTGCCCTGAAGGGGCCGGCAGAAGGGCTCACTGGCCTGGGACACTCGTCGGCAGCACGACGCGGACGCGCGTCCCCTGGCCGGCGACGCTCTCGATGAGCACCTCGCGCCCGAACAGCCTGGCACGCTGTCGGATCCCTTCGAGACCGAAGCTCCCTGCCGGGACGCGATCGGGCGCGAAGCCGACGCCATCGTCGCTGACCTCGACGGCCAATTCCCCGGCACCCTGAGGCTCGATCGCCACGCGCACGTGGGTCGCGCCGGCGTGCTTGCGGATGTTGGAGAGCGATTCCTGAACGATGCGGAACAGGGCCGTCGCCACATCGGGCCCCGGTTCGGTCACGCTCCCGGGGTGTTGATAGTCGACCACGAGCCCAATGGCCCGGGCTTCTTCGACGAGGGATTCGACGGCAGCGATGATCCCCAATTCGTCGAGCATCGGAGGGCGCAAGCCGTTGATGAGCCGGCGCGCCTCGTCGATCGCCATTCGGACCACGCGCCGTGCCTCGGCGAGGTCCTGGCGCACCGCTGGCGTCATCCCATTCCCGGAGTCGAGCGCATGGCCGCAGGCCTCGAGGTGCATCGAGGCGCTCGCGAGGTACTGCGCGAGGCCGTCGTGGATCTCGTAGGAGACGACGCGCCGCTCCCGCTCCTGGGTCTCGAGGAGCTTCTGGAGAACCTGCCGCTCGGCGTGGAGCGACGCCTCGGTGGCCAGGAGCGTCCGCTGATCGTGTGAGGTGAGGACGGCCGCCACCACCCGTCCGCCGTCGAACACCGGCGCGGCCCGCACCGAATAGGGGATCCGCGTTCCATCCTCGGTGATCGCGATCAGATCGAAGGCGACGCTGCGTCCCTCCTGGAATACCTCGTCGTAGTACCGCCGCACCCGTTCCACCTCGAAGTCGGGCATGAAATCGAAGGCACTGCGGCCGATGAGCCCCGTCGGATCGAAGCCGGCCGCGATCTGATTGATCGAGCGGACGCGGCACTCGTCATCGATCACCGTGACGTAGCAATCGATGCTGCCGGAAAGTGAATCCCAGAGATGCCGGATGTCGGGCATCTGCCAGGCTTCGACGGTGGCATCGTCCGAGGGCATCGATCGGGTCCTGGAGGAAAAGGGGGACGCTCTTCCCTGAGCCTACCATGGAGGGACAGTGCCCCCCCTTTCCCTTCTCTCGGTTCGGCTGACGTCGTCCCTCCGGCGCCACGGGCGTCGGCACCGCGGCGGACGGTATCCTGAAGGGGACACCGCGTCGTTTCTCCACGCCTGAAGTTCTTCCGGAGCCTTTCGTGACCGAACGCTGGTATTACTCCCGCGATGGCCGACGGCAGGGACCGGTGCCGCGGGAGCGCCTGACCGACCTCGCCCGCGGCGGTTGGCTCTCCCCCGACGACCTCGTCTGGTCGGCAGGGAGCCCCGAGTGGATGCCGGCCCGGTCGCTCGACTGGCTGTGGGGGGGCACGATCACCCGCACGGTCAACGACCTCGTCGATGCCGCGCTCCATCCCGAAAAGTCATCGCGCGGGCCCTCGTCGCATCCGCTCTCCGAGCGGCCGCCGCTGATCGACTGGGAGCATCTCGCCCCGCGGCATCTCCTCGCCACGGTTGGGGCCTTCCTCGCTGCCCTCGGCATCGCGTTCACGGCGATCGCCCACTCCCGGCTTGCGCTCGGGCTGACCCTCGGTGGGCTTTTCCTGGCAGCGCTCGGGATGCACGTCGAGTGCGGGCGACTGCTCGCGCAGGTGAAGGAGAACCTCGACAAGCACGCCGCCGAGCGGGCGGCGCGGCGGCTCGAGGAGGAGCGCCTCGCCCTCGAGCGCAAAAAGCTCGACCTCGAAGTGGAGCGCCTCGCGGCCGAGCGGGCGTCGGCCAACCAAACGCCCGGCCCGGCAGAGGCTTCGCCCCCCGCTGCGCCCCCTCCCATCGAAGCGCCGCACTCGAGCCCTCCGGCCGACAGCGCACGCGACGACGAACCGCCGGCCGACGACCGGATCGTGATCTATCACCTCCCCGTGCGGCGCTTCAGCCCGGGGGTGGCGGCGATCCTCAGCCTCTTCGTGCCCGGCTTGGGGCAGCTCTACAAGGGGCAGTTTTTCCGAGCGATCGTCTGGTTCGTGATCGTGGTTGCCGGCTACTGTGCGCTCGTCCTCCCGGGCGTGGTGCTCCATGCCTGCTGCATTCTTGGCGCGCTCAGTGGCAATCCCTGGACCGATCCGATGACGACCTACGAGCCCCGGCCGGCGCATTGGCCTGCCGTCAAACGGACTCCGCGGAAGCCGCGTAAGTCCGCAGACAAGCCCAGCTCCGACCGCCGCCGCGGGGAAGCCGGCCGGTGACGGGCCGGGGCGTCTGCGGTTGCCCGCCCCACCACGCCACACGATAATCGCTCGGCTCCACCGAGGGGCCCGTAGCTCAGCGGTTAGAGCAGGGGACTCATAATCCCTTGGTCGTGTGTTCGAATCACACCGGGCCTATTCGCGTGCGTCCCTGTTTTTCAGGGACGCACGCTCCTCGGCGGGGGTCACCGTGACACCCCCGTCCCGAGCACTGTTCGCCACACTGCTCCCTTCCGCTGTCGATAACGCTCTCCGATGGGCGTCGGAGGCCGCCCAGACCGCTGCCAGGAACCAAAAGGCGGTCGCAGCAGCGCTCAGCGCGAGGACCGCGGCGACGACGCTCCAGCGGCCCAGGCCGATCGGTATGCGTCCCTCGCATAGTGGCGCCATCAGCGGTTCACGACCTTGCACTCTCTATCAAGACCGACTTGATCGCGAGGCCGCTGCTTGGCTTGGTTCGCCCTTTTTGAGAGCCCGCCGGGCCTTGCCGTATCGCGGTCAGAATGGCGAGGTATGACCACCGGCGACTTTGACAACCATCTTGGTGCCTGGGTCGCTCAACGCAGCAGAAGGGGTCAAAATGGTCACCTTGAAATGTTCCTGCGCGTTGGCTGAAATATCTGATCGAAGATACTCCGTGGCCTCATCGACAAAAGCTCCGGAGGCGTCGAAGAACTCGGCCTCGATCGTCACGCCGGACCACGTCCGATTTCCTTTGTTTGTGATGAGCCCCACGATCTCCACGCTTCGGTCAGAACTGCGCCTCTGAACGTCACTGACCGTCAGTTCTTTGGTGACGTCGCCCTTGAAGAAGGTCATTTGCAGCAGAGGAAGGAATCCCAACAGCATGATTGGGATCATCACAAGATAATTCTTCCAACCCCACGACATATTGAAGTTCGACATCTCGGCGCCGCAATTGGAACACTTCATCTGTGCAAGCATGAGGAGAAAGCCTTTCTCGACGAACGGCCCCGATCACGGGGCGGCGACAATGAACTCTGTGTTGCTACTCTGCCCGATCTCGCCGCTCCCGTGCATCGGCTGGTTCGACAGCGATCTCCTCAAGCCGAGCCGCTGCCATTTCCCGGACTTTCCTTCCCCGATCAGCTACGAGTTGTTCGCCGATTTCCATCGCAAAGCCATGGGGCATGCTGTCCAAGCAGCAAGCAACGCGAAAGCGGACCGTTGAGTTTTTGTGCGACGCAAGCGACCGCCATTCGGAGAGCAGCTCCGTATGCTCGCGAGCAAGCTTCGTCATCCATGATGCGGCTTGCTCCCACACGCCAGAGCCGCCTTCGGAAAACGCCTTGGAAAATGAATTGCGGAAATCACCAATCGCACGTGTACCGTCGAGGACGTCATGCACTGCGTCGATTACGCCCTCAATCAGGGCGACCTGTCGCTCGTCGCGCAAGTAGCGTAAGGCGCACTTCTTCTCATGCTCGCGACCAAACGTGAACATCGTGCGGAACTCTTCTTAAGCGCCGAACTCGTATTTATACGGTCTGTATAATCACCCGCGACTGCGTGTTAACGCACCATCGGCCGCAGGCTGAGTCCGGCCTCAACCGCTCTCCAGACAATGAGTTACGGTGATTTGGCACCCCAGTCGCCGGTGCGTTAACAGGCGCACCATGCAGTATATCCACCCTTGCCGAGCATGCCGCAAGCGGGGGGCAGCCCGGTGTCGGTCAACCGGAGCTGATCGCGGACGAGCAAGCCCTGTCCGGGATCGGATCTGATTCCCGGGCCTGACTGCCCGGCCCCGCCTTGCCTCTCTCCTGCCGCCCCGGCCCATCCCCGCGGGCGTTCGGGAAGCTGCTGTCCGCGCGGGCGCTTCGGACATCGCTACGCCAACGCCAAGCACAGACCCGCGAGCACCACCACTCCGCCGGCGACGCGCGTGACGATCTCGCGATCGTTGCCAGGGACGAGGGCTCCTAATCCGAGACCGGCCCCATGAAGCAGGGCTGTCGCTGCCACGAATCCCACCATGTATGGACCGGCTCCAATCGCCGCGGGCATTTCGACGCCGTGGGCATGGCCGTGCAAGCCCGCGAACAGCCCAACCGCCGGCACACTCCAGGAGAGTGGCAGCCGACACGCTCCGGCGGCGAGAAGCCCGAACACGAGCACCGACGCCAAGATCCCCTCCTCGACGTACGGCACGGGCACGCCGGCAATTCCCAGGCCGCCACCCAAGACCATCGCGACCAGAAAGCCGCAGGGGATGGCCCACGTCGTTCTGCCCCGGGCCTGCGATGCCCACAGGCCGACCGCCACCATCGCCAGCAGGTGATCGGGGCCGCTGACCGGGTGGAGCAACCCCTGCGCGAAGCCGGCGGCCCCGGCGGGGCCGGGGTGCGCGAGGGCCATTTCGGGCTGCAGGGCGATCAAGACCGTAAGGGTCATGAGCCGCATGGCGTGGTTCATGGTGCGCGCCGTCGGTAGCGGGGTGGCAAGTAACAGCCACCACGATACGGCCGGCTCGCCACGTTTCCCATCCGTGAAGTTCATCGTCGCCGAAATCCCGCGCTGGACGATGCGCGTCGTTCCCGAGTATTTTCCATCAGCGCGGGGTGACCACGAGGTGGCTTGGAGGCCGTTCTCCACTCAGAATCCCTTGGTGGTGTGTTCGAATCACACCGGGCCTCGTTGTTGCTTTTCACTCCCGCCAGACAACCGCGAGATCCACTGCCATGCCCCGCCCCTTCACGGCCGCCGTCGTCGCCGCGCTGATGGCGCTTTTCATCCAGCCCGTGTCGGCCCAGAACTGGCCCGATTGGCGTGGGCCGAACCATGACGGCACGGCGACGGCGACCGGCCTGCCGACCGACTGGTCAAAAGACGGGAAGAACCTCCTCTGGCGGACCCCGCTCCCCGGCCGGGCCGGCGCTACCCCCTGCGTCTGGGACGAACGGATCTTTCTCACGAGTAACGAAGGAGACGACCTCGTCGTCCTCGGGCTCTCGATGAAGGACGGGCAGATCCTCTGGAAGAAGCGCGTCGGGAGCGGCAACCAAGACGCGCGGGCCGGCGAGGGCAACTCCGCCTCTCCTTCCCCGTCGACCGACGGGAAGCATGTCTGGAGCTTCTTCGGCACCGGCATCCTCGCCTGCCACACCGTCGACGGCGACGAGGTGTGGACGACCGACATCAACGAGCGCTTCGGACGGATCGACATCCAATTCGGGATGACCTCGACGCCGGTCCTCGACGACGGTGCCCTCTATCTTCAGCTGATCCATGGCCCGATGAAGCTCGACGACCAGACGCGGACCGGGAAGGTCGTCAAGCTCGATGCCGCGACCGGGAAGACGATCTGGGAGGTCGAGCGCCCCACTGACGCCCAGTTCGAGTGCAAGCACGCCTACGCCTCGCCGGCCATCTATCGGGACGGCGAGCGGGAGTTCCTCGTCGTCCATGGCGCCGACTGCATCACCGGCCACGCCCTCGGCGACGGCCGAGAGCTGTGGCGGTTCGCGAAGCTCAACGGCCCCACCGAAACCAATCCCAAGCCGCACGACCCGACGTTCCGCTTCGTCGCCTCCCCCGGCATCGTTCCGGGGCTGATCGTCGTCCCGACGGCCAAGGGGGGCCCGACGGTGGGGCTCAAGGTCTCGGACGCGCTCTCGGGCGACTGCTCCGACAAGCCGGAGGTGATCGCCTGGGTCCATCCGCGCACCCCCGACGTCAGCACCCCGCTGATCGCCGACGGCCTCGTCTACCTCCTCCACAACGACGGCAAGCTCCAGTGCCTCGACGCCGCCACCGGCGCGGAGCTGTGGTTTGAACGGACGCACACCGGCCAGCATCGCACGAGCCCCCTCCTCGTCGACGGCCGGCTGTGGTTCGGATCAAACGATGGCTGGGTGTCGATCGTGAATGCGGGTCGGTCGTTCGACCTCGTCAATTCGATCGAGCTCGGTGAGCCGGTGACCGCGTCGCTCCTGGTCGCCGAAGGTGTCCTTCTCGTCCGCTCCTACGATGCCCTCTACGCGATCGGTGGACCACGCTGAGCAGAACGGCCGCTGGTCGACCACGATGCTGCGTTTGCCTTTCCGGGGCATGAGGGGGATAATCGTCGGTTCCTCCCCACCGCCAACAGAGGCTTCCCGACCTTCGGGCTCGCCTTCCCGCCCGGCGGCAGCCAGTTCACCCCCTGGATCGGGCCACCGGTCTGCCCCAAGGTGCGACCATGCACTTGATCTGCGAGCCGGCCGGGCGATCGGCTGTCGACAGAGCGGTTGATTTCGTCGCGGTGCAGGACTTCCTCTGCGACGAATCGGCCTGCCGGGCTGTCTGGGATCTCGTCACCGGCCAGTTCCGCACGCGGGGCAAGTTCCTCTCCATCTGGCCCGCGGTCCGTCATGTCGTCATGCACCGCGATCCGACCGGCGCCGTCGATGGATTTCTCCTCGTCAGCGAACTGGTGAACTGGCAGCTCGACTACGTCGTCGTCCGCGACGACGCCCGCGGCAAGGGGATCGCCTCGGTGCTGGTCTGCGGGGCGCTCGATGAGGCCTGCCGACGGCGCGTCCCCTACGTGATGCTCACCTGCCAGGACGACCTCGGCCCGCTCTACGAGCGATGCGGTTTCCGCGCCACGACCGCCCCGCCCCGCCCGCCGACCTGATCTCCCTTCCTGACCGCCAGTCCGCCCGCAGGATCGTGCCCTCCCCACCCCTGAGAATCCTGCCATGTGCGGCATTATCGCCTTCACCGGCTCGCTCGACGTCATCCCGATCCTCCTGGAGGGCCTCCGTCGCCTCGAGTACCGCGGCTACGACAGCGCAGGGGTCGCGACGGTCGATGAGACCGGGATCCATCTCCGCAAGCGATCCGGCCGGATCACCGAACTGGCGCGGGCCCTCGACGACGAACCGCTGACGGGCGTGTGCGGGATCAGCCACACCCGCTGGGCAACGCACGGACCGGCCACCGAGTGGAACGCCCATCCGCATCTCGACGAGGCGGCTGATTTCGCCGTCGTCCACAACGGCGTGATCGAGAACCATCTCCAATTGCGGCAGCAACTCGAGGACGACGGCGTCGTGTTCCGCTCCGACACCGACACCGAGGTGCTCACTCACCTCGTCGCCAAGCTCTGGTCGGGCAATCTGGTCGAGGCGGTCACCCGGGCGACGGAGCTGGTTCGCGGCACCTACGGCGTCGCGGTCATCTGCCGGCACGAACCCGGCACGATCGTCGGCGCCCGGCTCGGCAGCCCGCTCGTGATCGGCATCGGGCCAGCCGGCCACTCCATAGCCTCCGATCCCGGGGCGCTTGCCAACCACGCGGAGAAGATCGTTTACCTCGCCGACCGGCAGATTTGCCAGATCACGCCGGAGGGGTGGACGGTGTGGACGCGGGATGCTGTCACCGTCGACTGCCGCATGCACGACCTTCGGCAGGTGGTCGATACGATCGACGACGATCTCAACGGATTTCCCCACCACATGCTCAAGGAGATCTACGAGCAGCCCGAGGCTCTCACCAACGCGATGCGCGGGCGGCTCGACGAGGCCGATGCGACGGCCCATTTCGGTGGGCTGAATCTCGATCCCCGGCAACTCCGTGGTGTCGAGCGGATCATCATGACCGCCTGCGGCACGAGCTACCACGCCGGCCTGGTGGGCGAATACCTGTTCGAAGAATTGGCGAGGATCCCTGTCGAAGTCGAGTACGCCAGCGAGCTCCGCTACCGCAATCCACCGGTCGACCGGAACACGATTACGCTGGCGATCACCCAGAGCGGCGAGACTGCCGACACACTCGCGGCGCTGCGGGAATCGAAGCGCATGGGGCACACGACGCTCGCCATCTGCAATGTGGTGGGGAGCAGCATCGCCCGCGAAGCCGACGGCGGCGTTTATCTCCACGCAGGCACCGAGGTCGGTGTGGCGAGCACCAAGGCCTTCACGTCGCAGGTCTGCGTCCTGGCGATGCTGGCCGTCTACTTCGGCCGCACGCGGCATCTTTCGGCCTTACAGGGAGCGCGGCTGATCGACGAGTTGCAGGCCCTCCCCGACGCCGTACGCGAGGCGCTCCGCTGCCACGACGTCGTCAAGCAGGTGGCTCAGCGCCACGCCCACGCCCGCAATATCCTCTACCTCGGACGGCAGTACCTCTATCCGGTCGCGCTCGAAGGGGCCCTCAAGCTCAAGGAGATCAGCTATATCCACGCCGAGGGGTATCCCGCCGCCGAGATGAAGCACGGCCCGATCGCCCTGGTCGACGAAGAGACGCCGAGCGTGTTCCTCGTGCCGCGGGGGCAGGTGTTCGACAAGGTGATGTCGAACATGCAAGAGATCAAGGCACGCCGCGGCCCCGTGATCGCGATCGCCAGCCCGGCCGATCGCGAAGTGGCCAGGGTTGCCGACGACGTGATCCCGATCCCGGACGTGCCCGAATGGCTCCAGCCGATCGTGGCGGCCATCCCACTCCAACTGCTCGCCTACGAGATCTCGCTCCTCCGTGGCTGCGACGTCGACAAGCCGCGGAATCTCGCCAAGAGCGTGACGGTCGAATGACCCGGGCCGTTCACGCCAGCCGCCCGACGATCGCGTCGGCCAGTGCCGCCGCCGCCGGCGGGTGACGACGGAGCCAGAGCTCCGGCTCGATCAGTTCCAGTTCCATCACGGCCCACGCCCCGTCGGCACGGCGCACGAGGTCGACCCGCCCGTAGGCCGGAGGACTTTCGCACGCCGCCATCGCCGCTTCGGCCAAGCTGATCTGCGTTGCAGTCGGCGTGCAGGGGTGGACCGTTCCGCCGTGGTCGTCCTGAACGCGGAAGTCCCCCGGTTTCGCCCGCTTTGTCAGGGCATGGGTGAATCGCCCTCCGACGATGACCAGCGTGTCCTCGCCGTGGGCGACGATGTCGGGCTCGAACGGCTGGACGAGAAACGCCTCGGCCGCGAGGAGCGTGTTGATGGCCCCCTCGAGCGCGACGGCGCCCCCGGCATCGAAGCGGTGGGTGTGACGTGCTCCACCGGAGATCGCCGGCTTCACGACCCCCTCCTTCCAGCCTTCGGCCGCGAGGACCCCGGCGAGGTCGGCGGTGGCGCCACGCTCGAGGAACCGGGTTGGAACGATCGGCACGCCCCGCGACGCGAGGTCGGCGAGGTAATGCTTGTCGAGGTTCCAGCGCACCGTGGCGGTGTCGTTGATCAGCCTGGTCACCGGCCCGACCCGGTCGAGCCAGGCGGCAAACTCCGCTTGCCGATCGTAGTAGTCCCACGTCGTGCGGAACACGACCGCCCGGAACGCCCCCCAGTCGATCCGTTCGTCGGCCCAGTCGAGCCGAACGCTCGACAGCCCCCGTGCCGCGAGCGCCTCGGCGAGGAGCCGGTCATCGGCGAGGATGTTGCCGAGATACCAATCCCCCGGCTCGGCCGCGGAGGCCGTGTAGCGGCGGTCGGTGAGCAGGGCGATCTCGGCACGCGGTCCGGCCATTCACAGTCTCCTGGCGGTCGGCCGGACCGCGCGCGAAAAGAGATCACCAATCGCCGACGGCTTGTCCGTCGGCCGGATGGCAGACGTTCGCCCAGGTCACCGGGTCGATGTCCCCTTGGACCGACCGGACGCTGGCGTCGCCGAGCGTGATACTCATCCCGCCGTAATGGGGCGTCTGAGCCCGGGCGGAATCACACGCCTTGATCCAGTGCGGGGCGGCCTGAAACACCGCGCAGGCGGTGTAACCGGCGGTCGACGGCGTCTGCATCGTCTCATTCACACAGAACACCGGGCGCCAGCGGCTGTTGGAATCGCTCCACAGATTGCCGTTGGTGCTCGAATCGTTGACGTTGCCGCTGGAGCCACAGGTGCCGTACTTCTCGGCGATGAGCACGGTGCTCGTGGTGCCGTCGGGCATCGACTGCGAGATCCGCGAGCTCCCCTGGATGCGGGCCTCGGGGGTGGCAGCGGTCGGATTTCCGAAGACGTTGTAATTGACGGCGTAGTTCCCCACCGCCCATTCCGTCGCCCCGCCGCTGGTGGTGGCCCCCATCCCGCTGGGGCTCGACATCTCCGAGGGGCAGAGGAAGGACGGGATCGACACGGCGTAGATCGTGCCCGCTCCCGGAGCACCCGGGACCGGCGTGTAGACGGTGCGGTTGGCGAGATCGAAGAGATTCCCCTGCTCGATGTAGGGGAGGAGCCAGGTGAAGGCGGTGAAACCGGTGGAGCCGCGGTAGCCGTTGCCGGCGAGCGCGGTCAGATCCCGGCTCGACGGCGAAGCAACCGGCGGCAGGCCGCGCTTCGCGTCGTTGATCGACTGGCAGGCGATGCCGAGCTGCTTGAGCTGGTTTTTGCACGACATGCTCCGGGCGGCCTCGCGGGCAGCCTGAACCGCCGGCAGAAGGAGGCCGACGAGGGTGCCGATGATGGCGATGACGACGAGCAGCTCGACGAGCGTGAAGGCCGAACGACCGCGGCGGGTGACGGTCCGCATCGGCCGGATGGGGGAGGGCTGGAGGCTGGGAATGAGACCCATGGTTCGGAGGCTCCTGGGGGGAGCAGCGTGCCTGAGTGGCTGACGGGCCGCCTGGCCCGACCGCTGCGATGGAACGCCAACGGCGGCGCGGAGCCTGTGATGGATCCGTGCCGCCGTCTGCTGGCGTTCCAGCTCACGGAAGCCTATCCGGCCACGAGAGGGGCTGCCATCCGGCGGTCCGCCAGCAGTTCCCGTGCCGAAGGCCGACAAAATCGCCTCCGACCAGGCCCCAAGACCATGGCACGGAAAGACTTGCGCCGAGAGGAAACCGCCCTGTCGGGCCCTGCCGAAGCGCCCGAAAAAATGCGATTCCGCCCGTGTCAGCTCGGCCGCGGTTCCGCCCAGAGCCGGGCCGTTCTCGGTGAGGGGACACCGTAACGGACTTCGATCGGCATGCCCGCCGCCCCCGCTGCGGCGGGCGATCCGCCGCCGCCAACGCGATCGTCCGCCTCGGGTTCGATCGGCTTCAGTGCCGTCACGGCCACCGGCCCATCCCCGTCCTCGGGTTGCCGGAATGCCAACGCACCCAGCACCATGCCGACTGCCACCAGGGGAATGAGCGCCCACTGGGGAGGAGGCCCCCAGAAACCGCTCGGAAGTGGGGACATGACAGATTCTCCCCGGGACCGGACCATGGGACCCGACCGGGAAACCTAGGCCACAAAAAGCCCGTCGGCAAACCCTCTCCGGGACTGTGGCCGGCAACCCTGCCCCGGTTTCGCCGGTACCACCCGCCGCGACGGCACCCGCGGAAAAACCGGCCCAGAGTCCATGAATCGTGGAAAGAGTCGGCATATACTCGGGCCACGTCCCCCCGTCCGCGTGATGAGCCTCCTCCATGTTCCGCCATATTGAATCGACCCGTCACGGCACCGTGGAAGTCGTGAGGATTCTCGAACGTCGGTTGCTCGACGAACCTTCCCTCGACGACCTCCGCGAGGAGATCGGACAGGTGGTGGGGAGTCACCGGGGCGTGAACCTGCTCCTCGATCTCGGCGGAGTCGAGTTCCTCTCCAGTGCCATGCTCGACACGATGTGCCGGTTCTATCGGAAAATCCACGCTGCCGGCGGTCAACTCCGTCTGTGCGGCCTGAAGCCCTCGATCGCAGAGGTCTTCCGGACCACCAATCTCGACCGGCTGTTTCCGATCCATGCCGACGTCGAGGAGGCGCTGGCCCAGTTCTGACCGTGGAGGGGGCGAACCGAACGGTTTTCCGCCTCCGCCGGGGTATAGTGTTTCTACCCATCCGATTTCTCTCTTCTCTTTCGAGGTTCATCGTCCATGAGTGACGCCTTCCGCAGGATCGACGTTTCCAAGCAGGAAAAAGCCGAGATCGCCAAGTTCAAGGACAAGAAGATCCTCGACGAGACGGCCCTCGACGAACTGCGCGTCGAACTGCTCCGGCTGATCAACGACCGCCAGGGGCTGAACCTTCTCCTCGACTTCTCCAACGTCGAGTTCATGTCGAGCGCTGTCCTCGGCCTCCTCGGCCAGATCCACCGCAAGATGGGAACGCTCAAGGGGAAGCTGAAGATGTGCAGCATCCATCCGCAGATTTACGAGGTCTTCAAGCTCACGAACCTCAACAAGCTGTTCTCGATCCACAAGGATCAGGCAGAGGCGCTGGCGAAGTTCTGATTCCCCGGCGAGCGTCCTTCGGGCCGTCAGCCAATCAGCAGGGTTTCACTTCCAAACGGCCCCACACGCATCCCCGGGGTCGCCTCCTCCCCGTGGTGCCATGAGCGAACTCCCGACCCCGGGCTCCGCCCCGAGTTACCGTCCTCGTCACCGTGTCGATGTCCTCATGGCCGAGGACAGCCGCATCCAGGCGAAGATGCTGGAAAAGCGGCTCGTCGATGCGGGCCACTCGGTCCGCTGGGCGATCAATGGCGTCAAGGCGGTCGAACTCCTCAAGGAGAAGCGGCCCGACCTGATCATCTCCGACATCGAAATGCCGGAGATGAACGGCTACGAGTTCTGCAAGATCGCCAAGTCCGATCCGTCATGGCGGACGATCCCGCTGATTCTCTTGTCGTCCCTCTCCGACCCGGTCGACATCATCCGCGGTCTGGAGGCGGGGGCCGACAACTACGTCACGAAGCCCTACGACCCCGATTACCTCCTCGGCCGCATGGACTCCCTCCTCGACACGCCGCTCGAGGCGGAGTCGCCGAGCCCCGGCAGCGAGATGGAGGTGACGATCGCCGGGCAGAAGTTCAAGGTCCAGGCGGGCCGGCAGCAGGTGCTCAATCTCCTCGTCTCGATCTTCGAGAACGCGGTGACGAAGAACAAGGAACTGATCGTCACCAATCAGTCGCTCTCGGTGGCGCGTGATTCGCTCCAGAAGGCGAACAGCGAACTGACGGCCGTCAACGAGCAGATCGAGCGCAGTAACAAGCGGATGACGCGCGACCTCCACGCCGCGGCGAAGGTGCAGCAGTCGCTGCTCCCGGCGAAGGCGATCGACGTCCCCTCTGCGACGGTCGCCTGGAAATACGTCCCCTGCAACGAACTCGCCGGCGACTTCCTCAACATCTTCCCGCTCGACGACGAGCATCTCGGGATGTTCGTCGTCGACGTCAGCGGCCACGGCGTGCCGTCGTCGCTCTTGGCAGTCACCGTCGGCGCCTTCCTCACCAACCGCGTCTCCGACTCCTCGCTCCTGGTCCGCCCGGGCAAGGACGGCGGGCCGCCGGTCATCGTGCCGCCGGCCGAGGTGGTGACGCAGCTCAACAATCTCTTCCAAGCCGACAACCAGGCCGGTCTCTACTTCACGATCCTCTACGGCGTGCTCCACGTCCCCACCGGCCTCCTCCGCTTCGCGTCGGGGGGGCATCCGCCCATGCTTCATGTCCCCAAGGAAGGCCCGTTGAAGCTCTTCGAGGTGGAGAGCTTCCCGGTCGGCTTCGTGCCCGACGTCGAGTTCACCGAGGAGACGCTCCAGTTGCTCCCCGGCGACCGCGTCTACTTCTACTCCGACGGCGTGCCGGAGGCGATGGACGAGAAGCTCGACCAGATGGGGAACGATCGGATGACGGCACTGGTCGAGTCACTCCGCGACCAGCCGGTGGAGACCAACGTCACGAAGCTCCTCGAATCGGTGCAGGCGTGGTGCCAGCCGAAGGGCCCGCTCGACGACGTCTCGATCCTCGGCATCGAGTGGAAGGGCTAGCAGCCCTCAAGGGCGCTTCGCGGCGGGGGCACTCCGCGGCCGGTAGTAGCTGCAGCCGACCCCCTCGACGCGTTCGTAGGTGTCGCAGACGCCGAGCATCGTTTCGGCCCCGCCGAGGAACAGCGCCCCGTCGGGGCGGACGGTGGATCGCATCTTCGCCAGGATCCCGGCGCGGGTCGGGACGTCGAAATAGATGAGGATGTTCCGGAGGAAGACGATGTCGCACGGCGGCACACCCTGCCAGACCTCGAGGAGATTCATCTTCCGGAACTCGACGTATTTCCTGCACTCGTGCCCGATGCTCCACTTCCCCTGAAGCCGGACGAAGTATTTGTCGCGGAGTTCGACCGGCAGGCCGCGGGTCACCTCGAGATCGCTGTAGAGCCCGTCCCGGGCCCTGGCCAGCACCGGCTCGGAGATGTCGGTGGCGAGGATCCGCACCGACCAGCCGGCGAGCGCCTCGCGGAAGTGCTCGTTCAGGAGCATCGCCAGGCTGTAGGCCTCCTGACCCGACGATGCGGCCGCCGACCAGAGGACCAGATGCCTGGCGACGGCGCGGCGTTTGAGGAGATCGGGGAGCAGCCGCTTCACCGTCTCGAACGGCGACCGGTCGCGGAAGAATGACGTCTCGTGCGTCATCATCGCATTGAGGACGTCCTGCTCGAGCCCGGGATCGCGGGCGCTGCGGAGGCGCTCGACGAGGCCCTCGAAATCGGCAAGGCCCCGCTGCCGAAGCACCGGCAGGAGCCGCGCCTCGACGAGGTAGGCCTTCGAGGCGTCAACGACCACACCACTGCGCCGCTTGAGGAACGTCGCCAGGAAGGTGAGCTGCTGGGGATTGACCTTCAAGGGAACAGTCCTCTGCCGGGGCACGCCCGGCCGTGGAGCGGCGTTCAGCCGCGCCGTCGTAATCGCATCCCAACCTCGACCCCGAGCTGACGGAGCGGGAGCACCGCCTCGGCCAGTCCCGCCCGGGCGACATGGCCGGGCATCCCCCAGACAACGCTCGTCATCTCATCCTGGGCGAGGATCGTGCCGCCCGCTGCGTGGATCGCCTCGCTCCCCTTGAGGCCGTCCTTTCCCATCCCGGTGAGGACGACGGCGAGCGTCGCCCCTCCCCACACCGCCGCGGCGCTGCGGAAGAGGACGTCCGCCGCCGGCCGACAGGCATTCTCCGGGGGGCCGTCGTCGATCTGCGAGATCACCTTGGTGCCGCTGCGCGCCACCTTGAGATGCCGGCCGCCCGGGGCGAGGAGGATGTCGCCGGCGCCGAGCTCGTGGCCGTCGGTCGCTTCGCGAACCGGCAGGCCGCACACCTTCGTGAGTTGCTCGGCGAGGTGGGCGGTGAACACGGCCGGCATGTGCTGGACGATAAGCACCGGCACCCCGGCCGACCGCACGAAGGCCGGGAGGAACTCGCTGAGCGCCACGGGCCCACCGGTCGACACTCCCACAACGACCGCGGCGACCGACTCGGTGCGTGGCCGGGAGGTGGCCTTCGGCACGAGGGAGGCAGGAGCGCTCCCCGGCGTAGTCACCGGCCGACGGAACTGCTTCAGCTTCGGGATCACGTCCTCCCGGATCCGCGCCGCAACTTCGTCGCTGCTCGCCCCCTTCGGCTTGGCAACGTAATCGTTGGCGCCCGCCACGAGGGCGTCGAGCGCCACCTTGGCGCCGCGTTCGGTGAGCGTCGAGAACATCACGACGGGCAAGCGCGGCTGGGTGCGACGGAGCTCACGGAGCATCGTCAGCCCGTCCATGACCGGCATCTCGACGTCGAGCAGGACGACGTCGGGACAGCATTCGGCAATCCGGGCGAGCCCCTGGACCCCGTCGGCCGCCGTCGCCGCGACGCGCAGGTCGGGATCGGCCGACAGCGTCGTCGAGACGACGCCCCGGATCGCCGCCGAATCGTCGACGACGAGAACCCGCAACGGCTGATGCGCGGCCGGCGCGGCGGCGCCGCGGGGCGCCGTCCGAGCGCCGACGGCGGCGACCGCCTCGCCGATCGCCGCCGGGGTGAACGGCTTGGCAACGAACACGCCAGCCCCTGCCCGCATCGCCCGCTCGACCACTTCCGGAGTGCTGTCGGAGGACATCGCTACGATCGGCAGGCGCTTCCAAAGCGCGTGGCCACGGAGCCTGTCGATGAAGGCAAACCCGTCCATGACCGGCATGTGGAGATTGACCGTCACAACGTCCGGCCTGACGCCGCGGGCGAGGATCGCAAGCGCCTCCTCTCCGTCGCCGGCCTGATCGCACTCGTATCCCAGATCGACGAGCATCCTTGCGAGGATGCTCCGCACCGGCTTGGAATCATCGACGATCAGGGCACGCAAGGAATCAGCCATGGGATCAGCGTGGACCGGGGCACGGGCCCCGGACTCACTTCTGGTATTCCTCCACGAGCCGCTGGAGATTCTGGGCCATCCGCGCCAGTTCCTGGCTCGAGAGTTGGGCGTTGCTCGCCCCCTCGGCGGTGTTCTGCGCGGCCTGCGCCACCTGGCCGATGTTCTGCGCGATCTCCGTCGAGCCGATTGTCGCCTCGCCGATGTTGCGGCTGATTTCGCTGGTGGTGACGCTCTGCTCCTCGACCGCGGCGGCGATCTTCGTCTGCAGCCCGTCGATCTTCTCGATCACCGCCACGATCTCGCCGATCGCCCCGACGGCTTTCGAGGTATCGGCCTGCATCGCCTCGATCTTCGACCCGATGTCCTCGGTGGCCTTGGCCGTCTCGCGGGCGAGGTCCTTGACCTCGTTGGCAACGACGGCGAAGCCCTTCCCCGCCTCGCCGGCCCGCGCCGCCTCGATCGTGGCGTTGAGGGCGAGGAGGTTGGTTTGCTCGGCGATCGAGGTGATCACCTTCACCACCTGGCCGATCTCCGCGCTCGACGTGCCGAGCTTGTCCATCGTCTTCGAGGTCGCCCGGGCCATGTCCACCGACTGGCGGGCGACGCCGGCAGCATCCTGGGCCGAGCGGGCGATCTCGTAGATGCTCTGGACGAGGTTCTCAACCGAGCCCGACACCGTCTTCGTGTTGGCACTGACTTCCTCGGCGGCCGCAGAGACGAGGTTCGCCTGGGCGGTCGTCTCCTCTGCCGCGGCGCTCATCTGCTGGCTGACGCTCGTCAACTCCTCGGAGGCGCTGGCGAGGGTGTGGGTGTTGTCTTTGATGCCGTCGACGAGCGTTGCCTGCCGGCGCGCCGCCCGGCTGAACGAAGCCGCGATCCGCGCCGAAAGGAGGGCCACGCCGAGCGTCGTCAGGCCGAAGATCCAGCCGGCGAAACGCTTCAGGGCATCGACGGGGGCCGAAATCTCCGCCTGATCGATGTCCGACACGATCGCCCACCGCACCGCCTCGTTCCCCGGGCCATCGGCCGGATGGATGACCGCCGGCCCCCACGAAGAGAGGACAGGCTCGCCCCGGTAATCGAGGGCCGGGCCGGTGCCGCTTCCCCCCTGCTCAAAGACTTCCCTCACCGGTGCGGTGTCGACCTTGTGCTTCGGATTGCAGATCGTCGTCTTTGCACCGAGCCGCTCGAGGAACCGGGAGTCGGTGCGGAACAGCTTGTCGGGACCGATGGCATAGGTCTCGCCGGTAGCGCCCAGACCGAGCGTCTCACCGACGACCGCGTTGATCCGGTCGAGCGGCAACTGGAAGGCGAGCACGCCCACCACCTTCCGGCCGTCGAGGATCGGAGCGGCGATGAACCCGGCGGGCTTTTCGTAGGAGGGGAGATAGGGACCGAAATTGCCAAAATAGACGACATCCCCGCGCCCGGCGGCGGCGGCCTGGCGGAACACCTTCCCGAGGCTCGTCTCGGCAAAGGCGCCGTTGCGGAGCGACGTGGCGAAGTCGATCTCCTTGAAGACGGTGTAAACGACTTCGCCGCTCTCGGCATCGATGAGGAAGATGTCGTAGAGGCCGTAGCTCCGCAGCACCTTGCGGAGCACCGGATGGTGGAGCGCATGAACCCGGCTGTAGGCAGAAGTATCGGGAGCGGAGTCGAGGACATCCTTCGACCCGGTCGGGTTCGGGTTGCGCGCCAGATAGAGATCCTGGAGCCAGGTCGAGACATCGCCGAGGACGGCAGTCAGCCCCTCGGTCTGGATATCCTTGCCATGCTCCGCCTTGTAGCGCGGGGCGAACTCGTTGGCATACCACGCCCCGAGGTCGCGCCGGGCCCGCGCCTGCTCCGGCTCGGTGACGGCGCTGTCCTGGAGAACCGTACGAAAGCCTTCGCGGAAATCGGTGAGCGCCTCGCGCGTGGAGGGATCGTCGGCGAGCACGCGGAGCTGGTCGTGGAGGCCGGCGAAGTAGCGCTCCACCTGCTTGACGGTGATCTCTCGGACGACCGTGAGCTTCCCCCGCGCCTCCGTTTCGAGCGCCTGCGAGGCGCTGCGGTAGGTGGCGTAGCCCATCAGGGCGAGAGGCACCAGCGACACCAGGAGAAGCGCGAGGAGGAGGGGATTGGTAGCAAACGCCAAGAGTTCCCGGAGCCACCCCCGCCCGTCATTCCGCAAGCCTGTCTGCACGCTCATCGCGTCTTCCTTTCAACGGTCGTTTCCGCCAATCCTGCCAGAATCGCCTCGATCCCGAGCAGATGCACCAGTCCATCGCGGGCGGCAACCACCCCCTCGATGCATTCCCCCACGGCCCCCTCCGCCCCGATCGTCGATGTCTCGATCGATGCCACGGGGATGTCGACGACGTCGGTCAGCGCATCGACGATGAGGCTGTGCGTCTCGCCGCCCGCGGAGAGGACGACATGGATTCCCTCGCCCGCGATCGGCTCGAAGCCCATCCGGCGCCGCATGTCGATTGCCGGCACGATCCTCCCCCGGAGATTGAGGAGCCCGCGGATCGCCGCCGGCCCGCGCGGAACCGGCGTCGTCACGGTTCCCCGGAACACCTCCTGCACGGCGCTGGCATCGACCGCGAACGCCCGGCCGGCGACGACGAACGTGCAGAACCGGCGCGTCTCCGCCGCCGGATTCCCCGGTTCGATGTTCTCCGTGCCGCGGGTCATACGGTCACCCCGGTAGCTGTGGTGGAAGGGGCACCGGGGAGGGCGTGCCGGACGTCGATCACCTCGGTCGCCCGACCAGCCACGGCGATCGTGCCGAGCACACCGCGGGCGCGCAGATCGCGGTTGATCGGCGCCTCGGGGGTGACCACCTCGAGGATCCGGCGGACGCGGAGGGCCACCTCGCCGAGTGTCGCCGAGAGGATCACGGCGGTCACGGACGGAGTTTCGACCGGCTGCGGCGCACCGGTGAGGACGGCGTCGACGTCGGCGATCGCCGTCAGCCTTCCCTCACGATGCACCACCATATGGCCGGCGGCATGCTGGATCCGTTCGCAGGGGAACGTCTCGAGGCGGGCGACCTCCTCCAGCGGCACGGCGATGACGCGCCCCGCCGGCGATTCGCAGACGAGGTAGCGATCGAGCGGCACGGCCTCGGAAGCAGAGGCCTCCGCCAGGCGATCCGACGCCGGCCGCGAAGGCACCTTCGCGGCATGGGCGATGCCGCGGGTGTCGAGGATCAGCACCACCGCCCCGTCGCCGCGGACCGTCGCGCCGGCATAGAGCCCCAGCGCCACGAGGACCGCCACGATCGGCTTGACGACGATGTCCTCGCTGACGGTGACACCATCGACGACGAGGCCGTATTCGACTTCGTCGCTGCGGAGGACGACAACCGTGCCCCGCGGCGGCCGGCCTGGGGCGGCCTCCGCCTCGAGGCCGAGAATCTCTCCGAGGAAGACCAGCGGCAGGAGTCGGCCACGAAGGCGCATCACTGGCGCCCCCTCGAGCCCCTCGACGGAGACCGCCGAGCCGTTGGTGCCGGCCCGCAGCGCGATCAGCTCGCGAACCGCCGCCTGGGGGATCGCGAAGCGGTGGCTGCCGGAGGAGACGATCAACGCCGGGATGATCGCCAGGGTGAGCGGGATCCGCACCCGGACGGTGGTTCCCGAGCCCGGAACGCTGCCGATGTCGACCGCACCCCCGATCGCCTCGATGTTGGTCCGCACGACATCCATGCCGACGCCCCGGCCCGACACGTCGGTGACCTTGGCGGCGGTCGAGAACCCCGGCTCGAAGATGTATTGGAGGACGCGTTCATCGGGAAGGATCGCAGCCTGTTCGGCGCTCACAAGTCCCTTCGCCACGGCCTTCTTCCGCACCGCGTCGACCGGGATCCCGCCGCCGTCGTCGCGGATCTCGACCATCACCTGACCGCTCTCATGGTAGGCCCGCAGCGACAGCCGGCCGGCCGCCGGCTTGCCCCGGGCGACGCGCACCTCCGGCGGCTCGATGCCGTGATCGACCGCGTTGCGGACGAGGTGCGTGAGCGGGTCGCGGATCGTCTCGATGAGCGAACGATCGAGTTCGGTGTCGGCCCCGTCGATCTCGAGGGTCACTTCC
Organism: Planctomycetaceae bacterium; assembly: GCA_947453375.1. Classification (GTDB taxonomy): domain Bacteria; phylum Planctomycetota; class Planctomycetia; order Pirellulales; family UBA1268; genus QWOP01. The sequence continues at coordinate 31,952 of CANGGT010000025.1, forward strand.
TTGCCGCAGGTCACGGCGAGGTCGCGGACGATCCGCGGAAACTTGCTGAACACCTGCTCGATCGGCTGCATCCGCGTCTTCATCGCCGCCGCCTGGAGCGACGCGGTGACGGTGTCGATGCGGTGAACGACCTTGAGGAGCTCGGGGTGCTCGTCACCCCGGGAGGCCGTCTTGTGGCGGACGGTCGATTCGAGCTGGTTGCGGGCGAGGACGAGCTCGCCGACGAGATCGACGAGCGTGCCGAGCAGGCCGACGTCGAC
>CANGGT010000026.1 GCA_947453375.1 Planctomycetaceae bacterium
AGAGGTGGGCCAGATCGATGCGGTACATCGTGGCACACATGCAGACCACCGGCGACAGGAAGCGGATCTCCTGCTCGGGGTGGGCGGCTTCCAAACGCTTGACGAGATGGAGTTCGGTGCCGATCGCCCACTTCGTGCCCGGCGGGGCCTGCTCGACTTGGCGGAGGATGTAGCTCGTCGAGCCGACGAGGTCGGCCTTGTCGACGACCTCCATCGAACACTCCGGATGGACGAGGATCTTCACGCCGGGAATGTTTTTCCGCAGGCCGTCGACATGCTCGGGGCGGAACATCGCATGGACGCTGCAGTGCCCCTGCCAGAGGATGACGCGCGAGGCCTCGAGCTTGGATCGGGCGTTGCCGCCAAGCTCCGGCTCGTGCGGATTCCAGACGCACATCTCGTCGAGGCCGATCCCCATCGTGCGCGCCGTGTTGCGGCCGAGGTGCTGGTCGGGGAAGAAGAGGACGCGGCGGCCACGGGCGAAGGCCCATTCGAGGACGGCGCGGGCGTTGCTCGAGGTGCAGACGATCCCGCCATGTCGGCCACAGAAGGCCTTGAGGCTCGCCGCGGAATTGATGTAGGTGACGGGGGTGAGATCGGCGGTGTCGATGACGGTGCCGAGATCGGCCCAGGCATCCTCCACCTGCGTGATTGCCGCCATGTCGGCCATCGAACAGCCGGCGGCGAGATCGGGGAGGACGACCGTCACGCGCCGGCCGCCGCGGGCGGCGACCTTATCGGGACGGTTGGCGAGGATGTCGGCCGTCTCGGCCATGAAGTGGACGCCGCAGAAGGCGATCGCCTCGCACTCGTCCCGTTCGGCGGCCGAGCGGGAGAGCTGGTAGCTATCCCCCTGGAAGTCGGCGTGGGCGATGACGCCGTCCTGCTGGTAGTGGTGGCCGAGAATCACGAGCCGGCGGCCCATTCGCTGGCGGACCCCCTCGATCCGGGCCGCAAGTTCGGCGTCGGAGAGGGGGCGGTAGTCGGTGAATGGGCCCGGGAGGGGCGGGGCGGCGGCGGTGCTGCTCATGGCCCCAAGTATACGCCCGGCGTGCGGAGACTGCCGCCATCGCTATACTTTCCTCCCGACGGTCGCTGTGGCCTGCGGCCCCCCAGGGGCCCCCCGCGGACCGCCAGGAACCAAACGGGAAGGATGGCTCGATCGATGGCGCGGAAAGTGGTGAATCGCAAGGAACTCCGGGCGCAGAACGACGCCGCGGAGGCCCGCGGCAAGGAGAAGGCGGAGAAGAAGGAGAAGGTCGCCAAGGAGCCGAAGGCGAAGAAGGAGAAGGTGGCCAAGGAGCCGAAAGTCGCCGCCAAGAAAACCGTCCGCAAGAAGGTCGCCAAGGAAACCCGCCTCAAGGCTTACTGGGGAGTTTTCAACCAGGCGATGAAGCGGCTGGTGCTGTTTGAATACGCCGACAAGAAGTCGGCCGAGAAGAAGGCGGCCGAACTGACCGCCTCCTCCCGGGCGACGCACTTCATCCAGTTGGTGAAGGAAGCGATCACCGAGTAATTCCTGCCGGCGCGATCCGTTCGCTCCGCCAAGCTCCTTCCGAGGGCACGACCGATGATCGGCTCCGTGAAGGATCCAGTGGCCATGCCAGCCTGCGCTGCCGGGGGCCCGCGCCCCGGCCCGCGGCGGCCCATGGCAAAGCCACGGCCGCGCCCGTGGCGGGCTCTCCTCGTCGTCGCGATGGTGGCGGCGATGCTCGCGCCACTTGGCGTCATCGCCCCCGGCTGCTCGTCGAAGCCCGTCGCGAAGAAGCGGGGCAAGACAGCGAAACGCCCCGAGACGGGGCTGGCGGAACTTGCCGGCACAGAAGGCTCCCAGACGCCGCCCACTGCGGGCACCGAGCCCGAGGAAGTCTCTTCCGATCCCGCTACCGAAAGCGCGACGAGGCCTGCGGCAGCTGACGCAGCCCCGCCCCCACCAGGCGCCGACGCGGCCGACGTCGCTGCCGAGCCAGCGCCGGTCACGGAGCCTGCGGCAGCCGCAGAGCCGATGCATCCCGAGGCTACCGATCCAGCGACTTCCGACGATGCCACGACGGCCGCCTCGCTCGATGCCCTGTCGGCGGTGGGGGCCGCAAGCGCGAATCGGCCATCATCAAAACTCATCGACGCCGACACGGCGGTGCGCCTCGACGGCGGGCGCATCGAGGTCTGCTCTCCCCTCGGCTGGACCCGTTCTCCCCGATCGCAGAACTATCTCGTCCGCTATCAGCCCGGCCCGAGGAAGTCGTATCCCTCGATCGTCGTCACGGCCGAGCTGGCGCCCGATGGGCTCGGGGAGATCACCGCTGCCAACCAATCGGAGCTTGTTGCGGCGATCGGCACGAAGCTCGCGGAGACGTTCCCGGCCGATGGTCCCGTGAAGCTGATCAAGAAGCCGGCCGCTGCCACGTTCGGAAGCCACAAGGGTGTCGCCTGGGCGACGCCGGGGACGGCGAAGGTGGGGGGCCTCTCCGAGCCGATCGAGCGCTTCGCCTACGGCGTTGTTCTCGGCGGGCGGCTCTACACGGTGGAGGCGCGGGCTCCGAAGGGGAAGGTCGACGACGACGCCAAGGCGGCAGCGAAGGCCGTGGCCGCGACGCTTTTCCGGCCCGAAGGGGCCCCGGCCGGGCAACCGGAAGGGGCGGTACCGGCGGCCGCTGACGACGCGGCTCAGCCGCCGGCAGCAAACTGACCCGTCCGCGTTACCGGACACGAATCGATTTCCACGACCGGGGTTTTTCGTACTCTCTCCATCGCCCCCCGGCTCAGAGACGTTGGTGGCGCATGAGACCATAGGCCAGCCGCGCCCGCCAAAGCCGGAGCCTGACAGCGGGGCTCGTGAGGCAACGGCAGGTGAACGGTTCGTCGACCACATGTCCCCCGAGCCGCACCCGGCTCGCGCGGAGTGGCATCGCCACGACCCCGACGCCCGACTGGCGGAAAGCGAACGCCAGCAAGGCCTCCGATTCGAAGGGCTCACGGCAGCTTCGGAGCCAGTCCCCGATCAGGCGGCCGCGCGTGGCATACGCTTCCGCGGCCAAACGCCCACAGATCGCGAAGCGATCATTGCAGCCGTGGTGCCACTGCCATCCGGGAACGACCGCAGTGGACGACTGGCCGGCGACGCCCCGGACGATGTCCGGGGCGATCGGGTCGTGATAGAGAAGATCGGGACGGAGAAAGACGACAACGTCGGGATCGTCTTGCTGCACGGCCTCCCACGACGACGCCAGCGAGTGGAGTTGGCAGAGGGAATTGTGAAGCGTCGCCGCGTCGTTGCCCCAGCGATCGCCGCGCTGGCTCAGGGCACGGTAATCCTCACCGCCGCGGAGATCGGGAGGCGTTTCCAACGTCCCTCTGTACGACGCCAGAAAATCGTAGTTGGAAGGGTCGAGGTCCCCCGCCTCGCCGGATCGGGGGTTGTCGATCCGCTGCTGGCGGAACAGGTGATAGGTGACGCTCAACACCCCGCAACGACGCAGCGGGGCGAGGATCTGAGTCTCGATGGAGGGGACGGTGACGGCCGAACAGCGGGGTACACCGAACAAGACGACCGAGATCCTGGGGCAATCGTTCATGAACATACAGCTTGTCTGCCCGAGAGAACGGCCTCTCGATCACCCTCGGACCGCCGCATCGGCGTGGCCCTCCATCATGCCGACGACGCTCCCGCAGGCCCAGCACGCCATTCCCACTCCGAGCAGCGCGCACAAGGCCACCATCCGCACCACACCGAAGCCTGGCTCTGACGCCAGCGAACGGACAATTTGGAGGCGGTCCCGGAACGACAACGGCAGTGACGGATGGACCCGCCGGTAGGACCGTTGGCTGCGGCCGTAGGTGTAGGCTTTGCCGAAGTAGGCCACCGGGCCGTCGATCTCGAGATGGGAGACATGCATCCGGGGCACGAACCGGATCGCGGGCCCACCGGCGGCATCGACCACGCGGCGGACGAAGAGCGTGTCGGCACCACGGGGGCGATCGATGAACGGCCCGAACGACTCCCAGGCTGCGCGCCGCACCGCCATGTTGTTGGTGAAGCCGTAGTACTTGAGCGGTTGTCCGGAGGCGATCATCCACCGATCCTTGGCGACCTCGTAATCGCCGAGGAGGCGATTGAGGCCGCTGTCCGGCGCGGGGCGCCGCGCACCGAGCGCGACTAACACTCCCGGATCTCGGAAGGCATCGACGATCGCCGCGACCCACGCGTCATCGGGAACACAGTCGGGGTCGATGAAGGCGATGATGTCGCCGGCCGCGGCGGCCACACCGGTATTCCGCGCCGCGTACGATCCCCGGCGGGGCTCGCGCAACAAGCGGAATGGAGACTGCGTCTCGAGCCACTCCACCGAGCCGTCGGAGGAACCGTTATCGACGACGATCACCTCGACCCTGGCACCGGTATGCCGCTGATTCGCAAGCCCGCCGATGCAGGCGGCGATGGTGTCCGCCGCCTGGAAGACGGGAATGATCACCGAGACGCTCACGGATGCTTCCGCCGGCACGACGTTGCCCCTGTGACACGATCTTTTTCAGGGCATCGAGCCCGTTACGCGTACGGGCTCTTCCAGTCGCCCCAGGCCTTCAGGTAGCGGGCCAGGCCCGGCGACGAGGCTGACTTTTCTTCGATCCACTTCCGCGTCTCCTCGATGAGGGCATGCTCCTCTTCGAGGGTAAGTTCCCCGGCCAGGACGCGCGAGCGGAGAAAGATGAAATAGGTGTCGAGAACGTCGCCGCGGCAGTAGTCGTGGATGTCGGCGGCCCGGCCGGCGTCCCACAGATCCTGCACCATGTATCCGGCGACGTCCTGCTTCCCCGGCTTGCCGATCAGGTTCGCCGCCAGCGACAGCCCCCCCTGAAACCGGCTCGCGCCGCTGTTGGTGAGCCATTCGTGGAGATCGAAGTGCCCCGCCATGTTGTAGCGGTAGCGTGGCTGGTCGAAGTTGCGTTTGGCTTCGGCATACCAGTCGGGGATCGGGAGTCCGTAGCGGAAGGCGCAGAGTTCGAGCAGCGGCACGTCGAAGCCGCGGCCGTTGAACGTCACCAGACACGGCTGGCCATACTTCCGCCATCCCTCCCAAAAGAGGCGCACGATCTCCGGCGGCCGCGACTTCTCCTCGTCGAGAGCGACCAGATCGATGAGCCGGTAATCGGCGGCCACCCGCGCGATGACCAGCGACACCGGAAGCTGGAAGGTGTAGGGGATGAAGTCCTTCCCCTGCTCCGCCATCAGCTCCGCGCGCCACCGGGCAATCGCCGCTGCCGGCGAGAGCTTTTCCGCCGGATATCGCAGCCGCGACACGAGGGCGCCGTCCGAGACGCTCTCGATGTCGAAGACGAAGTAGGCGGTGTCGCGCTTCACCGGGGGGGCCGAGGGCATCGTCGAGTCCTTTCGCGTGCTGGCGCGCCGTTCACGGGCAAAAAGGGCAAAAAGGTGCCAGCCACCAAATCCAGGCAGTTTGGGGGGGCCGAAATCACCGAGTCCCCCTGGATTTGGTGGCTGGCACCTTTTTCAATCCCGGAACTACTGCCGGGCCAGAGGGTGCTTGAGCGGCAGCCAGGCGCCGCCGGCCTTGCTCGAGGCGACCGACTGCTCGATGAAGTACATCCCCTCCACGCCGTCGTGGATGTTGGGATAGATCGTGTTGGTGCGCTCGAACGGCTTGCCGGCGATCGCCAGCTCCATCGCGTCGTAGGTGGCGCGGTAGACGTTGGCGAAGGCCTCGAAGAAGCCCTCCGGATGCCCCGACGGGAGCCGGCAGGCGGCCTTGGCCGGGTCGCTCGTGTAGGGGGCGTTGGGATCGCGGGTGTAGATCTGGTGGGGATGGCCGTTCTTGCGGATGAAGAGCTGGTTGGGGTTTTCCTGGTGCCACTCGAGGCTCGCCAGCGTCCCGTCGATCTCGATCCGCACGTCGTTTTCGCGGCCGTGGCTGATCTGCGAGGCGGTGACGGTGCCGAGGGCGCCGTTGCCGTAGCGGATCACGGCGTGGCCGTAGTCGTCGAGCGGCCGGGGCGGCTCGAAGACCTTGAGGTTGCAGCTGATCGAGTCGGGGAGGAGGCCGGTCATGTAGCGACCGAGGTTGTAGGCATGGGTGCCGATGTCGCCGAAGCAGCCGGCGGCGCCGCTCTTGGTCGGGTCGGTCCGCCAAGCGGCCTGCTTCTGCCCCTCGCTCTCGAGCCGACTCCGCAGCCAGCCCTGGATGTAGGTGGCACGGATCGCCTGGATGTCGCCGAGCTCGCCGGAGAGGATCATCTGCCGCGCCTGGCGGACGAGGGGATAGCCGGTGTAGTTGTGCGTCACGGCGAAGACGACGTTCGAACCCTTGACGAGCGCCGCGAGTTCCTCCGCCTCGGCGAGGGTCAGCGTCATCGGCTTGTCGCAGACACAATGAAAGCCCGCTTCGACCGCCGCCCGGGCGACCGGGAAATGCATGTGATTCGGCGTGGCGATGGAGACGAAGTCGATCCGCTCACCAGCGGGGAGCTTCCGCTCGGCATCGAACATCTCGGCATAGGAGCCGTAGGCACGGGAGGGAGCGATGTCGTAGTCGGCGGCGCTCGCCTTGGCCCGGGCCGGATCGCTCGATAGCGCTCCGGCGACGAGGGCGGCCCGGTTATCGAGGACGGCGGCGGTGACATGTACCCGGCCGATGAACGACCCCTGTCCTCCCCCGACGATCGCCATCCGCAACTTCCGCCCCAAGCTCCCGTTGGTCGCCATGCCCTGCTCTCCCCTTCGCGTCGCGTCAGTGTTCCCGGCAGGAGGGCACCGGCCCCCCTCCATCAATTGCTCGGCCGCCACCGGACCCCGGCTGAAGCCAGCGGGGGGAATCTAACACACCCGCCGCGACGGCTGGAGGGGGCAGGCCGTTGCCCCCTCCCCCGGCGAGGACCTACCATGCCGTTTGCCCGACTGCGGCGGATGCCGCGTGGGCCGCCGCCGGCGAACCGGCCGACGAGGAATCCCATGGGTTTTGCAGACCGCCGTTACGCCCAGCCGAACCGTTCCTGGCGAGGGGGATCCTCCGGACCCGGGGAATGGACCGCGGTGACGACGATCGTGGTCGCCAACTGTGCCGTCTGGGTGGCCTGCCTCCTCGCCGAAAACGATTTCCCGCTCAGCCGGTGGCTGGCGATGCGCGGCGATCTCCCCCAGCATCCTCTCGAAGCGTGGCGGCTGCTGACCTACGGCTTCGCCCACGACATGAGCTCGCCGTGGCACCTCGCCCTCAACATGCTCACGGTCTGGTTCTTCGGGCCGGAGGTCGAGGCCCGCGTCGGCAGGAATGAGTTCCTCCGCTTCTGGCTGACGGCCATCGTCATCGCCGGCCTCACCTGGCTGGCAAGTGTTCAACTCGGCCAACCGGACCGGGCCCCGTTCTCGTTCCTCGTCGGCGCCAGCGGTGCGGTGATGGCGATCCTCGCCTTCTTCATCTGGCACAACCCCCACCAGGAACTCCTCCTCTGGGGTATCCTCCCGATCCCCGCCTGGGCCCTCGGCGTTCTCTACTTCTTTTCCGACGTCAACAGCGCCTATCACGGCACCGGCAACGTCGCCCACTTCGCCCACATCGGCGGAGCGCTCTTCGGCCTCGCCTATGCGTGGCGTGGCTGGAACATCGGCGACCTCCTCGAGGCCCCCGCGCAGCTCCTCCAATCGCGGCAGCGCTTCAGGGTCGTCCGTCCCGACGACGATCCGCCACCGCGCACGCCGCCACGCCAGACGCTCGAGGATGACGAAGCGCTCCGTGAGGCGGTCGATCGGATCCTCGAGAAGATCAGCCGCTCCGGCGAGGCAAGCCTCACGCCCCAGGAGCGCGACACCCTCACCCTCGCCAGCCGGCGGCTCAAGGAACGGCTGCGCTGAACGCGGCCCGCGCGTCGTCATGCCGCCACATCGCCACGGCCCCCGCGACCAGCCTCGGCGGCACGGCGATCGACGCGCCGCCGGGGCAACGGTCGCCAGGATGCCCGCGTCCCGCGTTCGATCGAAGCGTTGGATGGCCGCGACCGGCGCTGCTGTCGCGCTCGCGGCAATCGTCTTCGCCGCCCTCTCGGCACGCTCCTCGATCGCCCCCTCGGGAGATCGCCGCACCGGGGCACAGGAGCGAGGGAAGCCCGTGACGCCTCTCGCGGCACGAGCGCCGTCCGAGGCCGGCCGGTTTCCGGCGCCGTCTGCCGCGGTACCGGAAAGCTATGCCGGCTTGGCGGAAGAAGCGCAGACGCTCGCGGCCTGGATCGGGGCCCGTCATCCCGACCAGCCCCAGTCGACGGCACTCGCGGCGACGATCGCCGCCGAGCGGGGCGATCAGGAGACAGCCGCGACCGCGTGGCGAGCCCATCTCGAGCGACATCCGGAGTCGGCCGAGGGGTGGTATCGGCTCGGGCTCTACGCCGCGAAAGAGGGGCGCGACGCCGAGGCCGCCGAGTGGCTCGAGCGTGCCCGCCGACTCGACCCGACCCTCCCCGACATCCAAGGGCATCTCGGCCGCTGCCTCCTCAAATCCGATCGGGTCGCCGAGGCAGCCGTCGTTCTCGAGCCGGTGATCGGCGACGACCGCGGCGGCGCTGTCCGGCTCTTTCACCTCGGCCACGTCCGGCTCCGCCAAGGCAACGACGGCGAGGCTCGTGCGGCGTTCCAGGGAGCGATCGACCGGGCCCCCACCTACACCGGGGCTTGGTACGGGCTGGCCACCGCCTTGTCGCGCCTCGGCCTGGCCGACGACGCGGAGCGGGCCCGTACGGAATTCCGTCGCCTGAAAGCCGCAGATGCCGAGACCGCGGCCAGGAATCTTTCCCGCGACGAGAGCGTCCGGATGCGACGCCTCCTCGCCGGCTGGTACGCGGCCGCCGGGCGGATCGCCACGCTCGATCGCGATACGGAAGAGGCCAAGGCCCTTTTGAGCCGCGGCGCCGCGGTCGAACAAGCGGCCTCCTCGTCCACCGCAGCGGGAGAAGGCCACTGACATGGTTCCTTCACGCATCGCGCCCTGCCGCCTGCACCTCGTCGCGCTGTTCCTCATCGCGCTGACCGTTGGCTGCAGTCAGCCGACCCCACCGGCAGCGCCACCGAAGACGCCCCCCTCTGCCGGCCCGGCTTCATCCCCGCCCCCGGCGATCGCGCCTGGTCCATCCGAGCCGACACCATCCTCCGCCGCCGCGCCGATCCGGTTTGCCGACGCCACGGAAGACTCGAGGATCGGCTTTGTCCACACCGACGGGAGCAGCGGTCGGCGGTATCTCGTCGAGCCGCTGTCCGCCGGCGTCGCCACGTTCGACTTCGACGGCGACGGCCGGATCGATCTCTACTTTCCCAACGGGGCACTCCTTCCGGGAGCCGAGCCCGGCGACTCCGGATCGCCCCCCCGGCACGCCCTCTGCCGGAATCTCGGCGCGGGAGTGTTTGGCGACGTGAGCCTCGCCGCCGGCATCGATTGCCGCGACTACGGCCTCGGCGTCGTGGCCGGGGACATCGACAACGACGGCTTTCCCGATCTCTTCCTCACCACGTTTGGCGCCAAGCGACTCTTCCACAACCTCGGCGACGGCACGTTCGCCGATGCCACGGAGAGCGCCGGCGTGGCCGATGGCGAGAAGGTCGGCGCGGGAGCCGCTTTGCTCGATGCCGATGGCGACGGCGACCTCGATCTCTACGCCGCCAATTACGTCCGCTTCACGCTCGAGAACCACCGCCCCCGGACGGTGAAGGGCTTTCCGGCCTACGCCGGCCCTCGCGACTATCCCCCGTGGCCCGATACCTTCTTCCGCAATTCAGGTGACGGCCGCTTCGCCGATGCGAGCGTCGAGGCGGGGATCGCCGCCGTGGCCGGCCCGGGAATGGGGGTCGTCTGTCTCGATCACGACGACGATGGCGACACCGACATCTACGTCGGCAACGACGCCCTCGAGGGGAACTTCCTCTTCGAGAACGACGGCCGGGGCAACTTCCGCGAAACCGCGCTGGCCGCCGGCGTGGCGGTGAACCGGTTCGGCGCCGAGATCGGCAGCATGGGGACAGAGGCGGGCGACGCCGACGGCGACGGGAGGATCGACCTGTTCGTCACCGACTTCCAGCCCGACCTCCCCGTCCTCTTCCGCAACCTCGGCCGCGGGCAATTCGAGGATGCCACCGCCGCGACCGCCGCCGGCAGCGGGGCGTGGCAATTCGTCACCTGGGGGACGGCGATGGCCGACTTCGACAACGACGGCCGACGCGACCTGTTCCTCGCCTGCGGCCATCTCAACGACAACGTCGAGGCGTTCGACGACACCACCTCCTACCGCAACCACAACCTCCTCCTCCGCAACGTCGGGGGGAGATTCGTCGACATCTCGGCAGCCGCCGGCCTCCACGACATCCCGCGCCACGCGGCCCGCGGCGTCGCCTGCGACGACCTCGACGACGACGGCGACCTCGATCTGGTGATCCTCAACTCCCGCGAGGCCCCCACGCTCCTGCGGAACCTCGACCGGGAGCGCGGCGGCACGAACCACTGGTGCCAGGTGCGTTTGCGCGGCCGGCAGGGGAACCGTGACGGCGTGGGAGCGAAGGTCGTGGTCCAAGCCGGCGAAGAGACGTTCGTCGACGAGATCCACGCCGGCCGCGGTTACCAGGGGCATTTCGGCACCCGGCTCCACTTCGGCCTCGGAGCCCATCCGGCCATCGACCGGATCGAGATCCGTTGGATCGGCGGCAGCACCGAGACGTTCACCGACGTCCCGATCGACCGGCTCACGGAGCTCGCCGAGGGGAGCGGCCAAGCCGTCGTCGCGGCGGACTCGTCACCCGCGCCGTGAGGCCGGCGACGTCCGGATCGCGTGTCAACGCGCGGCCGGCACCGCCTCGGTTGCCGACGCGGTCCGCACCGGCTGGGCCTGCTGCCGGAGTCGGTCGATGGCCGCCACGAGTTGTTGGTACTTCGTCTCGTCGAGCTCCCCCGAGAGCACTCCTTGGGGGCGGCCGAAGGTGTCGATGACAAGGATGTTGGGGACGTCGGGGGCCATCCCGAAGGTCTTGGGCATCGTTCCCTTGAAGTCGAGCCACACCGGCACGTGCGGCGATTCCTTGCGGATCTGCGACCGGACCACCGGATGAACCGCCTTGGGGATCTCGGGGAGGCAGGCGACGGCAACGGCATGGACGTTGGGCGTGCGGGCTCCGGCCGGCCAGCCGGGGATGTTCGTCACCGGCTGACGCACCCAATCCGGCCCCTCCACCTTGGCGGCGTTGGGGTGGAAGTGGACATGGAGCCGCTGGCCGATTTCGTGGGCTGCTTCGGCGCCGTTGCGATCGGCATAGAGGAGGACGATCACGTCGCCCTTCAGGGCGGCCGTGTCGTGGGACTGACGGTTTTGATCCTCCATGACGAGGTTCACCGTCGGCGCGGCGGGGGCCGCGGCTTGGGGAATGGCGCGGGCCGGGCCGGCCGTCACCGGAGCAGGCGCCGCGGGGGCCCTCGGCGCCGGGTTCTGGGCGTGGACCATCGACGTTCCCAGAAACACCAACCCGAGCAGAGAGGAGAGAGCGACAGGGTGGCGCGGCAGCGTCATGGGGCACCGGAAGAGGGATTGGGGACAGGGGGAGAGGGGGATAGCAGGCTGGCGCGAGCCGGCACAAGATCGGTTCCCGGCGGCGGGGATCAGGCCGCGGCCCGCCCCTCGGAGCGGTCGGCCCCCGCACCGAAGTCCACCGCGATGACCTCTTCGACGCCCCTTTCCTCCTCTGCCTCGTCCTCGGCTCCGTCGGCATCCGCCGGCGGTTCGCGATGGAGCAGACGGAGCACTGCCGGGAGGAACACCAGCGACGTCACCGTGCAGGTGGTGACGCCGAGCGTGAGGAGCCGACCAAGGCTCTCGAGGCCCCGGTGGCTGGCCACCATCAGGGCACCGAAGCCGAGGATCGTCGTCAGCGCGTCGACGAGGACGGAGTTGGCCGTCGACGGACTGATCCGGTAGGGGCCGGGGCGCTCGAGCGAGTCATGGACGATGTGAACGCCGTAGTCGACGGCGATCCCGAGGACGAGCGGGATGCCGATGAGGTTGGCGGGATTGAGGTCGATGCCGAGCAGGCCCATGAGACCGAACGTCTGCCCCATCCCCATCGCCAGCGGGAGCGAGGCGAGAAGGGCATGGCGGAACGAGCGGAAGTCGAACCACAACACCACGAGGATCACCAGGAGTGCGGAGATCGCCGCCTGCTCGTAGCTCCGTTTCATCTCCAGCGACGCCTCGTAGGCCTGGAGCGGATTGCCGGTCGCCCGCGGATCGACGCCGCGGACATCCGTCACGAAGCGTTCGAGCGACTCGAAGTTCCAGATGTCGCCCCGGCCATAAACCTTGAGGAGGTGCTTGCCGCTCGATCCCACGAACCGCTCGACGAGGCTCGGCGGGAGATCATCGAGCGCCGGGGGATCGGGATCGGACACCGCGGCGAGGGCGTGGAGCCGGCCGACGAGATCGCCGGCGGAACGCTGCTGGAAGGTGGCGAGAGCCTGATAGCAGTCGGCTGGGCCCATCTGCCGGAGCGAATCACGAACTCGCTCGAGGTGCCAGGCCGTCCGCAGCGCTCCGGGCCGCTTCGAGGCTTCCGTCTGCGCCCAGGCGAGCGTCTCGCCGAGGGCATCGAGACGATCGACGGGGATCTCCGGCGGCCGCTCCGGGAGCGTCGCCAGCCGGGTCCGGATCCGTTCGATGATCGGACGCTTCCGCTCCTCGTCCGTCGGCACGAGCGAGGCGATCTCGTCGACCCGCTCGACCGTCGGCAGGAGAAGAAGCTGTTTCTTCCGTTCGAGGAGTTCCTCGCGGGTGTCGGCCATCGAGAGGGCATACCAGACGCTCTGGTCGCATTCGGCGAGGAGTTTCTTCTCCACTTCCACGCTCTCGAGCCCCTCCGGCTGCATGTTGAGAAGGTTGTGGTCGTAGCGGAGATCATGGAGCCCAGACACGATCGCCAGCGTCGCCGCCATGCCGGCCAGGGAGACGAAACGTGGATGGCGCACGATCGGCTCGAGCCAGGTGTGCACCGGCACGGGCTCGGGGATGAAACGGCCGAGCGGGCCGCGATCGACCAGCGCGATCACCGCGGGGAGGACGAGCAATTCGGCCGCCGCACAGAGCATGATGCCGCCACCGGCAATGAGCCCCAATTCGGCAACCCCGACGAAGCTCGTCAGGGCTGCACAAAAGAACGCCACTGCCGTCGTGATGGCGCCGGTGAGGATGCCCGGCCCGACCGCGGCGCTCGTCTCCAGGAGGGCCTCGGCACACTCGAGCCCACGGCGACGGGCCTCGAGGTAGCGGCCCACGTAGTAGGTGCCGTAATCGATGCCGACGCCGATCATCGTCACGGTGAAGGTGACGCTGAGGATGTTGAGGTGGCCGACGGTGGCGGTGGCCCAGGCGAAGGCCCACGCCATCCCGATGACGAGCACGCCATTGGCCATCAACGCATGTCTGACGCCGCCGAAGCCGGCGATGATCACGATCACCACCGCGGCCATCGAGAGCCCGCTCGCCCACACCATCGATTGCGCGCTCGCACGCATCTCGTCGTCTTCCATCACCGGCAGCCCGGTGAGGCCGATCGACACGCCGGGATGGCGGTCCGCCACGCCGCGGATCAGCCGGCGGAGCTCGTCGGTGGCCTCCGACGCACCGGCAAACCCGGCGTTCGACTTGGCGAGCCGGAGGAGGACGAAGCCCATCCGCCCATCCTTGGCGAGGAGTTGGTCGCTGGAGAGATCGCGGAGCGTGGAGAGCGACGCGGGCATGCCGGGCCAGGGGGAGACGAAGTCCTCCGGCCCCATGGCCGCCGTCCGGGCGGCCGGCTCGAGCCCCGCCACGAGGCTCTCGGCGTAGCGTTCGAGCGTGGCCACCGGCAGTTCGCGCGGCGGCGGGGCGTTGCGCGGGGGCCCGAGCACCATTTGGCTGGCGAGCCCACCGACCATCGAGCCGACCTTGAGACTCGCCCAGCCGCCATCGAGGATCGGGTGCGACTCCTCGAGAAAGCGATCGATCTGCTCGAGCTCGTCGGGAGAGAGGTAGTGGAGGCCCTTGGAGCGGATGCGGGAGAGGTCGACGGCGTGGAAGACGGAGCTGAAGAGCCGCTCGTCGCGCGCCACCGCCTCCGACACCTCCTCGAGGACGCGGATCGTCTCGGCCCGTGTCGGCCCCTCGACGACCACCACCGCGTCGTCGTCCTCGCCGAACTCGGCGACGTAATCGACCCACAGCTTGTTGTAGTCGCTGCGCGGATCGAGGAGATCAGTGCGGTTGACCTTGTACCCCAGACACCGCGCCGTCCAGACCCCGGAAAGCGCGGCCGTGAAGACGGCAACCGCGACGATCGTCCATCCGGCGCGAAGGCACAGCTCCGTCCATGCGACGAGAATCCGCCCGATCAGCCCGGGATGGGCCGCGGCGGGGGCAGGGGCCGAAGCGCGATCGATGGGATCGTCCTGGCGCATGCGGTGGTTCACCTTCCCTGGCGAGGTTTGCGGGGCCCTCCGATGGCTCCGAGGGCGGGCGATGGTAGGAACTCTGCGCAGCAGGGCCAACCCACGATTCACGAGGAATCTGGCAATCCAGGGGGGCTGGCGAACATCTCCTGATTGAACGGGGAATGACTGGGCCGCACCGGCTCCCCAGGCCGAAAACTCTCTCTGCAGGGTGGCCGGGGCGGGTCACCGGCAGGAAGTTTCCGGGGGGAAAGTTTCATGCGTGCGCGAATGTGGGGACTGTCTGCGGCCATCGGGCTGCTGGCAGCCTGGGGAGCGGTCGGTACCGTTCCGGCGGTTGAACCCGTGCCCGGCGGATCGTCGCTGGCCACGATGCTTGGAGACGGCGGCTCGTCGGGACGCGACGCCCGGAAGTCGGCCAGCAAGGCGATGCCTCTGGACCGGATGGCCGAGGCTGACCGGCGGGCGGCGGAGAAGATTCTCCGTAACCCGACGCTCTACCGCCGACTTCCCGTCGAGTCGTTCAGCTGCGACCGCGCCCTCCTCGACTTCTGCCTGACCCATCCGGAGATCGTCGTCGACATCTGGCGAGTGCTCGGGATCAGCAAGGTCGCGCTCGATCCCACCGCTCCGGGGCAGTGGCGGATGAGCGACGGCTGGGGAACCGAGGGCATGCTCCGCCTCCTCCACCATGATCGGACCGCCGAAGGGGGCACGATGGTGCTCCTCGGCCAAGGGGGCTACACCGGACCACTCTCGCCGCAACCGCTGTCGGGATCGTGCCTCCTCCTCGTGCGTTACCGTCCCACCGGCGCCGCCGCCGACGGCACCGCCAGGCACACGATGCAGGTCGATGCCTTCCTCGATGCCGATGGCGTGGGGCTCGAGATCGTCACCCGCACGCTCCAGCCACTCGTCGTCCGCTCGAGTGCATCGAACCTCCACGAGATCTGCCAGTTCATGGCGTCGCTCTCCGCGGCGGCCACCGAGAATCCCGAAGGGGTGGCTCGGTTGGCAGGCCGGATGTCGAAGATTCCTCCGGCCGACCGCCAGACGTTCGCGTCCCTGGCCCGCAACGCCGGGAGCGGTGGCAGCATCCCCGTCGACCCGATCGCTGCAGAAAAGCTGCCGGCCAAGCTCGCCTCACGCTGGCTGCCTGCCCGGCAACTCGAAGGGGAACAGATCCGCTGACGCCGTCCACCGGCGCTTCCGCACTCGTCGTCGCCACGGCCGGGATACCGGGGGGCTTCCCGGCCGTGGCCGACGGGAATCAACGGACGGTCAGCGGGTCAGATCGGCGCGGGGGGGCGGCGCCGTCTGGGCCACCCGCGGACGGGCTTCCGTGGCGACGAGGTAGGGCCGCTTGTACTCCGGCATGTAACCGCGGGCACCGCGGACGGAGATCTGCTGCCCCACCAACGGAGCGAGATTCACGCCCGGTTGCGGGTTGACGAAGACGAGGACGTTGTTGCTACCGTCGACGAGCGCCCAGCGAGGAGCGTCGGGACGGCGCGAGACGACCGTCGCCAGCCTCCCCGTCGTCTCGGTTGCATCGGGTGGGGTCCAACCGGGCCGGCCATCGGCCGGAGCGCCGCCGGGGAGGACTCCGGGGCGGATGGGGCGCGATCCAACCCCACCGAGACTCGACCACATGCTCCCGAGGCGGAGCGGTGACGGGTCACCCGGCGGTCCGGCGGCGAGCGATTGTTGCTTGGCCTGGATCGCCTCGAAGCGGCCGATCCGGGCGTCGATCGCGTCGGCCCGAAGCCGGTCGGGATTGGAGTTCGATCGCGTCGCGGCCAGCCGGAGCCGTTCGCGGAGCTGGGGAAGATTCCAGGTATCGGGCGGGCCCGCTACCGCGACGGAGAGCGCGAGGTCGATGTCGGCCAGTTCGTCGGCCGTCGAGACGGGAGGGGCCACCACCGCGACCGGCGGCGGGGCCTCGAAAACTCCGGTACCCCGTGGCAACCATCCCGCCATCATCCGCTTCGCCTGCGGCACCGCCCCGAGGGGCTGCGGCGGTGCCATGGAAACAGGGGGCTCGCTTGGAGCGGGTGCTTCATTGACAGCCAACGTGATCGACTCCCCCGCCGAACGGAGCGGGCCGATCGTCTCCTCCGAGGCGCGCCGATCCTCACCGCGGTCACCCGCCGGCGCCACGCCGGCATCGAGGGCCACCTGACGGAGCGCCGGCGACGAGGCGAGATCGGTGCACCGCACCCAACGAAACTCACCCGACGGGGGCTCGATCCGTGCCCATAGGCCGGCATGCCGGCCGCGGTCGATGCGCACGCGCTCGAGCACGCGCACCCGCTCACCCGCCTCGAGACGCACCTGAGCGACATGGCGGAGATCGTTGATCTGTGAGCCGACGCGGGCCACGGCACCATCGGCGACGACGACACCGACCCCCGTTCCCCTTCCGTCGGCCGCGGAACGCGCCGTCGGTTCGAGCGCGGCCTCGTCATCGATGTCGGCGGCGCGGACCCAACTAAAGCTCCCCGCGACGGGACGAACGGCACACCATCCACGCTCGTCGATCGCCCACACCTCGAGCGCTCGGCCCAGCGCCAGGCGCTCGGTGGGGTAGTAGTCTTCGCCGGGGCCGGCGCGCAGATAGGCCAACTCCACCCCGACTTCGACCGCCATCGGCAATGGCCCCTCGACGACCGGCATCGGCCGATCCCCAGGATCGGCTTCGCGCAGCACCGACACCTCGCCGGTAGCGATCGGGGGCTGGGCCGCGATCTCCGCCGCGGCGACCAACAGCCATGCGGCGAGCGCCACCGTCACGATCGCGATCGCCAGAATCGGCCTCGACTTCAGCCCTCGGGAAGGGGCGAACAGCGACGCCGTGGCGCTCTGGCAAGGCAGGACAGCGGACGTGGCTGGCATCGCCATGGCGTGAGCATCCATTCCCTGGAAACCCGCCGGAAAGACCGGGGCAATCCCGCAGGCGATCCATCGCCTGCCGTACGGAAAGCCGCCGCGGACCGTGCCGAAACGCAAGCGCGTAGACGAGGCTTGGGCGACCTCGTCTACGCGCTGTGGGCAGGCCGCGGACACGGCCCACCACAGGTCTTGTAGTCCACCGGCTGGCGCCGCTCAAGTCGCGATTCGGGATTTCATCCGGGCCACGAAAACGCCCCGTTTCTCCCCCTCCCACCCCCACCCAAACACCCCCCCACAGAGCGGAAAGAGGCCCGGCGGGGAGGTTCAGGAAACCTGCGCGGCCGGGGGCGTCGGCCAGGGATGATCTGCAAGCTGCGCCAGCGCCAGCACGAGGCTCTGGGTTCCCTGA
Organism: Planctomycetaceae bacterium; assembly: GCA_947453375.1. GTDB lineage: Bacteria > Planctomycetota > Planctomycetia > Pirellulales > UBA1268 > QWOP01. The sequence goes on from CANGGT010000026.1 coordinate 17,755, forward strand.
CGCCCCCGCCCCTGGGCGAGGAGGGCTGTGTAGAGCGACTCCACGAGCGCCAGCCCCGGGAGCGGGAGATCGAGGCGCCTGCCCTCGTCGAGCGCCAGTCGCATGTCCTTGACGAAGTGCTCCACCATGAATCCGGGGGCGAAGTCTCCGCGCACGATCCGTGGGGCGAGATTGGAGAGCGACCACGATCCGGCAGCACCGCCGGAGATGGCGCGGAGCGTCGTCTCGACATCGAGGCCGGCCCGATGGGCGAAGAGCAGGGCCTCGCACATCCCCACCATGCCACCGGCGATGGCGATCTGGTTGACGAGTTTCGTCCGCTGACCGGCGCCGGCCGCGCCACACGCAACGACGTTGCCGGCGACGGCGCCCCAACATGCCGCGAGCGCCTCGCGCGGCGCATCGGCCCCGCCGATCATCACCGTCAACGTCCCCTCACGTGCCCCCTTGTCGCCCCCCGACACCGGCGCGTCGAGGCTCCACACGCCCCGTGCTGCAGCCGCCGCATCGATCTCACCGGCCAGGCTCGGGCAACTCGTCGTGTGATCGACGAGGATCGCTCCAGCGGCGGCCCCCGCAAGAACGCCGTCGGCCCCGAGGATCACCGAGCGCACATCCGACGGATGCCCGACCATCACGAACACGACGTCCGACCCGGCGGCCACGGCCGCCGGCGACTCGGCCCATCGGCATCCGCGCTCGAGGAGCGTTTCGGCCTTCGATCGCGAACGCGTGGTGAGGAGGATGTCGAAGCCGGCATCACGGAGGCGGCCGACCATCGAGCGCCCCATCACGCCGGTGCCGACCCACCCGAGTCGGGTAACGCCGGGCCGCGCCACAGCCGGGGGTGATCCGGTCATGCCGGCCGATGCCTTCGCCTGGGCTGGTCCTTGCGTGCCGTGCATGCGGATCGTCTCCTCGGGTCGCAGATGCCTTCGTCGATGGCAGGATCGTACGTCTCCCCCCCCTCCCGACAAGGCACCCCGTTCACCAGCGATCGATCGGCCGGTCGAGCACCTCGCGGAGGAGGATCACCTGACGGATCGTCGCGGGATCGCGGAACATCGCCACGAGATCGTGCGCGACTGTCGGCACCGTCTGCGGCGCGACCGCGGACTGGTCGCCGCCGCCGGGGCGGATTCCCGTGTGGGCGAGATCGTGCGCGAACGCCCCCTCGACATGCCGACCGATCTCGCCGGAATGACCGCCGAGAATCGCCGGGGGAACGGTTGCCGCCGGCGTTCCCGGTCTTCCAGGCGTGGCGGCGGAACGCTTTTCCGTCAGCGACGGAGGCCGACGCGGCCCCCCTTCCTGTCCGCGTGTGGACGCGGGCTTCACAGCCACCGGCTCACGCCGCGGCACGGCCTTGGTGAGTGCCGGCGGGGTTGCGGGCGTGCGACGCGGGGGATCGCGGTTCACTCCCTCCGCCTGACCGCGCCGGAAGGCCTCGATCTGACGCTGGAGATCATCCTGGGCGGCGCGGCGATCACGCTCGCCGGCCGGGACGATCGGCGGCGGCACCTCCCGCACCTGGCCGGGCGCGGGGCCGACCGGCCTGCCGGGATTCGGACCACCCTCTCCCGGGATCTTCCCGCCGCCGATGCGACGCACGACCCCCACGACCTGCGACACGATCCAGATCACGAAGAACAGGAACGGGATCAGCCCCTCGAGCCAATCGTTCGCGGCCAGCGGCAGCACCACGCACGCGACCAAGGGGAGCTCGAGCATCGGGGGTGGTTCCGCAGGAGGGAAGGGAACGGGGGGCGAGAGGCGCTGAGTCACTGCCCGGAAGGGACGGCATGCGTCGCGGTGGCCGGCCCGTTGCCGACGCCGGCGATCGTCCGTCGCATGTCGGTGTCGGCCTGGAGATTGCGGATCTTGTAATAGTCGACGATCCCGAGCCCGCCGCTGGCGAGCGAATCGGCGATCGCCCGCGGCACTTCCGCCTCCGACTCCACCAACTGCGCCCGGCTCTCCTCGATCCCGGCGATCATTTCCTGTTCTTTCGCGACCGCCATCGCACGGCGTCCCTCGGCGTTGGCCCGGGCGACGCGGGTGTCGGCCTCGGCCCGGTCGGCCTGGAGGCGGGCACCGATGTTCGCCCCGACGTCGATGTCGGCGATGTCGATCGAGACGATCTCGAAGGCGGTGTTGGAGTCGAGGCGGCGGGCGAGCACCGTTTTCGAGATCACGTCGGGATTCTCGAGGACGCTCGTGTATCGCTCGGCCGAACCGATCGCCGAGACGATCCCCTCGCCGACGCGGGCGACGATCGTCTCCTCGGTGGCACCGCCGATGAGCTGATTGAGATTCGTCCTCACCGTCACGCGGGCCCGGACTTTGAGTTGGATGCCGTCCTTCGCGACCGCGTCGAGCGTCTCGCGGCCGCTGTTCCGGCCGGGGCAATCGATGACCTTCGGATAGACGCTCGTCTGCACGGCCTCGCGGACGTCACGCCCGGCCAGATCGATCGCCGTCGCCAGCTTCCAATTGAGCTCCTTGATCTTCGCCTTGTTGGCGGCGATGAGTGCCTGCACGACGAGGGGGACGCGGCCACCGGCCATCGAGTGCTCCTCGAGCGCCTGCCGCGTGATCCCGCTGGCATCGCCGAGCCCGGCCTGCACCGCCATGATCTTGCTGCGGACGATGACGTTCGGGTTGACCTTCTTGAAGCTCATGGCGACGAGGTCAAAGAGGCCGATGCCGGCGCTCGACGCATACGACTGCAGCCAAAGCCGCAGGTAGCGGGCCAGCATGGCAGCGATGCCGAGCCCGACGACGACGAGAACGAGGAGGACGACCGGCAGGACGAACGGGGGCATCGGAGGCTCCGGACGGGTGGGCTGACCCCGGGCCGGGGCCGAGAGGCCGCGGAACAGGACGATTCCAGCCTTGTTCCGTGGACGGCGAGAGTCAAGCGTCGGGGGGGTTAAATGACTCGAAGGTGAAGTTCTCGAGCGTCGGTGAGAGCCGGGGGGCTTCCGGGGCTGCCGGTTTTTCCGGTTCGGCCACCTGCTCCGCCCCAACCCGGCGGCCCTCCAGCGCACGCTTTGCAGCCGCGGTCACCGGGGCCGGGCGCACCACCACGGCCGCCCCCTGGGACGCCACGACGATGATTTCGCTGCCGGCGTCGATCGGCCCCCCTTCGCTCACTCCGTCGAGCGTCTCGCTCCCCACCTCCACCGTTCCCCACGGGAGGAGGTCGCTCGTGGTCCGCCCGGGCTGGCCGACGAGATCACGGGCCCGCCGCCGCCGCGGTGCGTCGGGCACGACGTCGGCCGGCTCCGGAGGGGCCGGGAGGACGCGCCGACCGAGGGGCGTCTCCGGAAACCAGCGGAACGCCAAGCCGAGGATCACCGGCACGACGACGACCGAGAGCGCGATCATCGCGGTGCCGGCGCCGACGCCGAGTTCGAGGAAGGCGGTGGCGATCGCGGCGATGATCGCCGCCAGACTGACGAAGCCGAGCACGCCGCCGGAAGGAACGAAGACCTCGAGCACGATCACGCCGATGCCGACGAGGAACAGGGCGGCGACCCAGACGACCGGACTCATCCGTGCATCCCCCGCCGCCCGGCATCGATCGCGCGGACGAGCACCCTGCCACCGCGGACGGCCACCACCTCCACCGGCGTCCCCGGCTCGACGAGCTGGCCGTCGCTGGAGACGTCGTGGATCTCGCCGCCGATCCGTGCCTTGCCGGCGGGGGCGAGCCGCGACGTCGTCTCCCCCTCGAGGCCGACGAGGGCCTCGAGCGGATCATCGATCAGGTCGTCCGCACTGTCGCCGGGAGGCGCGAGGAGGACGTGGCGGAAGAGCCGCGACTCGGGGAGCCAACGCCGGGCGACGACGGCGAGGATCGTGACGCCGATGGCGGCGCCGAGGATGCCGAGGAGCGACCACTGGAGTTGACGGAACTGGTAAGCGTTGGTGGGGAGGACGAACGATTGGCTGGCGAGGATGAGCGACGCCACCATGAGCAGGCCCCCGCCGAGCCCGAGGACGCCGAATCCGGGGAGCACGAAGATCTCCGCTGCCAGACAGATCAGGCCGGCGAGGAACAGCATCACCTCGAGCCATCCGCTCGTGCCATGGAGATGGCTGCTCCAGAAATAGATGATGAACGCCACCATCGCGATGAAGCCCCCGAAGCCGATTCCGGGAGTGTGGAGCTCGATGTAGAGCCCCGCGCCGCCGATGAGGAGGAGGAGCCAGGCGATGCCGGGGCTGGCCAGGGCGTCGAGGAGCGTGTCGGCCCAGCCCGGCGCGGCGAGAGCGACGTCCCCTTCGAGACCGTACGCCCGGGCCACGCCGTCAAATCCTTCGACGACATGGGCCGCCAGTCCGAGCGATTCGGCTGCCTTGCCGTTGAGCGCCAGCGGGCCGACGCCGACCTGGGCACCCATTTGCCACGCTTCGCGATCGTCGAGGCGGTCAAACTCCTCCTCGCAGAAGTAGCCGACGCGGCCCGTCGCGGCCCGGGTCGCCTGGCTGACGACGAGTCCCGGAGCCACCAACGCCACCGGGAGCGACCACGATCGGTCCCGCTTCTTCGCCACCCCCTCGCGCCACGCCACCGTGATCGCCTCGGCCCAGCGTCCGTCGATTGCCGCGGCCCCCTCGCCGCCGAGGACCGCCGCGGCCCCCATGACCATTTCGTCGCACGCCGTGGCAACCAGCGCCGCGTCGCCCCGCGCCTCGCGTGGCACCCAGGCGACGGTGCGAACTTGCGTGGCATCGAGGCTGGCGAGATAGGCCGCCAGGACGAGGCTCTGCTCCGGTTCACCGCCGGGGCTGTCGATCCGCAGGCAGACGAAGTTCCGCCCGGAGGCGATCGCTTCCTCGATCCGCGTCCGGGTGCGGGCGACCAAGTCGGCCGTGATCACGCCGGAAAGGACCACCTGGACCCCCTTCCAGCCCCCATCGAGAGTCGGACCGGCCTCGAGCGCCGACTCTGCAAGGCCAAGACTCCGCGCTACCTCGGCTGGAGTGCGCGCCAGCGCCCGCGCCACTCCCAACTCCCGCGCCCGCCGGCCCGACAACGCCAGGGGCACCGGGCCGATCTCCTCTTCATCGAGAACCGCGGCCCCCTCACGGAGCGCGGGCACCTCGGCTGAGGTCACGATCTGGTCGCCATCGTCGGTGGCCACGCGCACGACGCGTGCCTGGGGATCGAGGAGGGCCTGGGCGAGCGCCGGAGGGGCGGTCTTCCGCCGAGCGGCCACCTGGGCGTAGACCGCGCGCATGGCGTCGTCGATGAACGGCTCGTCGGTGTTTGCCGGGCCGAAGATGGCATCGGGGGCGAGCACGATCTCCTCGCAGGCCAGCGCCACGAGGACGGCATGCCCGCGGGCCCCGGCCGGCAGCCATGCCACCGTCTTCACGCCGGAGAGTCGCGGGTCGGCAAGGAATCGGGCGAGCGCCAGCGATCGGCCGAAGTCGCTCGCCCCCGCTCCCGGCTCGTCGGCTCCGTCGAACCGGAACACGAGCACCCCGCGCTCGCCGGGACGGGCGAGGAGGCGATCGAGAACGCGGAGGACGGTCCCCTCGACCTGCGTGTCACGGGTCCCGGTGATCGGCAACCGGAGCGGAACGACCGCCACCGGGACATCGCGTGGTGCGACCGCACCATCGCCAGGGGCCACGGCGTTCGCCGGATCGGGAGGAGGATCGGCTCCCCAGGCGTGGCCAGCCCCTCCGCCGAGCGCCGCCGCCACGACCAGCGCCACGGCCGCCAGAATCCGCCCCGTCATGGCGCCGGTCACCCGGCAGGCCAAGCGCCGTTCGCGCCGGCCAGCGGGGTGGAGACGGGCCGGGAACGACCCTAACCACACTCCGTCGGGTGTCGCGGCGTTGAATGGCATGACCGTCCTCGAGTGCCGGAGAGCGACAACCGTCGAATTCTATGGGCATCCCCGGCGGAGTCAAAAAATCGGGGCCACCCTCGCCGTCCCAACACCGCTTATACTCCCGGGATGAACACAACTCGCTCCCAAATCGTCGCCGAACTGGTTCCCCTCATCACCGCCAAGGCCCTTCGCCGCGGGACGTTCCGCCTCGCCTCCGGACGGCAGGCGAGCTTCTACCTCGACGCCAAGCAGGTGATCCTCGATGCCCGGGGCTCGATGCTCGTCGGCCGGGCGATCCTCGAAATCCTCCGCGAGCATGGTCCCCTCCCGGCCGCCGTCGGGGGGATGTCGATCGGTGCCGATCCGGTGACGAGTGCCGTCGTGACGATGGCCGGGGTCGCCGGGCTCGACCTGCGCGGATTCATGGTCCGCAAGGAGCCGAAGGACCATGGCACGAAGCGCTACATCGAGGGACCGGTCGTCCCCGGCGAGAAGGTGGTCATCGTCGAGGATGTGACCACGACGGGGGGTTCCTCGCTGCTGGCGATCGACCGGGCGATCGAGTTCGGCCTCGTCGTCGAACGCGTCGTCACCGTCATCGACAGACTGGCCGGGGCGGGCGAAACCCTCGCGGCCCGCGGCATCCCCCTCGATGCCATCGTGACGATCCGTGACCTGGGAATCGAACCCGACGCGACCTGATCAGGCCCATCACCTCGGCGACCGTGGCCCGCGGGAGGATTGCAGCGCATGCCCCCCACCCAACTCCTGCCCCGCGAAGTCACGATGCATCCCGCGACCGGGCGATCGGGGAGCGCTGCCAACTGGTTGCTCGTCGCCCTGATCCTCACGATCGGGACGGCGCTGGCCGGAGCAAGCAGCGACCCTCCCGCCGAACCCTCTCCGGAGGCGATCGCCGCGCTCATCGTCAAGCTGGGGGATGCCGACTTCCAACGCCGGGAGACGGCCTCGGCCGAACTCAAGGCGATCGGCCCCGCGGCCGTCGATGCGCTCCTGGCAGCCGCCGAACTCGATCGTGATCTCGAGGTGGCGATGCGGGCCCGATGGCTCGTCGACACGATTCCTCTCGGCATGCCGCACGACCCCCCCGAGGTGACGCGGTTGCTCGAGTCGTACAAACAGCGCGACTTCGCCCAGCGTGTCCGTGTCATGCACCGCCTCCTCCGGGTCGACGACGACGCCGGCATCGAAGCCCTGGCTCGGATCATCCGCTTGGAGCGATCGCCGGAGGGATCGCGGGTGGCTGCGGCGCTTCTCGTGCGGGAATGGCAGGCGGACAACCGCTGGTGGCCGGCGATCGCCTCCCACGCAACCGCCGGGCTGGGATCGAGCGCCCGGCCGGCGGCGGCCTTCGCCCGCGCCGTCATCGATTTCTCCGCAGCGACGACGCCGCCTGCCCGTGATGAGGCCCTGGCCGCGGCAGCGACGGCCCTGACACAACTCGAACGCACCGACGGCGACCATGGCTCGAGGCGGGAAGCTGCCGACGAGGGGGATGAGGAGGACGAGGAGACTCGCTCCAGCGGGGATGTGACGGAGGTCGGGAGGATCTTCGCCCGCACGCAGATCGCCATGCTCCTCGCCGCCGGCCGCAAGGACGAGGCAATCGCCGCGGCCAAGGCATTGCTCGCCGCCCAGTGGGAAGGCCTGCCCGCCTCGCAGATCGCCTCCCCGACGATCGAGACGCTCGTCTGGGGAACCGATCTGGGCATCCCGGCGATCGTCGACCAGATCCACGACACCCGCCCCGACCTCATCACCGCCAATCCGCTCGTGGCCTGCGCCGCCGCCGCGGCCGAACGGGCCCGCGGTGATCTCGGCCGGGCGACGGCGCTGGCCGATGCCGCCTTCGCCGCCATCAAGGCCCAGGGGGGGGGGCGCAACAGCCGCCTCATGATGCAATCGGGCCTGCTCCAGGCGCGCTGGGGATGCGTTGACTGGGCGCTGCGGGCCTACAGCGCCGTCCTCGACGACCCACAGTCCCTCCCCACCGACTACTGCTACACCGCGATCCTCGCCGCGGAATATCTCCACGAGCTCCAGCGCGATGAGGAGGCAGCGGCGACCTTCGGGCGACTCTTCGGACCGAACCCTCCGCGGCGCGATTTCAATCTCGAACAGAATCTCGCCCAGCTCGGACGCGACCAGCGCGGCACCCGCGCCAGGGCCGACTTCTTCGCCTCCTGCGCCGCGGCCGCCCGAGGCGATGCCGCGGAACAACGCCGTCTCCTCGAGGCCGCCCTCCGCTCCCTCGGCAAGGATGTCGATTCGCTCATCGCCCTCTACCATCTGCCCGACAACACGCCCGACCAGCGAGCCGACGCCCTCCGCCGCATCAACGAGGCCCTGCGGCAGATCGAGAACGAGATCCAGGGCGTTCCCGACGACACCACCGGCTACAACGAATACGCCTGGCTCGTCGCCAACACCGAAGGGGACGCCGAGAAGGCGACCCGTTACTCCAAGCAATCGCTCGTGAAGTCGTTCGACAACTCGAGCTATCTCGACACCCTCGCCCATTGCCGCGCCGCAGCCGGCGACCTCGCCGGGGCCGTTCGCTGGCAGAGCCTGGCGCTCCGCCACGAACCCCACAACCAAACGATCCGAAAGACTCTCGAACGTTTCGAGGCGAAGGCGGCCGCGAAGCCATGAGCGAGCCCTCCGCCGCAGCAGCCGGCCAGGCACCGGAAACGCGCTTGGTGAAAATCGACGATGGTCGGCGGATTGCCATCCGGCAGGCGGGGACCGGAGTCCCGGTCCTCCTCCTTCACGGATTCCCCCTCGATCACTCGATGTGGGACGGGCAATGGCAGCTCGTGGGGCCGGGGGGGCTCGCCGACGGCGCGGCCCGGCTCATCGTTCCCGACCTGGCCGGATTCGGCGGCAGCGACGGGCCGACGTCGCCATCGATCGCTGCCATGGCCGACGAGGTGGTGGCAATCCTCGACGCCCTCGGGGGCGGGGAGCCGGTCGTCGCCTGCGGCCTCTCGATGGGGGGCTATGTGGCCCAGCATCTCGCCGCCCGGCACCCGGCCCGCCTCCGTGGGCTCGTGCTCGTCGATACGAAGCTGGAAGCCGACACCCCGGAAGCCCGAGCCGGCCGCGTCGATCTCTCCGAGCGTGTCGGCCGATTGGGGCCCCGGATCGCCGCCGAGGCAATGGTTCCCCGCCTCCTCGCGCGGGGCCCTCGCCCCGATCGCAGCGAGATCGAGACGCGTCTCCGGAGCACGATTGAACGGACGTCCGTGGCCACGATCCAGACGGCCCTGGGGGCGCTCGGCGATCGCCCCGACATGACCGCCGCCGCCGCCGGGTTTTCCCTGCCGACGCTCCTGGTCGTCGGCGCGGAGGACATGATCACGCCGCCGGAGTGCCTCGAACGCGCCGCGGCGGTGATCGATGGAGCGGAGCTCGAGACGATCCCCGGCTGCGGCCACATGACGCCGATGGAAGATCCGGCCGCCTTCAACGCCCGACTCGCGTCGTTCCTCCGGGAACGGATCGTCACGGCGACTCCACCGGCTCAGCGGCAGGCTCGTTGACAGGAGGGCGATCCTCCGGCTGACGGTCTGTCTCCGGCGGCCGAGGCGGCCCCCCTCGGCCCCGCTCCCCCCGTTCCTCCGAGTCTTTGCCCTTTCCGCGCATCGATCCCGGCCGATCCCCGCCGAATCCCCATCCCCCGGGCCAGCCCCGTCCCGTCGGCATGGCGGAGTCTCCACGTCCTGGCGGAGCCTGCGGGAATCTCGATCGGGCATTGAAGCGGGCGTAGCGATCGAGCCATTCCAGACGCTCGTTCGATTCCAGCGCCACGATCGAATGACGATCGGCCGGATCGCGCCAGCCGAGCCAGCGGTGCCACGATCGGGCCGCGCCGACGATCGCATCGAGATCCCCCTCCGGATCCCCCTCCCCCAGCGCCCGGGCGAGCTCGATGAGATCATGGCGCCGGGCGAGCGACAGCTCCTGAAACGTCTTCGCCGCATCGGAAAGCCGGCGGCGCGATTCGGCGTCGAGCTCCTCGACGCGCTCGCGCCGCGCGTCGAGTTCGCCGGCCGGGGTCTCGGGGCCGAACGGCCCTTCCTGGAGGGCGTCGAGCGTCTCGTTGAGCTGCGGCCAGTCGTCCTCTTCCTCCGGCGGAATCTGGGGCGCGTCGGGGCGTGTTCCGGCTTCCGCCGAACGCTCCTCGGGGGGGCGACCGAACGGGAACCGGCGCGGCGGCGGGTAGTCCCGCTCGGCCACCGACTTGAGAAACGTCACCGAGCCTGCCTCCTGAAGCACGCCGAGATGCTCCACGACGGGGAGGTATTCGAGGATCCGCTCGTCGGGGTCGGTGGTCGTGGCCCTGCCGACGACCAGCCCGATCACGAGGGCCCCGAGGACACACCCGACCGGCCCCCACCACGATCGGCTCCGCAATCGCCGGCTCGGCTTCGTTCTGGGGGCGCTGCGGCCGGAGGCCGAGACGGCTGCCATCTCGATGGTGGTCGAGGCGAGGCTCGACGGCGCTGAGGAGGGAGCAAGGCCGTCGAGGAGGAGACGGATGTCGTCGAGCGGATCGGCCGCAGGATCGTCGTTCCCCGGCCGGGCCGGGGGGCCGCCGTCGGCTGGCGTCGCGGCAGATCGGCTCATGGCGCCGCTCCTCCGGCCTCCCCCGCGGCCGGGGCACGGACGCCGTCGCGCTGATACGACTCGAGCGTGGCGCGGAGTTGGTCGCGGGCCCGGAAGAGGAGCGACTTCACGGCCGGCACCGACAATCCCATCGCCGTGGCGATCTCCTCGTACGAACAGTGCTCGAACTTCGCCAGCAGCACGGCCATCCGCTGGTTGTCGTTGAGGGAGGAGATGGCATCGCGGACGACCGACTGGAGCTCCTGACGATCGGCCTCGCGGGGAGGACGCTCGCCGCTGGCGGCGACGGCGATCTGCTCGAGACCGAAGGCACTCGAGGAGGAAGACGTCGACGGCGCGACTCCGTGCTCCATCCGCCGATAGGCGCGTTGCCGGAGGTCGCTGGCCACGTTGTTGGCGATCGTGTGGACCCAGGTGGAGAACTTCGCCGTCGGCCGGTATCCCTCCCGCGCTCGATAGACGCGGAGGAAGACCTCCTGAGCGAGATCCTCGGCGGTGGAATGGTCGCCGGTGTGGTGGAGGAAAAGCGTCACGAGCCGGTCTTGCCAGAGCGTGACCAGCTGCTCGAAGGCTTCGGCATCTCCGCCCTGCACGCGGAGCATGAGGTCGGCGGAGGGATCAGCCGAGGTGGCCATGGAGCGAATCCCAGCCCGAAACCCGAGCGCTGCCCCCGGGCACGAGCGGGCCCTCGTGGACTGTTGACTGACCAGAACTGACCCGACCTGCTGCAGTGGAGCGGAGGAGGATCGAACTCCCAACCTCGGCATTGCGAACGCCGCGCTCTCCCAGTTGAGCTACCGCCCCGTCGACGGCGGGAGGCTCCGTGGAGCCCCCACCAGGGAATCCGATGGTATGGCAGCCCGGAGGCGATGTCCAGCCTGCCGGTCCGGGGGCGCTACAATGGCGCCCGGTCCCCGGTTTTTCCCCGCCATCCCCCCGGCCTCCAGCCATGCACGTTCCCCCGATCGTGGTCCGCGGTGCCCGCGAACACAATCTCCGCGACGTCACCGTCGGGATCCCCCGCGGTCGGCTGGTCTGCCTTTCCGGGGTGAGCGGATCGGGGAAGTCGAGTCTGGCGTTCGACACGCTCTACGCCGAGGGGCAGCGGCGATACGTCGAGAGCCTCTCCACCTTTGCCCGCCAGTTCCTCGGCCAGCTCCCGCGGCCGGACGTCGACAGCGTCACCGGTCTCTCCCCTTCGATCTCCATCGCCCAGAAGTCGGCCGGGACCAACCCGCGTTCGACGGTGGCGACGATGACCGAGATCCACGATTTCCTCCGCGTCCTCTACGCCCGCGTCGGACGCGCCCACTGCCCCGAATGCGACGGCGTTCTCGAAGCCCAGCCGCGCGACGCGATCGTCGAGCGGATCCTCGCTCAGCGGGGCGGGCGAAGGATCCTCGTGCTCGCGCCCCTGGTGCGCGACGCGAAGGGGGAACACCGCGACCTGTTCACCGATCTCGTCCGCCAGGGATTCACCCGGGCACGCGTCGATGGCCGCGTCGTCCGCGTCGAAGATCCGCCGCCGCTCGAAAAGCTCCTCAAGCACACGATCGAGGTGGTGGTCGATCGACTCGTTCCGGGGGAGTCGACCCGCAGCCGGCTCGCCGAAGCGGTTGAACTCGCCCTCCGCACCGGTGGAGGAATGGTGATCGTGGCCGCTGAGCCGGAGGGGGACTCCGCGCCCACCGCGGCACCGGCACCGGCCCCGTCGCGGAAGAAGAAGGCGAAGCGAAAGACCGGCGACGATGACGACGAAGCGGCCGATCGACCGGCCCAAGGAGTCTCCGACGAACTTGTCCTCTCCAGCCGCTACGCCTGCACCGCCTGCGGCGTCAGCTACGCCACCCCCGAGCCGCAGCTCTTCAGCTTCAACAGCCCGCAGGGGGCCTGCCCGGCCTGTGAAGGGCTCGGCGAGATCTACGGCATCGATCCCGACAAGCTCGTCACCGAGCCGGGCAAGTCGCTCCGCAAGGGTGCCCTGGGGATCCTGGGGAGCTTCCGCGACATGCCGCGTTGGATGCGACGCCTGTTCACGGGGGTCGCCGCGCACGCTGAAGCGAAGCGCAAGCTCCCCGCCGGCACCCTCCTCGACACTCCGTGGGAGGATCTCACGCCGCTGCAGCGGCGGATCTGGCTCGAGGGCACGGGCCTCGAGGAGATCCGCCTCGCCTGGAAGCGGGGGAAGGCCGAACGGGGGGCGAAGACCAGGTTCGAGGGGATCCTCTCGATGCTTGGCAACCGATGGCGGAACGCCAAGAGTGGGATTCTCCGGCGGATGCTCGAGAAGCTGATGCGGATCACCCCCTGCCACGGCTGCCAGGGGGCCCGACTCTCGCCCCAGGCGCGAGCCGTCCGGATCACCACCGCGTCGAAGCCGGCCCGTGCGGCAAACGGCGCGGAGCTGTCGCTCGACCGGCTTTGCGGCCTCCCGATCTCCGACGCGCGGGAGTTCCTCTCCGATCTCACGCTCGACGCGACGCAGGGCGTGATCGCCGCGGAGCTCCTCAAGGAGATCCGCTCACGGCTCGATTTTCTCGACCAGGTCGGCCTCGGGTATCTCGCCCTCGACCGGAAGGCCCCGACGCTCTCCGGCGGCGAGAGCCAGCGGATCCGGCTGGCCGCGCAGATCGGCTCCGGTCTGTCGGGGGTGCTCTACGTCCTCGACGAGCCCTCCATCGGCCTTCACCCGCGCGACAACACCCGCCTGCTCGGCGCCCTCGAGGCGCTCCGTGACAAGGGGAACACCGTCGTCGTCGTCGAGCACGACGAGGAGACGATCCGGGCCGCCGACTGGGTGGTCGACTTCGGCCCCGGGCCGGGGAAGCGCGGCGGCGAGGTGGTGGCGGCGGGCACGCCCGACGACGTGGCGGCAAGCCCGCGGAGCATCACCGGGGCCTTCCTCGCGGGGCGTGACCGGATCGAGATCCCCGCCACCCGCCGACCGCGCGGCGAGCGGCGGCTGCGGATGGAGGGAGTGCGGCACAACAACCTCCGTGGCGTCGACGTGGAGATACCGCTCGGGCTCCTCGTCTGTGTCACCGGCGTCTCGGGGAGCGGGAAGAGCTCGCTCGTCGGCGACGTCCTCGAGCCGGCGCTGCGTGAGAAGCTCGGGAGCGAGGCGGCGCGTCCGGGGGAGTTCACCGCGCTGCTCGGGGCCGATGAACTCGACAAGGTGATCGTCATCGATCAGTCGCCGATCGGCCGCACGCCCCGAAGCAACCCGGCGACCTACGTGAAGGTCTGGGACGACATCCGCAACCTCCTCACGATGCTCCCCGACGCCAAGACGCGCGGGTGGAAAGCGGGGCGATTCAGCTTCAACGTTGCCGGCGGGCGGTGCGAGGCCTGCGAGGGGAACGGCTCGGTGCGGCTCGACATGGACTTCCTCGCCGACGTCTGGGTGACCTGCGAGACCTGTGGCGGCGCGAGATTCTCCCGTGACACCCTCGAGGTGCGCTGGAAGGGGAAGAACGTCGCCGACCTCCTCGGGATGGAGATCGGCGACGCCCGGACGCTGTTCGCCGATGCCCCCGACATCGCCCGCAAGCTCGAGACCCTCTGCGACGTCGGCCTCGATTACCTCCATCTTGGTCAACCCTCCCCGACGCTCTCCGGGGGCGAAG
>CANGGT010000027.1 GCA_947453375.1 Planctomycetaceae bacterium
CGAGCCGGCCGGCTTCGTCTCCGTGATCGGCCAGAGCGGATCGGGCAAGAGCACGCTCCTCCACCTCATGGGGCTCCTCGATGCCCCCGACTCCGGGGAAGTGCATCTCGCCGGCAACCGGATCGACAACCTCTCGAGCGCCCGCCGCGACCGCCTCCGCAACACCGACATCGGTATGGTCTTCCAGGCCTATCACCTCCTCCCGGAGTTGTCGGCCCTCGAAAACGTCCTTGCGCCCCTCCTCGTCCGCTTCTCGATCGCCGACTGGTTTCGCCACAAAGGGGAGGCCCGCCGGCGGGCCGAGGCACTCCTCGACCGCTTCGGACTCAGCGGGCGTCTTCACCACAAGCCGCGACAGCTGTCGGGGGGGGAGATGCAGCGGGTGGCGATCGCCCGGGCGCTCGTCGGCCAGCCGCGTCTGCTCCTTGCCGACGAGCCGACCGGCAACCTCGACGAGGCGAGTGGGGCTGGAATCCTCGACACGCTCTGCGAGTTGAACCACACCGACGGCCTTTCTATAGTGCTCGTCACCCATGATCAGTCGATCGCGAAGCGGGCCGACCGGATCGTGCGACTGGTCGCCGGACGGGTGGAGAATGCCTGACCGCCCCACCGTCTGACCGGCGGGCCGCCGCTATCCACTGAAATCCCCCCGGACGCCCCTCGTCGCGTTGGCGTCCTTCCCGAAGGTGACAGCCATGCCTCGCATCGTGTTCATGAACGACCGTCTCGTCCCCGAGGACGAGGCGCGCGTCAGCGTCTTCGACCACGGTCTCCTTTATGGGGACGGCGTCTTCGAGGGGATGCGGAGCTACTCCGGGCGCGTGTTCCGGATGGAAGCCCATCTCGACCGCCTCTGGGATAGCGCCCGGGCGATCGCGCTCGAGATCCCGATGACGAAGGAGGCGGTGGCCAAGGCCGTCAACGAAACCCTCGCCGCCAACAAGCTGCCCGATGGCTATGTCCGTCTCATCGTCACGCGCGGCGCGGGGACGCTCGGCCTCGACCCAAACCGCACCTCGCATCCGCAGGTGATCGTGATCGCCGACACGATCAGCCTCTATCCCCGCGAGCTCTACGAGCGGGGGTTGAGGATCGTGACCGCGGCCACGCAGCGCTCCCATCCGGCCACGCTCTCGCCGCGGATCAAGTCGCTCAACTACCTCAACAACATCATGGCGAAGCTCGAGGGGCTTCAGGCCGGATGCGTCGAGGCCTTGATGCTCAATCACAAAGGCGAGGTCGCCGAATGCACGGCCGACAACGTCTTCGCCGTGCGCAAGGGGGTCGTCCTCACGCCGCCGCCTGATGCCGGGATCCTCGAGGGGATCACGCGCGGCGCCGTCATGGATCTGGCTCACTCGGCCGGCATCCCCTGCCGCGAGGCGACGCTCACCCGGCACGATCTCTACACCGCCGAAGAGGTGTTCATCACCGGCACGGCCGCCGAGGTGGTGCCGGTCGTGGAGATCGACGGCCGAAAGATCGGCGCCGGCGTCCCCGGCCCGATCACGACGCGTCTGGCCGCCGATTTCCACGCGCACGTCCGCGGCGGCTGAACGAGCGAGATGTGAACTGCCGCTTCGGCGGCGGCCAGATCAACGAACCGCGTCGGCGGCGGATCCTCCACCGAGGAGATGCTGTCGGACGAACATCACCGTGGCGTAGAACTGGAAGTCCATGTTCGGCTTCTTGCGGAAGCCGTGCCCCTCGTCCTTGGCGTTGAGAAACCAGACCGGACCACCGTTCCCGCGAACCTTCGCCACCATCTGCTCCGCTTCGCTCGCGGGAACCCGCGGATCGTTGGCTCCCTGGACGACGAACAGCGGCTTCGTGATCCGCCCGGCGTTGTTGAGCGGGGCGATCCGCTCGAAGAACTCGGCCACCTCGGGCACGCGTTCATCGCCATACTCCACGCGGCGCAGATCGCGCCGATAGCTCTCGGTGTTCTTCAGGAACGTCGTGAAGTGGGAAATCCCGACGACGTCGAGGGCGCAGCGGATCCGCTCGTCGTAGGTCGTGGCGCAGGCGAGCGTCATGAAGCCACCGTAGCTCCCGCCGGTGATCATGACGCGGTCGGGGTCGAGATCGGGCCGGGTGGCGATCCAATCGAGAAGGGCCCCGATGTCGCGGACCGAATCCTCGCGCTTCAGCGCGTTGTCGAGCTTCACGAACGTCTTCCCGTAGCCGGTCGAGCCGCGGACGTTGGGATACACAAGCGCCACGCCGAGTTCGCTCATGAAGAAGTTGTTGCGCCCCTGGAAAATCGGCCGCGACTGTCCCTCGGGGCCACCGTGGATGTTGATGATCACCGGCCGCCTTCCGGTGAATCGGGGGGCGGCAGGGTAGAGGAAGCCGCGGATCTTCAGGCCGTCGAAGCTCGAGAAGTCGATCGCCTCCGGCTCGACAAGCGACTCGGCCACGAGCCCGCCGAGCTCGCTCTCCGTCCAACGGACGGCCGGGCCCCCTTCAACCGCATCCCACACGTAGACATCGGAGGTGGAGCGGGCCGACCCGACCGAGAACGCCAGATGGCGGCCATCGGCATGCCACTGCCCCCCCGCGATCACCCCGTCCGGAAGGCCGGCGACCGGGCGGTGCTTCCCGGTGGCGGTGTCGAGGACGCGAGCCCGCGACACGCCGGCTTCGTTCGTGACGAAGCAGAGCGACTTCCCATCCTCGGAGAGGTCGAAGCCCTCGACCTCCCAAGGGATGTCGGCCGCCATGACCTCCATGGCGCCGGTGGCGGGCGTCCATTTCACGAGCCGGGCGAACTCCGAATCTTTGTCGGTCGTCGTCCAGATCGACCTGCCATCCGGCGTGAACGAGCCACCGCCCCAGGCGACGTCCTCGGGCCCGTCCTCGTCGAGCCGAGTCTTCGCGCCGGTGGCGACGTCGACGAGCCAGCGCCGGCTCTTGTTGACGGAGAGCGACTCGCCGACGAGGAGCTTCGTACCGTCGGGCGACCAATCGAGGACGCTCCACCCGCCGCCGGCATTCTCGACGACGAGCCGATCGGTGGCGGGATCGCGGGGATCGACCACCCAGATGTCGCGGTCGGCACCGTTGCGACGCGTCGAGGTGTAGGCGATCCGGTCGCCCGCCCGGTCCCACACCCAGCCGCCGTTCTGTGAGCGGCCACCGTCGGAAAGAAGCGTGACGTCACCGGTGGCGACATCGAGCCGGTACATCTGGCCGAACTCATTCCCCCCAGTGTCACGGGTGAAGAGGAAGAACTTCCCTTCCTTCGGATCCCAGTCGGCGGCCCCGATCGGCTCGGCGAAGAACGTGAGCTGGCGCCGGGCGCCCCCCGGCATCCGCACCTCGTGGATCTGCGCCGTATTCCCGAAGCGGGTGCCGATGAGCATCTCCACGCGTGTCGGATGCCAGCCGACGAAGGCCGCACTCCGCGCCTCGGTGTAGCGGCGCACCTCGTCGGCCAGGCCCGCCGGGATCTCCGGGATCCCCTCGACAATGAGATTTTCCGTGGGGCGGATCGCGGCCGGCCCGGCCGGCGGGGCTGCCTGCTGCGCCCGGACGGCCGGGCCGGAGAGCGTGGCCGCGAGGAGGACGAGGAGCGAAGGAGACGACAGGAGGCGGGGCATGCGAGGGCTCCGTGCGGTGGAGGGACGGGATAAATTGTCGCACGGTCGCCCGGAGGCTCAAGCGATATTTCGGCGGTCGTCCACGGAGACCGCGGATGCCGGGGCCCTCCACGGGGCGTCGCTCAGGCCCGCGGGGGTCGGTGATCCTCGTCACCGATCTCGTCGTAGCGGGAGACGTAGCCCGGCTGTTTGGCGCGGATGAGTTCCGCTTCGTACTCGCTCACCACCCGCTTCTGGATCAATTCCCGGGCTGCGGCATTGATCGGGTGGGCGATGTCGGCGTAGAGGCGTGGCCGACCGTCTCCGTCGCGTGGGACCGGCATCTCGGGCTGCTTCCGTCCACACTGGTTGCAGTACATCGCCCGCAGCGAGTTCTTGAAGCCACATCCCGGACAATGGCTCGAGAGTTTGCGGCTGGGCATCGCCAGGAATGGTCCCGACGGGCCGACGATGATCTTCAGGTCGCGGACCACGAACGCGCCGGCGAGCGTGATCGAACAGAACGCGAGCAAGCGTTCGGACGGATCGTCGATGAGCTTGATCCGGACTTCGGTGATGTCCATGCACCATCCCCCTTGCCGCCGTCCCCCGGACAGCTCCCCGCCGATCCCCCTACCGCCACCACCGTCGACCGACACCGAACCGAGCAGACCGACATTGAATCTTCAGGCCGTCGCCGATCCACCGACCCGCACCGGAAACACCCCGGGCCACCCGGCCGCATCGAGCCTGGCGGCAATGGCGCGGGCCTCGCGGTCGGTGCGGGTGATCGCGAAGCAGGCGCTGCCACTGCCGGTGAGCATCGGTTGCACCGCCCCGGCAGCGCCCAAGGCGGCCAGGAGTCGATCGATGTCGGGCGAGAGCGATCGGGCCGCAGCCTCGAGGCCGTTGTGCATGAGGGCGCCTGCGGCGCGGAGGTCTCCGGCGGCCAGCGCCGCGACGAGCCTGCCGGCCTCGCCGGCTCTCGTTGGATCGGGAACGCAGCGGCCATAGACGGCCGGCGTGGAGAGCCCGGCGGCGGGGCAGGCGATGACGGCATGGAGCGGCGGCATCCCAGCCACCGGATCGATCCGTTCGCCGCGGCCGGACGCGATCGCCGGACTGCCGGCGAAGAACCACGGGACATCGCTGCCGATGCCGGCGCCGATCTCTGCGAGACGGGCCATCGGCCAGTCGAGCCCCCAGACGACCGCCGCGGCTCGGAGGATAGCCGCCGCATCGCTCGAGCCCCCGCCAAGGCCGGCGCCCGAGGGAACTTCCTTGGTGAGCTCGACGTCGAGGCCGCGCTCGATCCCAGCCGCTGCGGCGAGGCGTTGCGCGGCGCGGACGACGAGATTCGAATCATCCGCCGGCACATCGCGACAGAGGACTGCGCCGGCAGGCTGGGCGAGCCGGCCACCGAAGCGGACCTGAAGCCTCACTCCGGGGGCATCAGCCGCGCGGACGACGAGCCGGTCGGCCAGCGACACCGGCACCATGAGCGATTCGATCTCGTGAAATCCGTCGGGCCGCCGCGCGAGGATCGCCAGCGACAGATTGAGCTTGGCAGGGGCGGTGACTTCGATGGCGCGGGAATCATCCACCGGCCGGCGCATGCCCGCAGGCAGGCCTTCGGTCGCAGCGGTGGTTGACGCCATGCCCACGATCCCCAACGTTGACCACGGTCCCCCGACAGCCCCTCGGGCCTCGCGGAGAAACTACCCCCCACCGGCAGGGCTGGTCAACCTCGGGAGGGGCATTGAGACCCTCGTGAGCCGTTTTTGATCGGTGTCGACGGTCATCGGGCCCCGAACCAGGGCGCCGAACAAAGGGGCGCCGCAGCAGCCACCGGCGAGGCTCAGCGCCAGTTGGCCACGAAGTACACGGTCACCAGGGCGAGGATGACGCCGACCGTCACCAAGGCCGCCAGGAGCATGGCGATGCTGCGGCCGGCCCAAAGGTCGTCCTTGATCATGTCAGCGCGGACGGAACGATCGAACGAGGCGTTCCACACCGGGAAAGCCTTGTCGTCATAGACCCACTGGGTGCGTTCCTCGAGGCGGCGTTCGTTCATGGCGGAACCCTGGACGTCGGCGGGAGTTATGATGGAGGACCGGGAAGAGACGACCGAACTCTACCCCGTCGTCGGTGGCGGCACCAGAGGACCGGCCGGACGCCCTCCACCCGGCAGCCCGCCGCGGCCCGCCCCACCGAAAAACCCCGCTCCAACAGCCCATCCAGACCACCCTCCGCGGTGGGGCCCTTCGCGCCGCAGCATCCCATGCAGCACCACCTCCTCGACCCGAGCGCCCCCCTCCTGCAGCGCCTTGCCGAACTCGGCCAGCCCGCCTGGCGGGCGAAGGCGGTGCGGCGTTGGCTGTACGGGAGCCGGGCGTCGTCGTTTGCCGACATGACCGACCTCCCCAAGGCCCTCCGCGAGGCGCTCGAGGCCGAGTTCACGCTCTGGACGACGACCATCGCCACCCATTCCCGGGCGGAGGACGGCACCGAGAAGCTCTTACTCGAGCTCCATGATCGGCAGCGGATCGAATGCGTCATGCTCCGCGACGGCGAGCGGCGCACGGTCTGCATCAGCTCGCAGGTCGGCTGTGCGATGGGGTGCGTGTTCTGCGCCAGCGGCATCGACGGCGTCGTCCGCAATCTCACCACCGGCGAGATCCTCGAACAGCTCCTCCGTCTTGCCCGCCTCCTCCCTGCCACGGAACGGATCAGCCACATCGTCGTGATGGGGATGGGGGAGCCGCTGGCCAATCTCGACCGCCTCCTCCCGGCGCTCGCCGTCGCTCAGGATCCGGAAGGGCTGGGGATCTCGCAGCGCCGGATCACGATCTCGACGGTCGGCCTCCCGGCAGGGATGGAGCGGCTCATCGCCGAGAACCCCGGCTATCATCTCGCTGTCTCGCTCCACGCCGCGGGCGACGACCTGCGCACGAAGCTCGTGCCGGTGAACAAGTCGATCGGGCTGGCCGCGGTGATGGACGCGGCCGATCGCTACTGGGAAGCCTCGGGGCGGCGCCTGACGTTCGAGTATGTCCTCCTCGGCGGCGTCAACGATTCCCCGCTCCATGCCCGCGAACTCGTCCGCCTCATCGGCGGCCGGGCGGCGCTGGTCAACATCATCCCCTACAACTCGGTCGCGGGGCTTCCGTACCGCGAGCCGTCGCAGGGATCGCGCGAGCGGTTCCTCGACGTGTTGCGGGAGGCGGGGGTGAATGTCCAGGTGCGGCGGCGGAAGGGGGCGCGGATCGACGCCGCCTGCGGGCAGCTCCGCCGCATCGCCGCAGGCACGAAGCCGTCGCCCTCGGGCGACGAAGCCACGGCCGCAGCCAGCTCACCTCCGATGGCGATCGAGCCCTTGGCCCCCGGCAGCGCGACGTGATCCGCCGACGGGCACTCCGTCGACTAGCTGAGCCAGCCGAGGAGGAGCACGCCGGCGAGCACCATGCCGAGGATGCCGCCGAGCCATACCGTCCAGTGGATCGCGGCCAAGCGGATCGCCGCTGGGTCTTCATGGTGCGTGGCCGCGAACACGAGGCTCGCAAGCGCCACCAGCGGCAGTCCGAAGAGGAACCCCGGCACGCGATCGGCAAGGGTTGCCACCGGGGGCATGAAGGCGAGGAGTTCAAGCGCGGTCATGCGGTTCCTTCCATGGAGGTCGACGTCAGCACCAGCATCCGTGCGACTGTCGGGAGACCGTGGGAAATGAGACGGAGAATGGGAAGCTCGTTTCGCAGTTGATCGGGGGTAGCACGTCGGCGAAGGCGGCCGTTGTCAGCGGGGAGGCTCAGGGGGCTTGCGGGGATCGCTGCCGCTCGACGAGCCGGCGCCGAGCGGGCCGGCGAAGGCGTCGTAGATCGCCAGGACATTGAGCATCCCGGCGAGCATCGTGTAGAGCGTGCCGAACTCGAACCACCGCCCCAGCCGGCGCTGCCAGAGCGAAAGCTGATCGCCGCGGAACTGCCGATACGGGGGACGATCGAAGAACGCCTCGTCATCGATGTCGGGATCGGTGGCCACGAGACGGTCGGCGTAGGCCCGCGACACGATCTGTCCCGGATGGAGCGGCGGCGCCATGAAGGTGCTGGTGAAGAACGGTTGCTTCGCGCTACCGGAGAGATGGCGCGACTGCAGGAGCGCCGGCATCGCCACGAGCCCGGCGCCGGCCTGGCAGACGAACGCCCAGCGCGGCTCCGCCGGCCGCCATGCTGCGTAGACGACCTTGCCGCCGCCGAGCCAGAGGCCGGCGAGGAACATGCCGAGGATCGCCCCCATGAACAGCCCGCCTTTGTGCTTCCGCCCCTGGTAGAAGTGGCCGAGACCTGGAACGCACCAGGCGAGGAAGGCGGCGAGAGTGCGGTTGCGGAGGTCGATGACCGACTCGTCATCGGGAGAGATCGCCACCGACCGACCGGTGGCGGACGACGCGGGCGCACGACCACTCATCGAGGGAGACGGGTCTCGTGCTGGATGGGCCACGGCGACACTCCGCGGGCGTGTGAGTGGAATCCCCGGATGGGGCCACCGTCATCAGGCCCCCCAGGAAGAAACGCCAGTGTAGGCCATCGCAGGCTCGTCCCCAACAGCCCCCTCGCTTCCTGCGGTGATGACGCTGGCGGCGCTGCGAGCGGAGGCTCGTTCTCATTCACCGAGACGGCGCACCACCCGCACCCGGGGATTGACCGGAACGCTCGGCTCATCGTCGGCAGACGACGGCAACGAGGAACGCGGAGACGGATCGGGGGCAAGCTCGCGCCACACCCGCTCGATCGTTCCCGCATCGACGCGTTCGAGCCCATCGGCGGAAGCGGCCACCACCGCCAGCCGCGCCAGCCGGCAAACCGGGCCGGGGACGCCGCCGGTGAACCGGGCGAGCGTCGCGATCGCCTCGGGGGAGAACAGCTCGCGATCGGCGCCGACGCGATCGAGGGCCGCCGCGATGAAGCCCGCCACATCCTCCTCGTCCCACGGCGGCAGTTCGATCCGCACCGCCGTCCGCTGCCGGAGCGGAGCCGGGAGCCGGTTCATTCCGTCGGAGCTCGTCGTCAACACCACGAGCGTGCGGTGGAAGAGCGGCTCGGAGGCGACGACGAGCCGGGTGATCCCGTCGAGCGCCGCGGCGGAGGCATGATCGGCGTCGTCGACGACGATCACGGTCGTCCGCTCCATGAGCGCGTTCTCGCGCAACCGATCCTCGAGCTTCTGCCACGGACGGATCGCCTCGGCCCGCGCCGGCGGATCGAGCGGCAGCCGGGCGAGGAGGAGCTCGAGCCAGTCGTCGCCGCCGAGTCCGCGCAAGGAGAGCAGCACGACCTCGCACCCCATCCCCCCCAGCCGCCTGGGGATCATCGCGCCGAGGTGACTCTTGCCGCAGCCTTCGTCGGCGACGACCAGCGCACAGCGCTGCCGTTGCTCGACGAGCCATTCCAACCGGGCCAGCGCCTCGTCCTGTGGCCCACCGACATGGAAGGCGGCCGGATCGGAACCACCGGCAAACGGGGGCGCGGTGAACTGCCAGCGATCGCGTACCATGCGGCGAAGTGTAGCCCTTGGCGAAGGCAGTCACCGAGGCCATTTTCACGCGCCCCTGCGGGGCCAACCGCCGCCGCCGACACCTCCCCCGGCCAGCCAGCCGGCCCCGACACGCCCCAGGATCCCCACGTCATGAGCGAACGATTCTTTCTCGCCACGCCCCCGCAGGGGACCAGCGCCCACCTCGAAGGGGACGAGGCCCGCCATCTGGCCCGCGTTCTCCGCGCTCAAGTCGGCGACGCCGTGACGCTCTTCGACGGCCGTGGCCAGGCCTGGGAAGCGCGGGTCGCGGGCATTGGCAGAGACCGGGTGACGCTCGATCTCGGCGACAAGCTCCCTGCGCTGCCACCCCCGGCGGTGGCGGTGACGCTCGCCGTCGCGCTCCCCAAAGGGGACCGACAGAAGTGGATGGTGGAGAAGCTCACCGAGCTCGGCGTCTCGAAACTCGTGCCCCTCGTCACGACGCGCGGCGTCGCCGAGGCGACGGAGTCGGCGCGGAGCCGACTGGAACGGGGCGTGATCGAGGCCTGCAAGCAGTGCGGCCGCGACACGCTCATGGAGATCGGCGCCGCGTCCTCGATCGCCGAGCTGCTCACCGCGGCTCCCGCTGGCACGCGCAAGCTCCTCGCCGATCCCCATGGCCGCCCGCCTGAGGCGGTCCTCGCAGCCGGGCCGACGGCGACGGTCCTCGTCCTCGTCGGCCCCGAAGGGGGCTTCACGCCCGAAGAAGTGGCTGCCGCCGAGGCGGCCGGTTGCGATCGCGTCACCTTCGGACACCACATCCTCCGCGTCGAGACGGCCGCGATCGCAGCGGCCGCCCGCCTCGCGTGAGGAGGTGTTGGCGTCGGCATGGCTCCAGGCCGCAACTCACGCCAGACCGAGGAACGTCTTCAGCGGCGCCACACGCCGGAGGACGAAGCGCTCCAGGAGCAGAACGGCCAACAGCGAAAGGCCAAAGAGGGGGAGCAGCACCCCCAGGCCAAGAACCGTCGCGATCAGCGGCACGCTCCGCTGCGGCGGGATCCCCGGCGGGGGTGCGCCCAGCCTGCCCGGATCACGGCGGCGCAGCCACAGCCACACCGCACTGACACAGACGAGGACGAGCCCGGCGGCGGTGAGGAGGAGGAGGAGCTGATTGGGCCAGCCGAACAAGCGCCCCTCGTGGAAGGCGATCCCCACGGCGACCACCTTGTCGATCGGATGCTTCGTCGCGAAGTCGTCGCGGCGGACGATCTCTCCGCTCGCCCCGTCGACGACGAGATCGACCCGGCGAGGCCGGTTGGCAGTGGTCGATTTCGCCGTCCACCGTCCCTGCCCTCCGCGAGCGGGCGCGAGGACGACCGGTGCGTCGAGCTTGAGCGGCGTCACGGCGGCTGCCACGACGTCGATCGCCGCGAGATCGGCTGCCGTCAGCTCCACGGCGCCTCGTCTTCCCCCGCCACCATGACCACCATGACCACCATGACCACCATGACCACCATGACCACCATGTCCGGCATGCTCGCCCCCGCGGGCTGCGCCGGCAGCACCAGCCGCTTCGCTTCGCTCGCCGTCGTTCGACCACTCCTGACGGGCGACGGCCGTGCCGGTCCAGCGCCGCGCGGCCTTGAAAGAATCCCCCCAGAACTTCGCCCACGGGAGTCCGCTGAAGAGGAGGGCGAGCGTGACGAGCGAAATCCACACTCCCGTCACCGCATGCATGTCGCGCCAAAACAGCCGCCGGCCGCCGTGAAGCCTTGGCCAGGCCACCCCCGCCAGCCCCCGCCCCTGTCGCGGCCACCAGAGCACGAGCCCGGTGAGCACCATCACGATCGTCCAGCAGGCGGCAAGCTCGACGAGATTCGAGCCGCGGTTCCCCATCAGCAGTTCCCCGTGGAGACGGAAGATCTGCTTCATGAAGCGGTCGCGTTCACTCACGCTCCCGAGGATCGCGAGCGACTTCGGATCGACGTAGGCCCGTCGGGAGCCGGCCTCGCTACGAAGGACGACGCGGGCGGCGCATCCCGGCCCGGCGGACAACTCGTAGCCCTCGAAGGTGCTGCCGGGAAACGCGGCGAGCGCTGCCGACACGTGAGCCGACGGCAAGGCCGCATCGGCCGTCGGCTCGAGGGTGTCATAGGGACGCTCCGACCAGCCTTCGAGCTCCGCCTTGAAAAGGTAGATCGCGCCGCTGATCGCCAGGACGACGACGAACGGAATGCAGAAGACGCCGGCATAGAAATGCCAGCGCCACACCGCCCGGTAGTCGGGCCAGCGCGATGGAGATGCTGAAGGAGACTCGGACGGGGACATGGATCGCTCCGGCGGACGAGGGAAGGCCCCCGCGACAGCGGGCCCGGGAGTTGCCTCCCGGGCCCGCCGCGTGGGTCACGGATCAGGATCGACTGGCGGAGTCGATCACTCCTCGGCCGATACCGCCTCACCGCCATTGATGCTGTGAAGCGCCCGGCAGACCGTGGCATCGAGGCTGTCGGAGAGCATCCGCACCGAGCCGTCCCCGAAGGCGACCTGGGCCCCGGAGGGGTGGTAGCTCTTCGGGCCAAAAAAACCGGTGGCGTGGATCACGACATCGGGCACGCGACTGTTGGGAGGGCTGTAGCCGTTGGTGAGGGTGTTGCACGCTCCCGTCATGGCCCACGAGGTGCCACGGCCGCGCATCGTGTTGGTGTTCGCACCGCGCCACGACGTGAACGACTTCCAGATCGTCTCCAGGGGCGGATTCTGGATCATCCCGCCAACGACTCCGGACGACCACGCCCCGCCCCCCGGATAGCCGGGCGTCGCCTGCTTCGTGCTCGTCACGCCGGTGGAGCCGTTGAGCGTCTTCTGATACGGAAACTTCGGCGCCTGGCCGGCGGTGAGCACGACGTCGTCGCCGTCACTGCGCACCGTCTCGCTCATGAACACCGACTTCGAGAGCCCGTCGAGGACCGCGGCCAGCCGGACCTTCGAGCCTTCGGCGACGATGCCGTCGGTGGGCCAGCGCTGGTCGTAGTTCGTGCCGGTGCCCGAACCGGTGCTCACCATGTAGCTCAGTCCGGCGTAGGTGTAGGGGACACCGGCAACAACCGTCACGGTGTGGATCGAAGGCGACGGATCGCTCGGGCAGAGCATCACCGGGATCGGCGTCGCAAACAGCGTGGCGAAGGCGGGGTTTGGCACCTGGGCGTTGTAGGCCCCGGTCGTCGCCGGTTGGTTGAAGTCGAGCTGCGAAGCGATGGTGGCCTCCTCCATGAAAGGGAGGAGCCTGGCCTGAATCGAGAAGCCGCCGGGAAGGTCGGTCGGCGGGAGAGCCCGGCGGGCGCTCTCGTAGTTGACCATCGCGAGGATCTGCTGGCGGAGGTTACTTGCGCAGTTGGATCGCCGGGCCGCCTCGCGCGCCGCTTGAACGGCCGGAAGAAGGAGGCCGACGAGCGTGCCGATGATGGCGATGACGACGAGCAGTTCGACGAGCGTGAACGCCCGCGAACGGCGCGGGCCCAGGGTGGAAACAGACATCGGGTTTCCTGCGACGATGGATGGTGAGGCGGTGGCACGCGGTGACCGACGCGATCATGCGGCAGCGCATGAAACACAGACGGCTCCGACGAACGGGACGGCAGACAACGGCGCTCGACTCGGAGACGGCAGGGAGGGAACAAATCCCATCACTGCCCGAGCGATCTCAACTCTTTTCCGTCGAGATCAGCGTCGCGGAATCCTCGTTCAGGCCACCCGGGGAGGCGGGGGCACGGGCACCAGCAGGGGATCTTCCCCCGTCACATCCAACAGCTCGACCCACGCCTGCGGCGGAAGCAGGCCGGTGATTTCAAAGCGCGGTGTGGGAGGGGCGCCACCCACGGCCAGCCACGAGGTGACGAGCCCCTTGCAGGCGAGCATCGCTCGGAGGGTCACCTGCCGCACGCGCCCCTGCTCCACGATCGGCAGCGGGTCGGTCTCGATCGAGTCCGTCGCCACCGCGTCGTTGCAGCAACTCTCCTCGGTAGCGGCCGAGGGGGCTTGCGACTTCGGCTGACTCTCGCAGCAGCTCTTCGGCTTCGCCGGGCGGTCGCTGGCACAGCAAGCGCCCCGCGGTTTCCGCTCCGCAAGCTCACCGGCCCCGAGCATGCGGGCCTCGAGCGAGGCGATGAGCCCGGCGTCGAGACGGTGGCGGCGAGCAAAGGCGAGACGCTCGGCGAGCGTCGTGCAGCAGCAGTCGCGGAAGCACTGGTCGGCACTGGCACAGCCACAAGGGCTGTTCATACAGGGAAACACCACCGAGCGATCCTTGGCAGCGACCACGCCGGATGCGTCGAGCCCTGGCACCGCCCCCTTCGAACGCATCCCGGCCGGCAACGGCAACCCGAGGGCGAGCACGCCATACCCGAGGATCGCCAGCCAAGTAAGGAGAGGACGCATGTCGGTCGATGCCGCGATGGCCACAGAGTCTGCGGCGTGGCTGGATCAATTCGGGGCGGGAGCAGACAATCCGGGGACGACGACCACGATATGCCTGATTTGCAGTGCGGTCAATCAGCCCGGCCATGAACAGCCTGCAAGCTTCCCGGGCCGGCAGCCCTGATGCCCCGCGCCGATTTCCCGATCACCATTGCTCGCTCTTCAAGGCTTGAACAAGTCCCTCTCCCGCGGAGCTTTCCCTGTGCCATCCCCCCTTTCCAACGTCCGCCAGGCCCTCCTTGGCCTTTCTGCGCTGGCCTTCCTGTCGGGGAGTGCCCCCGCGGTGCCCGCCGACGCTCCGGCGGCTGCCGCAACGGCCGTGGCACAAGGCGGTTTGATCGATGAGTCGCCGCTGGCGATCGAAGCCGTCCCCGCGTTCCCCGATCTCGTCTGGACCGGCTGGACCCCCGATGTCGATGGCACGCCGAATCCGTTGCGGCCGATCCTGATCACGCACGCCGGCGATCGATCGGGACGGCTGTTCGTGCCGCAGCAGCAGGGGGCGATCCACGTCTTCCGCCCCGACTCGGCGGCGACGAAGGTGTTCCTCGACCTCACCGAGAAGGTCCACTACGCCGACAAGCAGAACGAGGAGGGGCTCCTCGGCCTCGCCTTCCATCCCCGGTTCGCGGAGAACGGCGAGTTCTTCGTCCACTACTCCACGAAGACGGCGCCCCTCACGATGGTCCTCGAGCGTTACCGCGTGTCGAAGGACGATCCCGACGCTGCCGACGCGACGAGCGCCGAGGAGATCCTCCGCGTCGAACACCCGGCCTGGAACCACAAGGGAGGCACGATCTGCTTCGGCCCCGACGGCTGTCTCTATGTCGCCTACGGTGACGGCGGAAAGCAGAACGATCCGTTCGGCAACGGGCAGAACCTCCAGACCCTCCTCGGCAAGGTGCTGCGGATCGACGTCGACTCCAAGGGAGAGAAGACGGCCTACGGGATCCCCGACGACAATCCCTTCGTCGCCGTGATGGCGGAAAACGGGGGCAAGCCGCCGCGCCCCTCCGGCGTCCGCCGGGAGATCTGGGCCTACGGCCTGCGCAACCCGTGGCGGATGTCGTTCGATCGGCGCACCGGCAGGTTGTGGATCGCCGACGTCGGCCAGGATCTCTGGGAGGAGATCAATCTCGGCGTGAAGGGGGCGAACTACGGTTGGAGCCTGCGCGAGGGGAACCAACCCTACGCACCAACCAACACCTCCACCGGCCCGGGGTTCGTCGATCCGGTCTGGCAGTACGCCCACGACATCGGTAAGTCGATCACCGGCGGCAACGTCTACCGCGGGAAGAAGCTCCCCGAACTCGACGGCTGCTATCTCTACGCCGACTACGTCTCGGGGAGGCTGTGGGCCCTCGGCATCGACGAGACCACGGGCCGGGCTGTCTCCAACAGGCCGATCCCGCACGACCGCGAAGGGCTTCCCGTCCTGAGCTTCGGCGAAGACGAGGACGGCGAGGTGTACTTCTCGATCCTCTCCCCCGACGGCCGCGGCATCTACACCTTCCGCCGCCGCGAGGAGTCCGCGGCGAGCCCTCAGACGAGCGTCAACCGCGAGATCGCTGCGGCCAACTCCCCGACCGGATCGGCGCCGTCGACGACCTCGAGCCCGAGCCAGCCGCGGTAGCCCCGCTCGTCGAGCGCGCCGAGCGTAGCGGCGATATCGACGTCCCCGCGCCCGAGGAACGTCGCACGCCCATGGCCGGCAAAGGTCCCGGGCACGGCGTCGGTGAGCCAGACATGGCGCACGATCCCGGCGAGGTCGGCGGCGGCGACGGCCGGGTCGTGTCCATGGACGACCAGCGCCCCCGTGACGAGCGTGCAGCCGAGCCCCCCTTCGGGAAGCGCCGCGACGAGCCGGAGGAGATCGGCAGGCGCTGCCCTCCCTGCCTCGGCGCAGAGCGTGGCGCCAGCGCGTTCACTCCAACCCGCGATGTCACGAAGTGCCCCCAGCAAAACCGGCCAGGCTGGTGAATCCTCCGCCGGGATCGCACCGAGATGGTTGGTGACGACGTGTGTGCCGAGGCCGTGGGCGAGGTCGAGGGCCCGCTTCGTCCCTTCAATCCGCGCCTCGAGCCGATCGGCGTCGGCGTAGCCTCCCCGGGTGGGGAAGCGAAGGGCCGCCACCACAAGCCCCTCGTCAGCGAGCCACTTGCGCAGCTGCCGCACGCCGGTGGCGGAGATCCGGCCGCCGTCGAGTTCGGCGCGGACATCGAGTTCCACCCCCTTCACACCGAGTGTCCGGGCGCGACGGAAGGCGGTGCGCAGGTCGGAGGCGAGGGCACCGGCCGGGACACAGACGCTGGCTCGATCCATGGAGTGGCACCGGGGGTGGCAAGAGGGACGGGGGCGAACACGATGTGCGAAAACAGATTGTATGATCGTGGTGATGTCGTCGCTCGCCACCGTGACCGCCGCGCTGGAACACCTCGCCCCCCTGCGACTGGCAGCGGAGTGGGATTCCGTCGGCCTCCTTGTCGGCAGCCGGCGTGAGCGGATCGGGCGGGTGCTCACCTGCCTGACGCTGTCGGCCGCCGTGGCCGAGGAGGCGATCGACGGGGGTTTCGACCTCATCGTCACCCACCATCCCCTCCCCTTCCGCCCCGTCGCCCGACTCACCGACACCACCCCGACCGGCGGCCTCCTCCTCGATCTCACCAGCGCCGGCGTGGCCGTCTGGAGCAGTCATACCGCCTGGGACTCGGCGGCTGGGGGGATCAACGACCAACTCGCCGCCGCTGCAGGGCTTTCTGCCGTGACCCCGCTCGTTCCCGATGCGGTCGCGCCGCTTGCCGGTTTCGGCAGGATGGGGCTTGCACCGGCGCGGCACTCGGTCGTCGAGTTCGCCCGCCAACTCGCCGCCCGCCTGGGAGCCCCGGGAACCCATCTGGCCGGGGACCCCGACCGGGAGGTGGGACGGGTAGGGATCGTGTGCGGAAGCGGCGCCGAAGGGATCCCGATCGCCCATCAGGCCGGATGCGACACCTTCCTGACGGGCGAATTGAAGCTCCACGACGCCCTCCATGCCACCGCCCTGGGAATGCAGGCCGTCGTCCTCGGCCACCACGCCAGCGAGCGGTTCTCGATGCCGGTGCTGGCCGAGCGGCTCGCCTCCCTCGTGCCGGGGCTCGAATGCCGGGCGAGCGCCGCCGAAAGCGACCCCCTCATCCCCCTGTGCAGCCTGTGACGCCTGTACCGGCGCGTTGCCCGGCCTTTTCCCGGCGCTACAATTCAAGGAGCGTCCGGGCCTGGGTGACCTGACGTTTCCCGCCCCGTCACCGCACTGCCTGCTCCTGCCAAGAAGGATCCGCGATGCCTTCCTCCTCTCGATCCCCCCGCCGCCCGGATTCGTCCGACGCTGCCGGGAGCGGCCCGGTGCCGCGGCAGCCGAAGTTCCTCACGGCCCTGCCCGTCTTCAACGAGGTCCGGCATGTCGGGGAGGTCCTCGACGAGGTCCTCCGCTTCACGCCCCATGTCCTCGTCGTCGACGATGGCTCGACCGACGGCACGTCGCGGCTCCTCGCCGACCGTCTCGAGCGTCAGGGGGACATCCGCGTCGTTCGTCATCCGCAAAACCGCGGCTATGGCGCGGCGTTGGCGACGGCGTTCCGCGAGACGCTCTCCGGAGAATGGGACGGCCTGGTGACGATCGACTGCGACGGACAGCACCAGCCTCGTCTCATCCCCGCCTTCATCGACGCCGCCACCACGGGCACCTCCGCGGCCCGGCTCCCCGACATCGTCTCCGGCAGCCGCTATCTCAAGGTCTTCGACGGCGACAGCCGCCCGCCCGAAGCACGTCGGCGGATCAACGAGACGATCACCGCGGAGATCAACGCTCGCCTCGGCCTCTCCCTCACCGACGCCTTCTGCGGCTTCAAGGCCTACACGCGTCGGGCGCTCGAGGCGCTCCACGTGACCGAGTTCGGCTATGCGATGCCGCTCGAGGTCTGGGTGCAGGCCTCGGTGGCCGGCCTGCGGGTCGAGGAGCTCCCCGTTCCCCTGCTCTACCTCGATCTGGCGAGGAGTTTCGGGGGGGCTCTGGACGATGCAGAGACTCGTCTGGCCTACTACCGCGGCGTTCTCGATCGGGCCGAAGCCGCCGTGGCGGCTTCGGCTCATGACGTCGTCGCGTCGACCCACGGGGCCGGCTGAACCTCCGGACGCGTCTCCTCCGGCCAGCCCATCGCATCCCCATGACATCATCGTGGCCCTCCGCGACCCGGAGGTTTCGAGCTCCGGCCCTCTCCGGCGCCCGACTCATCCATCCGCCGATCGTGCCGACAGCGGACGCGCCGGCCGACGCTGTCGAAACGCTCCTCGACAACAACCGCCTCCTCCGCGCCGCGTTCGACACGCGCATCGGTGACATGCGGCTGTGGGAACTCGTCGCCGCGACGCGCCGCGAGGTGCTCACCGTCGCCGCCGAGTACACCGGCAGCTATCGCGACGTCGAACGGCCGCGCGACGTCGCCGACTGGATCGCCCGCCCGATCATCATGGGGGGGCACCAACCGGAGCTCTTCCACCCGGGGGTATGGCTGAAGAACTCCGCCCTCGATGCCTACGCCCGCCAGGTCGGCGGCACCGCGGTGAACCTCATCGTCGACACTGATCGCTGCCACCACA
Source organism: Planctomycetaceae bacterium (assembly GCA_947453375.1). Taxonomy (GTDB): domain Bacteria; phylum Planctomycetota; class Planctomycetia; order Pirellulales; family UBA1268; genus QWOP01. The sequence goes on from CANGGT010000027.1 coordinate 18,207, forward strand.
CCAGCGTCGGGGTTCCGGTGGGAACTCCACAGGAGGCAAAGCTCGAACAGGTGCCATTCGACGGTCCGGGCCCCGACATGGCCTGGGAGGAACGGGGGATTCTCGACGATCAGACGTTCGCCTCCTTCGGCGACCGCTGCTGCGATCTTCTCCTCCCGCTGGAGCCGGCGCCGATTCTGAGACGCTGGTGGCCGCTGGTGATGGAGCGGGCGGCGGAGACGCGCCGGCTCGGGATCGCGCTGGCCCAGGCCCGCCATCTCGTCGAATCCCGCTTCGGTCTGGAGACGCTCGAACTGCCGGTGAGCGAATTGGTGAGGCTGCCGACGGTGCTCGTCTTCACCGGATGGCTCCTGGCCCGCTCCCGGCAGCTCCACGAGGCCTACAACGCCGCGCTCGCCGAGCACCGGCGCGTCTGGCGTGTCCGCGGCCACGGCCGGCCGATGCCCGATCTTTCTGTGCGCACCGACAGCACGGCCGACGGGCCGTGGTTTGAGGTGCCGTGGTGGATCTGGTCACGCGACGATCCCAGGCGGCGGCGCGTGTTCGCCAACGCCGCCACGGCCGGCACGCTCCTCCTTTCCGACATGGAAACGCTGCGCGTCGAACTCCCGATCACACCCGACACGTCACCGTCGACGTGGGTTGACGCGCTCCAGCGGCTCGAAGGGCATGGATTCCGACTCCGTCCGCGGGCCCTGCTGACGACGCTCATTGCCCGTCTCCTCGTCGCCGATGTGTTTGTCCATGGCATCGGCGGCGCCGCCTATGACCGGATCACCGACGGGATCGTGCGCCGACTCACCGGATGCGATCCGCCCCGCTACGCCGTCGTCACCGGAACGCTGCGTCTCCCGATCGACGAGATCTTTCCCGCGGAGGCCGGGCGCGACCCGGTGGCGGAGCTCGCATCGCTCCACCACAAGCTCCGCGATCTCGACTACCATCCCGAGCGCCATCTGCCACCGGTCGACGAGCTCGCGCCCGACGTCCGCGAACTCGTGATGCAGAAGACGCGCTGGATCGACACCTTTCCCACGCCGACACTCGCACGGCGGCGCTGCCGAGAGATCCGCGCCACCAACGACCGCCTCGCCTTCCACACACAGTCGCAGCGGCAGCGATTGCTCGCACTGTCCGGGCCACTCGCCAGCCGAATCCGCGCTGCCAAGGCGCTTGCATCCCGGGAACATCCGTGGTGTTTTTTCCAAGAAAAGACGTTGCGCCGCTTCCTGCTACTTGAGATCGACTGACAATCCGCCTATCCTTTCGACCAACGGACTGTCAATGTCGCTCCAGGGATGAGGAGGCACCATGCCAGCGGAGGGTATGCGAAGGGGGAATCGTCCCCAGGTTCACGCCGGTCAGCGCGCGAGCCGCGGCGGGGGCGCCCCCCAGATCGCTGTCGGCACGACCGCCGACGATCGAGCCTCGGATGCTGGCGTCGCCGATGTGATGGCTACCGACGCCGGGACGGAATCGTCCAGCCACGCCGATAGCCTTCGCCTCGCGGTCGTCGCCGAGCCGCGGACCTCGGCCCGCCGGCGGACCGAGAAGCGCCCGGCGATTATCCATCTGCCTGTCCACCCCGTCGCTCCCCGTCGTCCCCCTTCGTGGATGCTCGAGCAGTGCCAGGTCGCCCCTGCCCGGGCTGGCGACCAGAGCGAGATCATCCAGCTCCTCTCAGGGCTCCCGGTGGCCCCGACGCGGGCGGAGTTTCACGCGGCCGTCGATCATCCCGAGCACGATCCCGGCAACCGTCTCGTGGCCCGGCTGGGGGGACGGATCGTCGGCCATGTCGAAGTCATGCCGCGGACGATGATGATCGGGGGCGGTTCGGTGAACGCTGCGGTCATCGATCGGGTGGCAGTGCTCCCTGAATGCCGCGGGGCCGGTCATGGCCAGCGCCTTGTCCAGGCCGCCGAGGATCGGATGCGGATGATGGGGGCCGCCGTCGCATTTTCGCGGACGCGGATCGCACCGTCGTTCCACGAAATGGGCTGGTCGGTCCTCGGCCGCGACTGTGCCACCCCCGGCCGACCCACCGATATTCTTGCCCGGCTCCTCGAGCGTCCGACTCCGCTGGCGCGGTCGTCCGCCGGAGCCGTCCCCGCCACCGGAAGGTCTGCCGAAGGGGTGACGATGCGGCAGTGGCGCCACGTCGAACTCCCCGCCATCCTCCGGATCTACAATCAAAACGCGGCCCGCTTCGTCGGCCCGCTCGATCGCGGCGAGGCCTACTCCCGTTGGCTCGTGAGCCGCGGGGCCTTCGACTCGATCCTCGTCGCCCTCGTTGGCCAGGATCGCTACGACCTCCACGAAACCTCCGCCCGGATCGTCGGCTACTGCATCCAGGCGGGCAACCGGATCCTCGAGCTCCTCGCCGATCCGGAGTTCCCCGGCCTGGAACGGGACATCCTCGCCCGGGTGTGTGCCGAGGCGATCGAGAACGATCGCCAGGAAATCATCTACGAGTCGAGCGCTGCCGATCCGCTCCACGCGGCGGTGGCGGGGGGCGAAAGCCTCGTTCAGCCCCACGACCGGATGATCGTCGCCAAGCTCATCCGTCCGCTCGAGGTCTTCCAGGCGGTCGCGCCGGCCACCGTGGCCCGGGCAGCGGCAGCGGGGATCCGCGAAGCGATCGAACTGGGGATCGAATCGCCCGGCTTCCGCGGCTCGGTCGTCGTTGCCGACGGCAAGGCTACGGTCCAGCAAGGGCGGGTTGGGCGCAGTTGGCTGAGGCTGGCGGACGACGAACTCGCCCGTCTCCTCCTCGGCCAGTGCGATCCGGTCGAGGCAGTGGCCCGGGGAACGATGGAGCCGTCGACGCAAATGGCCCAGCGGCTCGCGGGCATCCTTTTCCCCCGCCAGCCCCTCTGGTGCCCGGTGTGGGACGACGTGCCCGCCTGACGCGCGATCCGGGCCGTCCGCCGGGGACGCTCGTTTGCCGCTCATGAGCGCCTGTTACGATTTTCCGGCGTTTGTGTCTCGGCTCCATGCGACACCGGCTCCGGGGACGTTTTCATGACTTTGCGCTGTCGTGTTCTTCTCGTGATCATGCTCGGCTGGGCTGCAGGCGGGCACCCCTGCTCTGCCGCCGAGCTTCCTCCGACGGTGACTGTCCCGGCGGTGTCGCTGCGGCCCACCGATCGCTTCGCGCGGCTCCAGTGGGACGCCACCCACTCAGGCACCGCCCCGTGGGGCCACTGGGGGGATCAGACCGGGCACTACATCTCCTGGTCGAACCACTCCAATCGGCTCGTGCCGGTCTACACCTTCGGCATCGGCCTCGATGGCGTGGCTGGGGAGCAGAGCGCCTATCGCAGCGAGGATCGGCTCCGGGCGATTTACGGCCGGCTCCCCGAGCACACGCTCAACCCCGCCGCCGACTACTTCGACCAGACCGACGTCCATACGCTCCAGGTGGCGGCGGCGGCGGCTGGCAAGCGGCGGATCATCCTCATGGTCTTCGACGGGATGGACTGGACGACCACGCGCACCGCCGCGATCGCGCTGACGGGGAACGTGGCCTACGATTCCGGCCGTGGCACGGGGCTCTCCTTCCAGGATTACACTGGCGCACCGACCGCGTTCGGGTTCTGCTGCACGAGCCCCGCCAACGACGGCACGAAGGTCGACGTCGACGCCCAGGCGCTCAAGAACCCTGGCGGCGACAAGGCTGGTGGCTACGACGCGGCGATGGGGGGCGCAACGCCGTGGGACCCGATCGCCCAGCCCACGTACCTGATCGGCCGGGATCGCTACCACCCTCACGCGGTCTGTGATTCGGCCGCCTCGGCCACCGCCTTCTGCTCCGGCCGCAAGACCTACAACGACGGAATCAACGTCGATCCCGCCGGGAAACAAGTCGAGCCGATCGCGCGCACGCTCCAGAAGCAGGGGTGGGCCGTCGGCACCGTGACGAGCGTGCCGATCCCCCATGCCACGCCGGCCTGCGCCTACGCCAACAACGTCAGCCGCGACGACTACCAGGACATCACCCGCGACATGGTCGGCCTCCGCTCGGTGTCGCACCGCGGGGAGCCACTGCCTGGCCTCGACGTCGTCATCGGCTGCGGGTTTGGCGGCGACGCCCCCGACGATTCGAAGCAACAGGGGGTCAACTACGAACCGGGGAACAAGTACGTCGCTCCCTCGACGCTCGCCGCGATCGATGCCGGAAAGGGGGGCCGCTACCGAATTGCCCAGCGGACGGCGGGGCGGAAGGGGGCGGAGGTGCTCGCCGAAGGGGCAGCCGCCGCGATCGCCGGCGGGGAGCGCCTGTTCGGCATGTTCGGCACCAAGCCCGGCAATCTCCCCTTTGCCACAGCCGACGGCGGCTACGACCCGGTGCTCGTCTCCGAAGAGGGGCGGAAGAAGCTCTTTGCCCTCGGTGAACAATCGGGCCTGGGGCTGAAGTACAGCCAGCCGATCCACTACACCCCGGCCGACATCGACGAGAATCCGACGCTCGCCGAGATGACGGTGGCGGCGCTCGACGTCCTTGCTGCGAAAGAAAAGCCCTTCTGGCTGATGGTGGAGGCGGGGGATGTCGACTGGGCGAGCCATGGCAACGACATCGACGCGGCCATCGGCGCGGTGGCCAGCGGCGACGCCGCGTTCCGGGCGATCACCGGCTGGGTCGAGGGGCACGGCGGCTGGGACGACACTGCCGTGATCGTGACGAGCGACCACGGCCACATGTTCGTGCTGGAAAAGCCCGAGGCCTTCGCCCGCTGAGACGCCCAATGAGGCGGGAGCCGGTGCGGCAGGAGAATCAGCGATCCGGACCCGGCCGATTCGCTGCTGCCGAAGCCCCGGAGCGTGCTCCCAAGTTGCACGCCGAATCGGGAGGAAGGTCCTGTTGGCTGTTTCCCCGCCCCGATCAGTCGTGGCCGCGGGCGCCGGCGAGCCATTCGTTGGCCCAGGTGCGCACCCCCTCGATCCCCTTGCGGTGACAGAAGTCACCGAGGGTCTCCCCCGTCTTTCGCTCCGCCTTGTAGCAGGTGAGGACGGCGGTGATCTCCTTGGCGAGATCCTCGAAGGGAACGACATCCTTGTACTGCTCGTTGAGCCGGTCTCCCAAGAGCCGGCCGCCGAGGAAGAGCGTGTACTTCCCCGCCGTCCGCCCGACGATCCCGATGTCGGAGTTGTAGGGGCGGGCACAGGCGTTCGGGCAGCCGGTCATGCGGACGGTGAAGGCATCGTTCGAAAGCCCGAGCTTTGCCACCTCCGGCTCGAGGCTGTCGATGAGTCCGGGGAGGACGCGCTCGCTCTCCGCCACCGCGAGGCTGCACGTAGGAAGGGCAACGCAGGCCATGCTCCAGCGGCGAAGCGTCGAGATCTCCTCCGAGGTCTTCACGCCATGGGCATGGAGGATCTCGGCGATCCGGTCGCGGTCGCTGGCCGCGAGATCGGTGAACAGCAGGCTCTGGTGGGCCGTGATCCGCACCCCTGGCGACAGCTCACGGAGGATTTTTCGGATCGCCGTCTTGAGCTGAAAACCGTCGCGGTCGACGATCCGGCCATTCTCGACGTTGAAGCCGTAGAAAAACTTCCCGTCCCCCTGCTCGAACCAGCCGATGTGGTCGTCGAAGCCGTGGACGTCAGCCGGATGGCAGGGGGCGAGCGGCTTGCCGAAGTATTCCTCCACCTTCGCCCGGAAAGCCTCCAGGCCCATGGTGTGGATCGTGTACTTCAGTCGCGCGGTCTTGCGGTCGGCGCGGTTGCCGTAGTCGCGCTGCACCTTGACGATCGCCTCGGCGATGCCGAGGACATCCTCGGGGGGAACGAACCCCAGCCGCTTGGCCAAGGCCGGGAAGGTCTTGGCGGCGCTCGGCGTCACACCCATCCCACCACCGGCGACGACGTTGTAGCCGAGGATCTTCCCATGCTCGTGGACAACGATGAAGCCGAGGTCGTTGGCATAGACGTCGGTGCAGTTGTCCTCGGGGAGCGCGAAGGCGGTCTTGAACTTCCGCGGCAGGTAGGTGGGACCATAAATCGGCTCGACAGGCTCGGGGCCACCGGCGACGCGTTCCTTCTCCCCCGTCTCCGGATCGGTGAGCCAGATCTCGTAGTAGGCCCGCGTCCGCGGGGCGAGATGGATGGCGAGCTCGTCGAGCTTCGCCTGCATCTGGTCGCGGACGGAATCGCCGTGGATCGGCGCCGGGCAGCACATGATGTTGCGCTCGACGTCGCCGCAGGCAGCGAGCGTCGTCATCTGGTTGGTGTGGACCTTCTGCATGAAGGCCTTCAGATCCCCCTTCACGACACCGTGGTGTTGGATCGACTGCCGCGTCGTCAGTCGGATCGTGCCGTTGCCGATCTCGTCCCCCATGTCGATCGCGGCGAGGAGTTGGGCGGCGGTGAGCTTCCCCCCCGGCACGCAGGTGCGGATCATGAAGCTGATCTCGCGGACGCTCTTGGCTCCCTCCCGGCTCTTCCGCTGCTCGCGGTCGTCCTGCTGGTAGGTGCCGAAGTTCTTGAGGAGTTGGATGCTCCCCTTCCCGAAGCCAGGGGCGCCGTCGACGAGTTCCTTGGCGATGTCCCCGCGGAGGAAGTTACTCGCGGTCTTGAAGCCCTCGACGGCGGTCAGCTTGGTTGTCTCGGCGGGCTTCTGGTCGTCGGCCATCGTGAATCTCGCTGGAGGTCGGTGCGACTCGGCAGGGAACGCAATGTGGGCCCCGTTCAGGCCCTCCGGTATGCAAGAATAGCCCCTCGGGCGTGCGGCTGACACCCCGGTGTTGCCCCCCTCTTTTCCTTGCCGGAGCCAGGCGTCCATGGGCTATTTCGCCTTCTTTCTCATCCTCACGGCCGCCAGCCTCCTCTGGACGGCCGCCTGCACGGCCGCCGCCGCCCGCAGCAACCGGCGCCGTGCGCTGTGGCTCTTCCTCGGCCTCGCCCTCCCCGTCCTCGCTCTTCTTCCCTGGCTCTTGGCCAGCGGGTACCTCGCCTTCGACGCCCGGATGAGGCCGAACTGGTTCGGTGCCGTGCTCACGGTCGTTCTCTCGGCGCTCATCGGGGGATTGGCGATCGCCATCGGCGGCCTCGGGAAGCTGGCGAATGCCACGACGGCCCGCGCCGCGCAGTGGCCGGTGATCGGCCTGTTCGCTTTCGCGATCCTCGCCAAGGCGGTGTCGTTTGGCACGCTTCTGATCCTCGACAACGCCGTCGCCGCCGAGGCCCGGGCGATGCGCGTCGAGGCGGCCGCCATCATGCAGACGGCATTGCCGCCGGCCGTCACCGACGCCGAGAACGCCGCCATCCTCCACACCCAAGCGGCCGCCGCGTTGGCCGCGGCCACGGACCTGAGCGCCGCCGACGGTCTGTTCAACGCCCCTGCGATCGACGCTTCGAGCCCCGCCGTCGGCGCGCTTCTCGCCCGTCACGCCGGCCTCCTCGACACGATCCGCCGCGCCGCCGACATGCCGGGCTGCCGCTTCGCGCGCGATTGGACCAGGCCGAGCATCGACATGCTCCTGGCCGAGGTTCAAGGGTGCCGCGGCGAGGGCCGGCTCCTCGCGCTCGCCGCGCGCCACGAGGCCGCCACGGGCAAGCCCGCCGCTGCCCTCGCCGACGCCGTCCGCCTCGGCCGCATCGGCCGGCAGGTGGGCTCCGAGCCGATCCTCATCTCGCATCTCGTGGGGATCGCGCTCGATGCGACGGCGTTGTCGGTCGTTGCCGAGATCCTCCCCACGCTCACCGCTACCGATGCCCCGCTCCTTGATGACCCTGCTCTCCGCGATCTCGTCGCCTCGACCCCGTCACTCGTCCGGGTCATCAATGGCGAGGAGGCCTTCGGCCTCTCGACGTTCGCAAATTTCGCCGATGGCCGCGAACGGATCGACGACCTAGGCCGGCTCGCAAGCGACCCGAACGTCGCCATCCTCCCGCAGGACGAGCCTTTGTCCCTCCTCATCGAGCCCCTCTCGGCCGTGTGGCGGGCGTTCATCCTCCCGGCCGACATCGCCGGTTATCGGCGCCGCTTCGAGGCGTATCGGCAGCTCGTGACAGGGGGCGTCGATCAATCGCGGACTTGGCCCCAGACGCAGAAGCAGATCGACGGCATCGAGGCCGAAATCCGCCGCACCGGGCCGGACGGTTTCCTCTCCCGTCTCATCGTGCCGGCCACCGACGCCGTGCTCCGCTCGCAGTCCATGGCTGTGGCGCGCCATCGAGCCGCGGAAGTGCTCTTGGCGGCCACACGGGAACGTCTCGCCACAGGTAGCCTGCCGGAATCGATCGACGCTCTCGTGCCAGCCCGGCTCCCGTCGGTGCCGCGCGATCCGTTCACGACCGACGCGCCGCTCCATCTGAAGGCGACGCCGGAGGACCTGCTCGTCTGGTCGGTCGGCCCCGATGGCGAGGATGACGGCGGCCCGCAAAAAGAGGGCGAGGAGCATGACACCGGCAACGACGACATCGGGCTGCGGATGCCGGTGCAAGAAGCCGGAGTCACGATTCCGCCCGATTCGAATCGAACTGCGGAATAGCCGCTCCGGCGCTCGGCCGACACCCCGGCACGGGGCGGAAGACCTCGCTCGGAAAAAGGGTGACAAAATCCGGGCCGGCGCGGCTCCTTGAGAGTGGAGCAGGGGAATCGCGGTGACGAGCCGGCGGCGGGAGCGGACCGGTGGATGACAGCAACACACCCGAGCGGGAGATCGCCCGCCTCGCTGCCGGCGACATGGCGGCCTTCGCCCGGCTCTACGACCGGCTCGGAGAGCGGCTGTTTGCCGCTGCACGACGGATGACCGGCTCGGTCGAGGGAGCGGAAGAGGCGGTGCAGGAGGTGTTCGTGGCGCTCGTTCGAGGGCGGGAGAAGCTCGCCACGGTCAGCGACCTCGACGGATACGTCTTCACCACCCTCCGGCATTCGATCGGCCGGAGGTGGCGGAGCCTGGCGAGCGAGCGCCGATCGCTCGACGGCCTCCGCCGCACGATCGAGGAGATCCATGGGACGGAGGGACGAGTGATATCGGCACCGAGACTTCCCGACGACGAACTGGCCGCGGCGGTGGCGGCCCTGCCGGAGGCCCAAGCTGAGGTAGTCGCCCTGCGGATCGATGGTGGGCTGTCGTTCGAGGAGATCGCGGCGGCCACCGACACCAACCCCAACACCGCTGCCAGCCGGTATCGCTCCGCGCTCGAGAAGCTCCGCCTCACGCTCGGTGCAGCGACAAACCTTCCCCGACATCCGGTGCGACCATGAACCGCTTTGACAACGCTCCTGACGACCTCGAGCAGCGAATCGCCAACGATCGCGTTCCCCTCCCGACGAGCCTCCGGCCCCGCGTCCTCGCGGCCGTCGGGGAGGCGCTCGAGAATGGACCGGCGCCGTGGCGATCATCGTCGCCGTGGCACGAGGAGACGGTCGTCTTGGCGACGTCGATCCTCCTTGCCTCGCTCGCCTTGCTCGTCGTCGTCCCGTCGCTCGTGGCCGGGCCGGGCTCCGGTCCGATCCTCGGCTCGTCGAGATCGTCCCTCGAGGAGCAGGCGAGGCGCCTCGGCATCGAGCTCCCCCACGTTGCCCCCATGCCCCTGCCGCCGGAAACCCGAACCGTTTTCACCGTCTCGCCCTCGCACCCCCGGCCCCTCACCCCGGCCGACGTCCGCGACGTCCTCGCCGCCTCCGTCTGACCCGTCCCGCTGATCCGTCATCCGGAGTCCTGTCCCATGGGCTACTTCGCCTTCTTTCTCCTGCTCACGCTCACGAGCCTCCTCTGGTCGGCCGCGTGCACGGCTGCCGCGGCCAGGAGCGACCGATCCCGAACGCGGGGCTGGTGGCTCTTCCTCGCCCTCGCGCTGCCCGTCCTCGCCCTCCTCCCCTTTCTGGCCGCGACGGCCTATCTCGCTTTCGGAATCTTCCTCCGCCCCAATTGGTTCGGCCCAGTGCTCACGGTCGTCCTCTCGTCGCTCATCGGCGGGATCTGGATCACCCGCGCCGGCATGGCGTCGGTTCCCCCATCGAACGCGGCATTTGCCGAGCGCTGGCCGGTGATCGGGCTTTTTGGATTGGCGATCCTCGCCAAGGGGGTGTCGTTCGGCACGCTTCTGATCCTCGACAACGCCGTCGCCGCCGAAGCCCGCGGCATGCGAGTCGAGGCGGCCGCCATGATGCAGGCGGCGGTGCCGCCGGCGGTCGCCGACGCCGACAACGCTGCGAAGCTCTACGAACAGGCCGCCGCCGTGATGGCCGATGATCCGGCGTTTCGGGTCAGCGATTCCCCCCCGCTGGTGATGGATCCCGACGTCTCGACCGACACCGTCACCGATCTCCTCACGCGCCATGCCGCCACGCTCGACACGATCCGCCGCGCCGCCGATCGGGAAAACTGCCTTTTCGCGCATGACTGGACCCGCCCGTCGGTCGACATGCTCCTGCCGGAAATGCAGCCGCTCCGTTTGGCTGGACGCTTCCTCGCGCTCGCGGCCCGCCGTGCCGCCGCGGAAGGAAGGATCGAAGAGGCCCTCGTCGACACCGTCCGCATCCAAAAGATCGGCAGGCACGCGGCCACCGAGCCGATCATCATCTCGCAGCTCGTCGGCATGGCCCTCGATGCGGTCGCGCTCGACACGCTCGCCGACATCCTCCCCGCCCTCGGGCCCGAGGATCTCGGCCGGCTCGACGCGCCAGCGATCCGCGATCTCGTCGGCCCGCCACCTTCGATCTTTCGGGGCTTCATCGGCGAGGAGGCGTTGGGACTCTCGACGTTCGCCGATTTTGCCGATGCCCGGAGCAACCTCGACGGACTGTGGCAATTGACGGCCAATCCCGACCTCGCCCCCGGTACGCTCATGCGATGGGTGTCGGCACCGGTCTCGCTCCTGTTTCGCGTCTTTCTCCTCCCCTTCGACATCGCCAGCCATCGCCGCATGCTCCACGACTACCGACAACTGGCGGCGTTGAACTTCGACCGGCCCCAGCGACATGCCGAGCAGCAGAAAAAGATCGCGGCGATCGAGGCCGCGCTCCAGAAGGACCACCTCCCCGGCTTGGTGTCGGGGGTCCTCAAACCGGCGATGGCCCAGGTCTTCCAGAGTCAGACACGTGCCGTCGCCCGCCACCGGGCCGCGGCGGCGCTCGTCGCCGCCACGAAGCGCCGCCTCGAGACCGGCACGTTGCCAGAGTCACTCGACGCCCTCGTGCCCGGTGAGCTCCCCACCCTGCCGCTCGACCCGTTCGCAACCGACGCGCCGCTCCGGCTGAAAGTGACGCCGGAAGAGTTTCTGGTCTGGTCGGTCGGCCCCGACGGCGAGGACGACGGCGGCCCGCAGCCTCCCGACGCGGAGCACGACGCAGGGAACGACGACATCGGCCTGCAGATGCGGGCTGCAACCGCGGCCGCTCGCTGAACACGCCGCAGGACATTCACTCGAGTATCACTTCGCCTGCATGAGATAGGCGATCAGATCGGCCATCCCCCGGGCGTCGATCGTCTTCTCAAACCCCTCGGGCATGAGCGATCGCTTCGTGTTCGTGAAGCTCTCGAGATCCTCCCGGGGGAGCGTGACGTCGACCCCGTCGGCAGTGCGGAGCGTGACGCTTCCCCCCGACTGCGCCGTGACGACGCCGGTGACGATGCGGCCGTTTGCATCGATCGCTGCGTGGGCATGGTAGGCGGGGAGGACCTCGCGGTTGGGATCGAGAATCGCCAAGAGCATCGCCTCGGGGCCCCGGGCCTGCACGGCCGCAAGCGCCGGTCCAGTCTCGCGTCCCTCCCCCTCGACACGATGGCAGCCGACACATTGCTTCTTGAAGATCACCCGCCCCGCGTCGACGCTTCCCTTTGCCGGCAGGCTCGCCCGGTAGGCGACCACGAGTGACTCCCGGTCAACCGGCGGCGGGGGTCCGAGGACCTCCGCAGCACGCCCCGCCACACTCCTCTCTGGAAAGGCCCACAGGGCCGCGGCCGTCTGCCGGTCGAGATCGGCCGCCGCGAAGCGCCCCGCGTCGATCGCCTCCAGGAACACCGTCGCCCGCGCGGCATCGTGGGAGAGCGCCACCGCCGCCGCTTGGCGGGCCTCGACCGAGAGCCGGGGAATCGCCGCGACGAGCATCCCCCCGACCCCCGGATCGCGGGATCGATCGAGAACTTGGATCGCCGCCGTGACCAGCTCCGTCGGCTCCTCGGCGACGAGCAGTTTTTCAAGATCGGCCGGATTGGTAAGCCCGCGCACGGCCCGTATCCGCCGGGCCACGTCGGCCTTGCGATCGAGCGCGATCTGGCGGTTGTAGTCGCCGAGGCGATTGACGAGCGCCTGCGTCGTGGCGAGTGGCTCGATCTTGGTAACGTCCGATCCAGTGGCAGCAAGCGCCGAGGCAAGCTCCCCGAGAAGCGCCGTGGCGGTCGGTCGGGTGTCGGTGGCCCCTGCGGCAGGCGCTCCAGCAAGCCTGTCGATGCCGGCGACGATCCGCGAAAGCTCCGCCGCGTTGTCTTTGCGTCCCACCTGCGCTACAAGCCCCGGCAGCGCCGCCGCGGCTCCTTTCGATGCCAGGCTCTGCGGGGAATCGAGCCACGCCGCGACGATCTCCGCCGCGTCACCATGCAGCGACGTGAACGCCGCATAGCGGCACCAGGGATCGGCCCCGTCGCGCTCGAGGAGCGTGCGGAGGATCGCGAGGCGCGGCTCGGAAGGAAGAGCCCCGGCGACGAGCGCCAATGGCAGGCGGACGGAGGCCTGCGGTTCGCTCGCGGCAAGGTCCGCAAGCGCCCGAACAAGCTCCGCCGGGGGGGCCGCATCGGCGGGCACGATCCTCTCGGCGAGCGCCGCTGCCGCGGCGCGGACGATCGAGTCGCGGCTTGAGAGCATGGGGAGAAGGTCGGCGGCCTCGAGCAGGCCGAGCGCGGAGAGGACGTGCGCCGCATGAACCCGCGCGAGCGGCGATGCCGACTCCCGGGCCGCCTCGTGGAGGAGCGGCACCGCATCGGGATCGTTCCGCTCAACGAGGAGCCGACGGGCGGTGTCTCGGTGCCAGCCGTTGGGATCACCGAGGAGCTCGATGAG
>CANGGT010000028.1 GCA_947453375.1 Planctomycetaceae bacterium
CTTCGAGGCCCTCGATGCAGATCATCCCCCCCGCGGAAAACAGAAAAAGTCTACCACCGTGATCGGCGGCGGTGGGGCGGGGGGCCCCGGTCAGGCGCTCGGGCGGCGGAAGTGCCGGTAGGCCTGAAGGACGTCGAACAGATCGGAGGTGATCGTGATGTCGTCGTCGGCGAAGTCGGAGAGCCACGTCCGGTCGCTCGCCACGGCGTCGGCGAGGAGCGGGAGGACTTCACCGAGGGTAACCCGCACCGTCTCGGCCCGCTGGGACTCCTGAACGACCGACCGGCTCGTCGATTCGAGGTCAGGTCCGGTGTAAACGCGCAGTTTCCGCATGGCCATGTCGAAGCTCCCGTGCTTGGGTTCGGAGTGGCTCGAAAGCGGACGCACACCGGTTCCACCGGAGGAGGCAGCCGGCGAACCGGCGCACACAAGCGTCCACGGAAGAGGTATCGGCCAATCTTCCGGCAAAGTTCCAATGAATCCCCCTGTCGTTCCCGGCGGCAAGGCCGGCAACCTCGGGACGCTGGCCCGCGGGGAAGGGAGTCCTGGAAACCTGGGGGGACGGCGCGGCCTGAAGAGAGCCTGGGCCCACGGGAGGCGTGCCTCCGTCGATCTTCCGCGATCAGCCGTGCCTCGAGCCTCTCGTCAGGCCGGCGCGGGGAGGCCGCTTCGCGGTCCGACCGATTCGAGCCGGCCGGCCCGGAAAGCCTCTCCCATCGCCTTCGGGACGAGGGCCTCCGACTGGAGCACCCTGGCCCGATTCTCGGCGGTGGAGGCCTTCATCTCCTGCTCGCGGGCGATGGCGATGCTCCGCCGTTCCTCCGCCTTGGCTCGGGCGACGCGGGTGTCGGCCTCGGCCTGATCGGCCTGGAGGCGGGCGCCGATGTTCTCGCCGACTTCGATGTCGGCGATGTCGATCGAGACGATCTGGAAGGCCGTCTGGGCGTCGAGGCCGCGCTGGAGCACCGCCTTCGAGATCGTGTCGGGGTGTTCCATGACGTCGAAGTGGCTCTCGGCCGAGCCGATCGACGTGATGATCCCTTCGCCGACCCGGGCGATGATCGTCTCCTCGGTGGCTCCGCCGATGAGTTGTGAGATGTTCGTGCGGACCGTGACGCGGGCCCGGATCTTCAGTTCGACGCCGTTTCTGGCGACGGCCGAGAGCGTCGACTTGCCACTCACGCGATCGGGGCAGTCGATGACCTTCGGATTGACGCTCGTCTGGACGGCGTCGAGGACGTCGCGGCCGGCCAGATCGATGGCGCAGGCTCGATCGAAGTCGAGATCGATGTCGGCCCGCTGCGCGGCGATCAGCGCCCGGATGACGCGCGGCACGTCGCCGCCGGCGAGGTAGTGGGCCTCGAGTTTGCGGGCGGAGATCTCCCGGCCGAGCCCTGCCTGGGTGGCCATGATCTTCGCCTGGACGATCGTCCGCGCGTTCACCTTCCGGAGGCTCATCCCGAGGAGCTCGAGGAACGTCACCGGCGCCTTCGACCAGTAGGCCTGAAACCAGAGTTGGCCGTAGTTGGCGACCAGGAGGAGCATGACCAGGCCGGCGAGGACGGCGAGGATGCCGATGCCGAGGATCACCGGCGGAGTGAGCATGTTCACGGAGGAGAGGCTCCGGGGCAGGGGCGGGGCGGGGCGGGCTAAGGAAACGGGCTGGCCCGGTCACCCGAGGGGGAACCGGATCGCAAGCATCCAAGCCTAGTTCGGGCACGGGCCGGGTCCAAGAAAAACCGTCCCGGCCTTGTTTCCCCCGCCTCGGAATACCCGGCACAGCCGGTCTTGAGCCGTCTGGAAGGGGGCGAAGGCTCCTCCACCCCCCGCGGGATGACGGGCTATGCTGCCGCCTTCGAACCGGTGGAGCCCGAGGCGCTTGCGGCCGTCGAGGGGGGAGATCTCGACGAGGAACGAGGCGCCGGCGACGGTGCCGCCGGGAGTCGAGGCGATGGGGTCCATGTCACGCGTCTGTCGATGACCGCCCGCAGGAAGCGATCCCGTGACGGGACTTCGAGCCATGTTGTCGTGGATGTTTCGGCGCTCGGGCGGCCGTTGCACTTCCGTCGCCGAGGGCCACGCGTCGGATCGGATCGTTCTCGACGGTCCCGACTTCGACTGCGGCGACCGCAACGCCGGGGCGCATCACAGCGTGGTGACCTTCTCAGACGCCGTCGTTTGGCCGGTATTCAGTGCCGCGGCCCAGGCGAACGTCGCCATCGCGAGCACGCTCTACGACGACAAGCGGCAAGACGACGTGCTCTCCCGGATGCACGACTATCCCGTCGTGACCATCGACGGGGAATCGGTGTGCGCGGACTTCAAGTGGAGTCAGGCGAATCACTACCATCGGCTCGTCGATGTCCACGGCAGGCTGTGGGCTCTCCGCCACCCGACGTTGTCGAGCCGTCCGATAAAGCTCTTGCATTGCCACGACTGGTCGGCCGACATCAAGACCCTGATCAAGGCCATCGCTCCGAACGTCAGTTTCGTGAAATGCTCGCGGTGGCATCGCTACCGGTGCGAGACCTACCACCACCTGCCTTTCCTGGGGCGCAGCCTGCTCCCCTGGAAACGCCATGCCGCGAGCTCCATCGGCTATCTCCCAGGTGCGTTCATCCGCTTCCATCAAGAGAAGACCCCCGAGCTGTTTCCCACAGGGAGAACGTTTTCCGACCGTATCTACGTCAGCCGAGCCGACGCCACGAAGCGACGCGTCTTGAATGAGCCGGAGCTGACGAAAGGGCTCGCCGAACTTGGATTCGAGAAGGTGGAGTGTTCCAAGCTGACGTTGGGGGATCAGTTCGCCGCGATGAGGTCGGCAAGTCTCATCGTGGGGGCTCATGGAGCAGCCATGGCGAATGTGATGGCAGCGACGAAGCGCCCCTATTATCTCGAAGTGTGGCCCACGCCGCGGATGGCCCCGCGATACCTTGCCGAGGCCGGGAAGATCGGACTGATCGACTACGACAGCGTCGCCGGGGAGGCTGACGACGTGAACGCCGACTTCGAAGCGCCGGTCGATGCCATTCTGGGGAAGGTCAGAGCGCGTCTGTGAAGTCGCCTGAGGGCCGCTGGGCGCGGCGGGAGCGACCCATCGGCCTCCACCTCCGC
The DNA here is from genome assembly GCA_947453375.1 of Planctomycetaceae bacterium. Lineage (GTDB taxonomy): Bacteria > Planctomycetota > Planctomycetia > Pirellulales > UBA1268 > QWOP01. Next base: position 3,115 of record CANGGT010000028.1, read on the forward strand.
GGGCGACGCGGGTGTCGGCCGGGATGTCAGTAGATGATCCCGCTTTCGACCCGGTGGGGCCTGAGGCGCTTGCGGCCGTCGAGGGGGGAGATCTCGACGAGGAACGAGGCGCCGGCCACCGTGCCGCCGGCCGCCTCGATCAGCCGCATGCAGGCTTCGGCCGTGCCGCCGGTGGCGAGGACGTCGTCGACGACGAGGACCCGGGCGCCGCTCTTCAGGATGCCGGTGTGCATCTGGAGTTTGTCGCGGCCGTACTCGAGGTCGTATTCGTGCTCGATCGTCTCGGCCGGGAGCTTCCCCGGCTTCCGCACCGGGATCACGCCAACGCCGAGTTCGATCGCCATCGGCGTCGCGAACAGGAATCCGCGCGCCTCCACGGCCGCGATCGCGGTGATCCCGGCCTCGCGCCACGGGGCCGCCATCAGCCGCACCGCCGCGACGAGCGCCGCCGGATCGGCCAGGAGCGGTGTGATGTCGCGGAACAAGATCCCCGGCTTGGGGAAGTCGGGTACCGGGCGGATGAAGGCGGCGAGATCGACGGCGGCGTGGGGCACGAAAAGGCTCCGCGGATGAGGCGTGTCGGAAGCGTCGGGGGGCAAGGGCACTGTGTTGTGTGCCCGGTACCGGGGGGCGGTCAAGCCCCGTGGCGGAGGCGGATCTTCGCCCGGGGGACGCCGTCGAGTTCGGCGGCCAGGGTGGCGAGGGTCTCCGACTCGATCTGACGGACGCGTTCGCGGGTCAGCCCGAGGACGCCGCCGATCTCCTTGAGCGTCATCGGATCTCCGCCGCCGAGGCCGAAGCGGAGCTTGAGGATCGTGGCGGCTCGGTGATCGAGAAGCTCGATGCGGCGGAGGACGTGGCGCATCGTGTCCTCGTCGAGGAGGACATCTGCCGGGCACTTCGTGTTCTCGTCGCGGATCAGGTCGCCGAGCGACCAGCCGCCGTCGGCCTGCTCGGTCTGCGGCGAGGCCTGATGAATGTGGATCGCCTTCTTGATGATCGGGAGCTTCTTACGGGCGAGCCCGAGGCTGCGGGCGACCTCTTCCGGTGTCGGCGTGCGGCCGAGCGAGTCGAGAAGCCGGGCCGTCGCCCGGCGCCACTTCGAGAGCAGCTCCACCATGTAGGCGGGGATGCGGATCGTCTTGCCGGAGTTGATCAGGGCACGCTTGATCGACTGCTTGATCCAGTAGCTGGCGTAGGTGCTGAAACGCGTGCCGACGCGCGGGTCGAAGCCCTCGACGGCTCGGAGGAGCCCGAGGTTCCCCTCCTCGATGAGGTCGGGGAGCGGCAGGCCTCGGTTGGCGTAGCCGCGGGCGATGTTGACGACGAGGCGGAGGTTGGCGCGGACCATGTGATCGCGGGCCTGGGCATCCCCCTTGCCGATCGCCACCGCCAGTTCCTTCTCCTGGTCCGCCGTCAGAAGCGACGTGTCGTTGATGTCACGGAGATAGGTTTCGAGAGGGTTCTGAACGGCTCCCGAGGATGTCTTGCGGCGGGGGGTGGGCATGGCGTGTGGGCGGTCCTGGTGAATGGATGACGGTATGCGGTGATAGATGGTGGCGGGAGGCTTCCGTCCCGCCGGGAAGGTATCGACGGATCCTGGGGGCGACTGCACAAGAGGGAGAAGAAAGGCGGGCTGGCGCGATCGTGACGGCTGGGGCGGCGATGACGCAGCCACGCGCGACGGTCTCGCCCGGCGCGACCGTCGCCCCCGCTCAGGCGAGATGCCAGTCGATGCACGCAAGCTCCGGGACCGCCCCGATGCGGATCGGGAGCGTCGACGTGCCGATGCCGCGCGACACGAACAGCGGCGGACCGCCGTCGTGGTACCAGCCAGCGACATACCGACCACTCCCCGGCGGCGTGAGGAGTGCGACGCCCCCCGGCGCTACCTGCCCGCCGTGCGTGTGCCCCGAGAGGACAAGGTCGGCTGGATGTTCGGCGGGGAGCGCGAGCTTGTCGCGATGGATCGGGCAGTGGGCAAGGACGAGGTGATGATCGCAGGGCTCTTCGCCGGAAAGGGCCGCGACCGGATCGGGTCGCCCCTGGCGGAAGTCGTCGAAGCCCGTGACCCGCACCGAGCGATCGGCCACGGCGAGATTCACCGAGCGGTTGACGAGGAGATCGAAGCCATGCCGCTCGTGATGGGCCCGCAGTCGCGCGACGGGGACACCGGAGCTGATCTCCCAATTGCCGAGGATCGCGAGCCGATGGGGCACGTCGGGGCAGGCGGCGAGAAAGTCGAGCAGCGCCCCCTCGCCCCGCGCTGCCGAGAGGCTGTCGCCGGTGATCACGAGGAGATCGGGGGCGAGGTTGTGGAGTGCTTCGAGGACCTTTTCCTCGAGCGGCCCGACACGGTGGAGATGGAGATCGGAAACATGCGCGATCCGCAGCCTTCGGCTCTCGGCAGGGGCAAGCGCGGTGGGCGCCGCCGGATTGGCCGAGAGCGTTTCGGGAACTCCGAGCTGATGGTGGCTGACGTCGAGCCGGAAGGGAGTCAGGGAGAGGCCGTCGATGCCCGCCATCAGGGAGCCCCCCGTGACGAGCGCCGCGCCTCCGCGGAGCAGGTCACGGCGCTTGAGACGCATCGGCGGCCTCCGTGGCGTCGGCGGCGGCGGAACGGAGGGCCGCATCGAGAAACTCCAGGATCGCGCGCCCGGCGGGAGAGTCGCGGCCGATGGTGGCGACATGGCCGACACGATCGAGGAGCAGGAGCGTCGAAGGCACGCCGACGGCGGAGAGCGCGGCGTCGAGCCGGACAGCTTGATCGACCGGCACGGCGGGATCGGCCGTGCCGTGGATGACGAGGCAGGGCGGATCGTCCGGGGAGACGTGCCACACGGGGCTCGCCCGGAGGGCCGCCTCCCGCACCTCTGGCAGCGGCCCACCGACGAGGAGGCTCGCTGGCGAGCGGGGGCGGTCGTGTTCCGGCCCGAGGTTCGGCAGATCGGTGGGGGCCGAGAGGAGCGCCACGGCGGCCGTTGGGGCCCGAGGGACCGCAGCTTCGTCGTCGGCGGGATCGTCGGCGAGGCCGACGAGCGCCGCGAGGTGCCCGCCACCGCCATGGCCGACGACGGCGATCCGCGTTGGGTCGAGGCCCCATTCCCCGGAGCGGCGGACGATCTCGGCGATCGCCGCGCGGCAGTCGTCAAGTTGGGCCGGGAACCGGGCGAGATCGCTGGTGCGGTAGCCGATACTGGCGACGGCGTAACCCTCGAGCGCCAGCCAGGTAATGGGGCAGTCGGCTTTCGTGCCGTCGCGCCAGGTGTCGCCATGGATCCAAACGACCAGCGGCACTGGTCCCGGGCAGCGTCCCGGGAGGGTGATGTCGAAACGTCTCCGCCCACCGGGATCGGGCTCTCTGTAGGGTTGGTCGCGGAGGGTGAGGCCGGCCCCTCGGCGGGTGTCGTCGCCAGGATCGCTCGCGGATGCCTCTTCGTCAGCCTCCACCGCCAGGGCCCGCTCGGCCGCCATTCGCCGCCGGCTCGCGCGCCGCTGCGACCGCCACGACCAGCGACGTCCTGTCGCCGGCTCGATCTCCGCCGGGGTCTCCGACGGCGCCCGTGGATCCTCGAGCCAGGAGCAGGAGCGCGCGTCCCGGATGGCAGCCTGCATTTCGCCGCGGGCTTCGCGCGCGGCAACCGGCAGAGGCAACCAGGGAATGCCGATGAGGAGCGCGGCGGTGACAAGCACGAGGCACCGAGCCGCCGCGACAGATCCGCGGCGGCGGCACGGGCTCTTCGTTTGGCTGGCAGGGACGTGCATGAGTCCGACCAGCATACGTCCGGGGCATCGCCGCGGGGGAGTCGTGCCGGTCCCGACGCCCGGCGTGCGCTGCCTGGGCGGCAACGCACACCGGGGAGCCTGTCTCGGAAAGCCTGATGACCGGACGCGGATCAATGCCGCCGCTGGACCTGTCCCGAGGGGGTGAGCTCGTCGATGATCTTCGGGATGTACTTGGCGAGCACCTCGGCGAGATCGTTGGGATCGATCCCCTTGCTGCGGGCGAGATCGTTGAGCTCGCGATCGCCGAAGACGTCCTCGATCTTCCGGCGGTCGATCGGCTTGTTCGGCCCGGTGCGGACCCACGAGTCGACCTCGTCCCGCATCCCCTTCTCCTCGAACTGCTTCACCACCTCGGGGAGCTTCTGGGCGTCGTTGCCGCCGAAGATCTGCTTGAAGATCTCACCGAGATCGTTCGGCGAGGGCATCCCCTGGGGCCCCCCCTGCGGGGCACGCTGCTGGGGCTGCGGAGCGCGCTGCTGCGGTTGCGGGGCACGCTGCTGCGGCTGCTGCTGGCCCTGGGCGGCACCTTCCAGAACCTGCTTGAGGATCTCACCGAGAATGTCCATTCGAGAAAACGCTCCGAGGGGAAAACCGAGAAATCGAACCGATGAAAAAGCACCGGTCCCGATTGTAGGGGGGGCTGTTTGGGGATGAAAGAATCGGGTGGGTGTGGGGCTGGAACCCCCCGGTCGGTTCGCCAAACCCCCGGGTTTTCCAGCATGGGGGGGGCCAGGGGAGTCGCCGCCCGGGGCCAGGGTGTTAGAATTCGAGAGTTTGGACGGTGTTGTCGATGGAGAGCTTTGTTCTGGCGTCGTGGCGCCGCAGGCGGACGCCCGCCGGATCCGCACCAACCTTCGAGGAGTCTTCTATGGGCCTGATGAAGTCGTTCCCGACCGCGTGCCGCGTCCGTTCCCGGTTCGTCGAAGGCCTCCTCGGGGGGCTCCTCGTGGCCGGCCTCGCCACCGGATCGGCCACCGCCGAGACGGCGATGCTCGGCGAGGCCTCCCTCACCGCCGGCGTCCCTGGCAGCGGGCCGATCACGGTCGAGCAGATCGACCGCTGGCTCGCCGATCCGAAAAACTCGGCGGTCCTCGAGCCGGTGCTGCCGCTGGGGCTCTCGCAGGGGGCCGGTCAGATCACCGGCCTCGACAAGAATCCGCTCACCCGCGCCAAGATCGAACTTGGCCGCCAGCTCTACTTCGATCCCCGCCTCTCGGCGGATGCGACCGTGAGCTGCGCCAGCTGCCACGATCCCGCCCAGGGCTACGGCGCCCACACGAAGACCGGCCTCGGCATCCGCGATCAACTCGGCGGTCGCAACTCTCCCGTCTCCTACAACCGCATCCTCTCCGGAGCGCAGTTCTGGGACGGCCGGGCCGATTCCCTCGAGGCCCAAGCCGTGGGCCCGATCGCCAATCCGGGCGAGATGGGGTTCACCCACGAAGGGGCCGTCGAGCGGCTCAAGGGCATTCCCGTCTACGAAAAGCAGTTCAAGAAGATCTTCGGTGGCGTCTCGATCGATGCCGTCGGCCAGGCGATCGCCGCCTTCGAACGCGTCCTCGTCACCGGCCCGTCGCCCTACGATTACGGCGAGCAACTCCGCCCCTTTGCCGACGTCGATGAGGACGACATCAAGGAGGACGAGGATCTGGCGAAGAAGTACGCCGAGGCGAAGGCCGCGGCGGCGACGTTCGCGATGTCGGAATCGGCGAAGCGCGGTCGCGATATCTTCTTCACCGAGAAGGGGAACTGCACCGCCTGCCACGTCGGCGCGAACCTCGCCGACGAGAAGTACCACAACCTCGGCATCGGCATGGACCAGGCCGAGCCCGATCTCGGCCGGTTCGTTATCTCGAAGGACCCCAAGGACAAGGGCGCGTTCAAGACGCCGACGGTGCGAAACGTCGCTCTCACCTCCCCCTACATGCACGATGGGTCGCTCGCCACGCTCGAGGAAGTGGTGGAGTGGTATGACAAGGGGGGCCATGCCAACCCGAACCTCTCCGACAAGATCAAGCCGCTCAAGCTGACCGCTCAGGAGAAGGCCGATCTCGTCGCCTTCATGCGGGCCTGCACCGGCCCGACGCCCGCGGTCGAGACCGGCCGGCTTCCCGAGCAGCCGTAAGTCGGCGCTGATCTCAGGCCACGAATGCCAGACCGGCCCGGCGGGCTCGATTCCCGCCGGGCCGGTTTTGTTTCAAGACGGCGTTCGGGGCAAGTCGGCGTTTCAAGTTCAGCGTTCTTGCCACCGCGCAGGCGAGGCGGGGATCGGCGAACGCTTGAGGAGTGACGAGGTGCCTCCGAGGAACGACGAAACTTTTGCCGGCCCCGCCGACGAGCCACCCACAGGTTCGGGTGCGTGGGTGCTTCTCGGCTAAGGGCTCAAACGAGGCTTCGGGGTCGCCCGTGCCCCGTCGCCGGACGTTCGCTTCGGCCTTCGTGGCCTTCGCTCACTCGGACCCGCCTGCGCTCCGCCATCCATGGCTCCGCTTGTCGGCTACGCCGGCTCTCGGAGCACGGGCGACCCCTCGCTGGCGGCGTCAGGCGTCACGCATGGCGCCTTGGCCCTTGGGCTTTGCTGCCCGCGTGCGGGAGACGAGAGGGATGTCCACAGATCAGTCGCGCCTTCACGGCGCCGTGGCCGTTTCGCCGCCGGCCCGCGTCACGAGCGTGCAGAGGAGTCGCAGCGGCGTGTCCTCGGTGAGAAACTGGATCGAACCGTCAGCCATGGCGACGTTCGTCCCCTGGGGATGAAAGGCGTAGAACGCGTGCCCCCATTCGTTCGAGGAATTGATCCGTGGCGGGGTGGGGATGTCGCCGAACGAGGCGTCCCACGGCTTCACCGAGCCGATCATGAAGGCGTTGTCGGTCGTTGCCCAGGCGCCGCCGCGGGCCCGAATCTTCTTGCCTGAAACACCGGTGTAATCGACGGCATACTTCTTCCGCCCCCGGTAGACATCCTCGCGACCGGCACACTCGGCCATGAGGATCGTCTTCGAGAGCCCGTCGATGATGTCGTTGAAGCGATTGGACGTGTTGGCGGGGCCGCCGTTGTTGAGCCCGGCGACTGTCGCCTTCGTGCCGTCGCTCCACCAGCAGACGACGCCGCGCGTGTCTCCCGTCACCTTCTCGTCGGCGGCGAGAAATCCGTTGGCGTCGACGGGATGAATGCCGGTGGGCGGAAAGTAGTCGCCGCAGGCGCCGGTCTTGTTGGGCGGGGTTGTCTCCGGCTTGTCCTGAATGCGGTTGATTGACGGCGTCGATGGACATTGAACGACGGCGAGCTGGTTGATGACGATCTCACGGTTGGGGCTCTTCCACCATTCGGTGGCGAACGTGTACTGGCTGACGAGGTTTGCCTCCTCGACGTACGGGAGGAGGAATGGCGCCCAGGAGTGGAACTTCGTCGCGCCATTGGGATTGGTGTAGGCCAGCGGCAGTTGCTTCCGGGACGACTCGTAGTTTTGGAAGGCCAGTGCCAGCTGCTTCAAGTTGTTACTGCACTGCATCCGCCGGGCGGCCTCGCGGGCCGATTGGACGGCCGGCAGGAGGAGGCCGACGAGCGTGCCGATGATGGCGATGACGACGAGCAACTCGACGAGCGTGAAGGCCCGCGCGGGGCGACGATCGTGGGGGGCAGCGTGGGGCATGGCTGGATGGGGCGTGCGAGCGAGGAGGGAAACCAACGGGAGCCGAACATCCGCCATCATCGGCTGTGCGCCTGTGGAAATGCCTGGGCGGCGAAACTTTCCCCCCCGCTGGCGAACGATTCACCGCGCGACGTCCCCACGGTCGCCCCCTCTGTCACCCCCGCGGCAGTTTGCCGCGGAGGGTGGAGCGGTCGAGACCGAGGAGCTTGGCCGCGGCGGTGCGGTTGCCGCCGGTGCGGGCGAGTGCTTCGTCGATGAGCGTCGCCTCTGCCGCCTTCAGAAAATCCTCGTGAAGCCAGCCCTCGCGAGGCTGTGTGCCGCCGAGCTGCGCGGCCACCCAATCGCGGATCGCCCGCTCGAGGCGGGCCTCGGCGGTGGCTTCTCCGTCGCCTGACGTCTCCAGGGTGCCCTCCCCCACGGCGGCTCCCGCGGCGCCGGGGAGCGGTGGGGGAAGATGCTCGGGGCGGAGCGTGCCGCCACGGGCGATCACCGCCGCGACGTCGACGGCGGCCTTGAGTTCGCGGACGTTCCCCGGCCAGGGGCGGGCCCGGACCGACTCGAGAAAGTCCTCCGAGGCCGCCTGAAGCGGGCCGCAGCCTGGACTGCCCGAGAGAAAGTGGGCGACGAGCGCCGGGATGTCGTCGAGCCGCGCCGAAAGTGGAGGCATCTCGACGGAGAAGACGCGAAGACGGTGGAGGAGATCGGCCCTGAACCGGCCGGCCGCGACGTCGGCAGCGAGATCGCGATTGGTGGCGGCGATCACGCGGACGTCGACTCGGCGAGGCGCCGACGCGCCGACCGGAAGTATCTCCCGCGCGTCGAGCACCCGCAGGAGTCGGGCCTGCACCTCTGCCGCCGCGTCCCCCACCTCGTCGAGAAACAGCACGCCGCGATCGGCACTCGCAAACAGCCCGTCGCGCGCCGTCGCCCCACTGAAGGCCCCTTTTGCCTGGCCGAAGAGCTCCCCTTCGACGAGCGCCGGCGGCAGGGCAGCGAGATTCACGGCGACCAAGGGCCCTGAGCGCCTCGCCGAGTGGGCATGGATGGCGCGGGCGGCAAGCTCCTTGCCGGTGCCGGTGGCGCCGGTGATGAGCACCGGCAACTCGCTCGAGGCGGCCAGCGCCACCCGCGCGAACACACGCTGCATGACGCCTGAATTACCGACAAGGCCTCCGGGGGGCGGGGGCGATGCCGTGGCCGTGACGCCTCGGTCGAGGAGCCGATCGACGATCGACGTCACCTGCGTCGAATCGAACGGCTTGACGAGATACTCGGCGGCGCCAGCCTCGACCGCCCGGACGGCCGTGTCGAGATCGCCGAAGGCCGTCATGACGACGATCGGGGCTGTGGGAGCAAGCGCGCGGAAGTCGGGGATCGCGGAGAGACCGTCGCGGCCGGGGAGGCGGACATCGAGGAGGACAAGCTCAGGGGTGAATCGCCGGCAGATCTCGAGCGCTTCTTCGGCGCTTGCGGCGGTCTTTACAGCATGGCCCCGGTCGTTGAGGAGCTCGCCGAGGCTCCACCCGATCGCGGGCTCGTCGTCGACGATGAGAATGCGGCTCATGGGCTGATGGTGGCCTTGGAGTGGTGACCGTGAGAGGGGGGCGACGCCGCACCGGCCGGAAGGACGATGGTGAAACGGGTGTGGTCGTTGGCTCTCCCCCATTCGAGCCTGCCGCCATGTTCTTCGGCCACCGCCGTGACGATCGCCAGCCCGAGGCCGATCCCCTCGGGCTTTCCGGTGACGAACGGTTCGGCGAGCGTGGCCTGGAGATGTTCCGGAGGGCCGGGGCCTGTGTCAGTGACGGAAAGCCGCACGTCATTTCCTGAGGCCCGGGCTTCGAGTCGGACGGTCCCCCCACGCCCCGCCGCGTCGATCGCATTGACGACGAGGTTGAGCAGCGCCGCCCGGAGGCTGTCGCGCCGGGCGACGAGCGAGATCCCGGTCGGCATCTCGACGTCGAGCGTCGTGCCACCATGCTGGCAGCGCGGCGAGACGAGGTCGGCCACCTCGGTGAACACCTTGTCGATGGCGAGTGGTTCGGGCTTCGACTCGGTGCGCTTCCCGAGGGCGAGCAGCCCCCGCACCTCCTCCTCGACGACCGCGAGCTGTTTGATCGCCACTGCGAGGCTGCCATCGGTGGACGAAGCCTGGCAGCGGCTGCGGTGGAGATCGATGGCGAGTCGCGCGCCGGTGACGGCGTTGCGGAGCTCGTGGGCAAACCCGGCGGCGAGCTGGCCGAGGAGCCGTTCCCGCTCGCCTGAGAGGAGGCGGGCCCGAAGCTGGCCGAGTTGCCCGCTCATCTGCTCCACGCCATGGGTGAGCCTGCCGATTTCGTCGTCGATCGCCAGGCTCTTGGTATCCGCCCCTGGTTCCCCGGCGCTCCCGCCAAACTCTCCTGAGGCGATCGCGGCGACGCGGCGCTCGACCGCGCCGATGCGGCGGGAGAGTCTGCCGGTGGCTGCGAGCGTGGCGGGCACGAGGAACACAAGCGTGATGGCGGCGACGGCGAGTTGCGGCCACGACGATTCCAACACGAGCGAGACGATCGACTGCTGCGGCGTGAGGACGACGACCGTTTCCGGCCTCACACTCCCCGATCGCACCGTCGCCACCCGGAACGCCTGGCCACCGAGCGTCGTCGTGCCGCGCTCGAGCGCCGCGGCAACACCGGAGGCCGAGAGCTCATCCCGCTCCCCGGGCCCGAGCGTCGTTGCACCGAGTGAGCCATCGACAGGATTCCAGACGACGAACCGGCTCTTGGTGAGGCGGGCGAGCGTTTCGAGGACAGGGAGCGTGAGCGTGACACGTGAGGCGGCGAGCGTTTCGACCACTTGCTGTTCATGCTGCCGGGCGACGTCGGCGGCGCGCCGCGCGGCGAGCCACGAGGCGAAGGCGACATTGGCGAGCACCCCGGCCAACAGCAGCCCCACCACTGGCAGGACCAGTTGGCGACGGAGCGACGAACGGCGCGGGGGAAGGGGCATCGATCGAATGGCTCGGTTGCAGGAAAAGAGCGACACCTCCAGTGCCGTGTCGTCACTAATCTTACTGCGGTGAATGACGGCTGGACTCAGGGTCTGGCTCGAGCGTTGCTTCGGGGTCGCCCGTGTCCCGTCGCCGGACGTTCGCGGAGGGCATCCATGCCCTCCGCTCTCTCCGCGCCGCTTGCGCTTTCGCCCTCCGGGCTGCGCTGACCGGCGAGGCCGGCTCTCGGAACACGGGCGACCCCTCGCTCCAGGCCGCTGAGGTGAGACACTCGTGCGACGCGAAATCCAAGTATCATCACACCACCATGATCACTCGCTTGATCCCCACGTTTCTCTTCCTGTTCGCCTTGGTCGCGGCGCTCCCCTGCCGGGCCGATGAGGCTGCGAACTTTCCCACCGAGCTTGTCGACTTCGGCCCTGCCTCTGCCGTGCCGCTGTTTGCCGGCGGCGGCGACGGGGCGTGGGATAAAAATATCCGCGAGCGGGGGTGGATCCGCCGCGAAGGGCCCGACCGCTGGCGGCTCTGGTACACCGGCTACAACGACGACAAGAGCCCGCTCCGACTCCTCGGCCACGCCACGAGCACCGATGGCCTCAACTGGACGCGCGATCCGGCCGGGCCACTCGTCCAGGGCGACTGGATCGAGGACATGTGTGTCGTTCGCGATGCGGGACGGTTGGTGATGTTTGCCGAAGGGGAGGGGGACATCGCCCACCTCCTCGTCTCCTCCGACGGCCTGGCCTGGGAAGAACGCGGGCCGCTCGATATCCGCTTGGCAACGGGAGCGCCGATTCCGGAGGGGCCGCGGGGCACGCCGGCGGTGTGGCATGAGAAGGGGGTGTGGTGGCTGTTCTACGAGCGCGCTGATCAGGGGATTTGGGTGGCGACATCGCCGGACCTCGTCACCTTCACGAACGTCACCGACGATCCGGTCATCCCTCTCGGCCCCGACCCCTACGACACGCGGATGATCGCGGTCGATCAGATCGTCAAGCACCGCGGGCGGTATTACGCCTACTACCACGCCAGTGCCCTGGGAGAGCGGGGGCGGTGGTGCACCTGCATCGCCCGGAGCGACGACCTCGTCCACTGGACGAAGTACGCAGGCAATCCGATCGTGCCGGTCGATGACGCCCATCCCGGCACGAGCAGCTCGCTCCTCATTCCCGACGGCACGCGCCATCGCCTCTACACGACCCACCCCGAGGTCCGGGTGCGGTTTTCGCGTGCCCCGGTCGCAGGTGTGGCCCCGGGGCAGGTCAGTGAGGCGAAGTCTTCCGCCCTTGCCCCGTGAGCCGCGTGCCGATGGCGACCACGGCCACAGCGAAAGCCCCTGCGAGGATGCCGACAAGTCCATCGGCGAGCTTCGAGGCGAGGATGCCCCACCAGGCGGCTTGACCGGCAGCCTCATGCGCTGCCCCGTGGCCAAATGACGACGTGATCGCATGGATCGCAGGGATGCCGTGGGCGATGATCCCGCCGCCGACAAGGAACATCGCGGCCGTCCCTGCCACCGACAAGCCGCGGAGCAACCACGGAGCGGCCGCGAGGATCCCCCGCCCGATCGCCCGCACCCCCTTCGAGCCACGCAGCGCCAGCGCCAGTCCCAGATCGTCGAGACGAACGATCCCCGCGACGACGCCGTAGACGCCGACGGTCATCATCAGGGCGACGGAGACGAGCACCCCCAGCTGAATCCGGAGCGACTGCCCTGCGACGACGCCGAGGGTGATCACGATGATCTCGGCGGAGAGGATGAAATCAGTGCGAATCGCACCGGAGATCTTTTCAGCTTCTGACTTGGTTTGTGAGGCCGAAGCAGAGTCCCCGGCGTGGGGAGCATGATCCGGGGCGACGCCGCCGTCGGCATGCTTCGATCGCGACAGCATCGAGTGCCAAACCTTCTCGACTCCCTCGTAGCAGAGATAAGCCCCGCCGAGCATGAGGAGCGGCGCGACGGCCCATGGGGCGAGCCATGAGAGGGCGAGAGCCGCCGGCACGAGGATCGCCTTGTTGCGAAGCGACCCGAGCGCCACGCGCCATACAACGGCCAACTCCCGGGCCGGCTCGACGCCGGCGACCTGATGGGCGTTGAGGGCAAGATCGTCGCCGATCACGCCGGCAGTCTTGGCGGTCGCCGCCTTCGTCATCACGCCGACGTCGTCGAGGACGCTGGCGATGTCGTCGAGAAGGAGAAGGAGGCTTGTGGCCATGGGGGGGCTCTGGGTGGCGGGAAAGCTCCTGCGAGTCTATCGATCCTCTCGGCGGACCGCTCCACCTCCCTGCCCCGGGCTCCACAGGCGCACCGTGCCATCCTCGCCGCCGGTGGCCAGCGTCTGGCCGTCGGCGCTGGGGGTCACGACATGGACACCAGGCACCGGATCGGTGCCAAGGAAGCCATCGCCATGGTCGCGGAGCGTGTGGACGACGCGGCCACCGTCGACCTCCAGGAGCGTGACGTCGCCGTTCCAGTCGGCCGCCACGAGGACGGCGTCGTCGTCTGAAAAGGTGAGATCGAGGAGCGTGCTTGCGGACCTTCCCGCCGCGGTGGCGAGCGATCTCGGCTCCGTGTCGGTGCTCGTGAGCGGGTGGAGCGTGACGCGGCCGATTCCTGGATGGTCGGGGGCGCTCGGGGCCACGCAGGCCAGCCAGGCTCCATCGGACGAAAAGGCGAGTGGCCCCCGCCCAGGGAGCTCGCGCACGACCTGGCCGCTTTCGGCGTCGACCAGCCCCACCGGGCCGTCATTGGAGCTCGCCGCGAGAAAGCGGCCGTCCGGGGACCAAGCGAGATGCGTCGTGGGGAGATCGAGCGCGATCGAACGGACGAGCTTCCCCGTCGCCACGTCCCACCATTCGATTCCCCCCGCCATCTTTCCGCCGCGGCCGCCGTAGGGGCCCCATTCCATGATCCCCGCTGCAAGCGTCGCCCCGTCTGGAGAAAAAGCGAGAGGCCCGAGCCGTTCGCCGGTTGTCCAGGTGCGCTCGATCGCGCCGCTCTCGGCGCCTCGCAGTTGCACCTCGTAGCCGACGACGTCGGCGAGGAAGCGCCCGTCGCCGGTCATGGCGGCATGGCCTGCGCCTGCCACGTTCTCCGACCAGCGGAGTTCGCCGGTGGCGAGGTTCCACTGCCGGAGCATGTTCGGCTCGTGCGCGCTGGTGTCGGTCTTTTCGGGATCGCGGACGAGCGTCGTCAGACGCGTGCCGTCGGCGCTCCAAAAGACGGCCGCCGGAACGCGGTCGTGGATCACGCGGCCGTCGAGGATCGGAGGCATCGGCGCCACGGTGACGCTTCCAAGGGAAAGGAGTCCCTCGCGGGCTTCGTATCCCTCCGGCGGATCGAGGGAGAGCCGTGTCGCGTCGACCGGCTCGTTCCAATGAAAGTCGTCGAGGATGACCTCGAAGGGGTGCTTGGGGTCGGTGTCGCTGATCACGATCCGTGTGGGAAGCCGCGAGTCGTGGTCGACGACGACGGTCATGTCGGGGATGTCCGCCATGCCGAGCACGGAGACCCACTTCCCTCGGAAGGAGTCGGGCTCACCCGTCACCGGCTCTACGTCCCGCTCCGCTGCGCGGGCCAACTGCTCCACCGGATCGCCGACGGCCATCGAGATCTCCTTCGTGTGCGACCGCTCAAAGTATTTGTTCGCCGTGTCGAGGAGCAGCTGCTCGCCTTGATCGAGATCGAAGACCATCACGAGCGGCACGTTGACCATCTCGAAGCGAGCTCGCTTTCCCTCCACCCATTGCCGGGCTTTCATAACGGGGCCGGGCCCGAAGCGCTGCCTCGACGTGAAGCGGACACTCGTCGCCGCCTTCGCGCGCTCGACCACCTCGGCGAACGCCGCCGCGGCGCGCCGCTGGGCGACGATCCCTGGGACGAAGAGTGCGGCGATGAAGAGTGCGAGGAGTCCCGCGGTCAGCGCGAGCGCCCGTCTGGGCCAAGGCATGGCGGGGCGATCCGATGGCCGTATGCCTTTCGCCGGCGCGATCGATTCCGCGGCAAGGCGACGGGCGCCGCTCGTCACGCGCTGAAGAGCCTCCGCGGGGAAGGGCGTGCGGCGGATCGCGTCGAGGGCGGCGTCGAGACGCCGGTCGGGGGAATCGTCTGCGGGGGTGTCGTGTGGCGTGTTCATCGCACCGTTCCTCCTGTCGTTCATCGCATGGGCCCCCCGCTTCGCCGGTCGAGCGCCGCACCGATTTCCTTCCGAGCCTTGCAGAGGGCCGTCGACACCGCGTCGGGGGAGATCCCGAGCAGCGTCGCCACCTCCTCGCGCGAGGCCTGCTCCAGCGCCATCAACGCAAACACTTCCGCCTGGCGCGACGGGAGGCGGGCGACGGCGTCGCGCAGCCAGTCGGTCAGTTCCTTAGCCTCCGCCTCCTCGACCGGGCTGATCGCCGTGACGCGGTCGCTGTCGCGGAGTTCAGCGCCGTCGGCAGGCCGCGCCTTGCGGCGGCGGAGCCGGTCGAGCGAGCGGACGGTCGCGAGGCGCACGGCAAGCCCCGTCGGGTCGCGCATGCCTTGGGCCGCTGCGACTTGAAAACACTCCTGAAAAACCTCCTGGGAGACCTCCTCGGCGTCGTCGAGCCGGCCGACGATGCGCAGAGCGATCCGCAGCACGCGCTCGGCGTGGTCGGTCACGAACCGGTCCCAGTCGATGTCGCCCTGCCCCACGCGTCGTTCCGACTCTCCCTTCTGATCGGCCCATCAGCCACCAGAAGGATGGTCGCAGCCCGGCCCGCGGGATGACCACTTTTTTTCGCCGTGGGAAAACGGCGCTCGCCGCCGCGGTCAAGCCCGGCGCTTCTGCCACACGAGCCACAGAAGTGCGAGCATGCCGAAGGCGATGACGAAGTCGAGCGGCGCGGCCTCCAATCCTGGCAGCCCCGCGAGCCACCAGCCGAAGATCCCGAGCGTCGTCAGGCCACCGACGAGCAGCGCGGCGGGGAAGACAACGTCGAGGGCTCGTCCCCGTGGTGCTTGCGGATCGGCGGGGGAGTCGTCGCCGACTTCCGTGTCGTCGATCGTTGGCCGCGCGGCGGCAAGCGCCTCGCGCGCGGCGTCTGCATCGGCTGCCCGCACGACGACGCAGACATTGGCCGGGGCCTCGGCCCGGAAGCCGGAGAGCGTCGCGCCGGTGACCATCGCCTCGATGCCGGCATCGGCGAGGAGATTCGTGATCAGCTGCGCCTCGATGTCGTCGCGCGGGTGGGCGATGGCGACGAGGCGTGCCGCGGGATCGGCTTGGCGAGTGTCCGAAGGGGCTGCGGTCATGGAATCATCCTCCGCGGAGAGGCGACGGACTTCCCCGGCATCATCCCTCGTTGATGATAGCCTCGGCCCCGGCGGCGGGCGCTTCGCCGGCGGGCAACGCCGGAGTTTCGGCAGGCTGCGGAGTGACGTCCGCGGCGGCAGGAGTCTCGCCTCCCACCGGCCGCCACTCCTCCACGACGACCGTCACCGAGACAGACTTTCTCGGGATGACGTTCTCCGGCTGGTTGGGGTCGATGTCGTAGGAAACGATCTCGATCCGGCGAGGGAGCCGGATGCCGGGGGCGACCTCGCGGAAGTCTGTGCAGACCGTCCGGTTGAGCGTCCTGAAAGTCCCGTCGAGCGTGAAGCGAACGCGTCGTTCCTTGGTGGTGACGGCGCCGGTCGCCGGTTCACCGCTCACGTAAATCTCCTGCTGGAATCCGTCGCCATCCTCGACACGCGTCTGCACGCCGATCTCGGTCGCGGCGTTTGTCGGCGGCGCGGGAATACCGCCAGCACGGATCACCTCCGCCAGTGAGCGTCCAAGGAAACCGGTCGTGAACTGCTGCTGCCAGGTCGTGGCGTCTTCCAGACCTTCGATGAGGTCGGTTGCCATGAGTTCATCGGGGCCGAGGGTCGCCTTCTCGGGTGCAGCAAGCGCCCCCGGCCTCCGGATCGTGATTTCGGCGAGGGCCTCGTGGGGGTGCTCCGCGAGCCAGCGGTCGAGGCGATCGAGGGAGTTGGCGAGTTCATTTTTCATGGTTCCAAACGGGCCTCCGAGGCTCAAGCTGACGCCCCCCTGAGTCATCAGGTCGGCGCTCCCCATGACTGCTGGTGCCTCACCTCCCACGTACATGCCCCGGCCGCCCGCAGTGCCCATCAGGTCGGAGCCCCCCATGCCCATGGCTGCTGGTGCCGTGGCGGCGACCATGCCTCCGCGGGGCGGCACCGCGCCCATCGGGGGAGGCGATGTTGGGAACACAGGTGCCGCCGCCGACGGCAGGATCACCCCGGGGGGGAGATCGCCTTGCGGCAAGGGGGACATGTCAGCCGACGGGGCCACGGCCACCGGCGTGGACGATGGCACGGTCGCCGTCAGCACCGGCATCTCGGCCGGGGTTTGGTGTCCAGGCCAGCCGACGACCGGCATCGGATCGGGGCCGGAGGCGACGCGCGGGGCAGTTGGCACCGGGATCGACATCGGCTGCATGGCGTCTCGTGTTCTGACGATTGCCTCCATCTGGGCTTGCTTGGCGAGGTTTTGAGCGTGGAGCGCGGCGACACGCTCGGCGTTGTGGCGCCCTCCGGAGAGAACCGAATCGGCGAGGCCCCAAAAGGCCACGACCGCGCCACCGAGGATCGCTGCCGTCCCGGCGAGCTTGAGGACGAGCCGGCCGAGCGAGTCGCGGCGGCCGAGCCAGGCGAAGAGGAGGCTCGTGAGCATGGCGATGACGGCGTAGATGATCGCCGGCTCGGCACGGCCGAGGGCCATGATCGGCCAGGGGAGAAGGAGCGCCATCAGGAAGATGACAAGCGCCGCGATCGACAGGAGCCGCTGGTCGGACATGATTCGCCTCAGGGATGCGAGGAAGGTTCGGGGGGTGGCTTGGTGGTCGGGTGCCGGTGCTACCGGAGAGGGTTTTGCTGGAGCCGCGCCGACGACCTCGGGAGGCAGCGGGATCGCGAGCGGGTCGTTCACGTGCGCCAGGCACGCTTCGAGCATCCCCGCCACCTCGGTCGCGGATGAGAAGCGGGCGGTGGGATCCTTGGCGAGGAGCCGGCCGATGATCGCCGCCAGCCAGGCCGGCATGTCGGGATTGGCGAGGCGCACGTCGGCCGGCTCCACGTCGGTCACCATCCGCAGCACCGCATGGCTCGACTCGGCCCTGAAGGGGGGCTTTCCGGTCGCAAGCGTGAACAGCACCGCCCCGAGCGCAAACAGATCGCTGCGGGCGTCGAGTGGCTTCCCGAGGGCCTGCTCCGGCGACATGTAGTGCGGCGTGCCGGCGAGCAGGCCGGTGACGGTGAGGCTGGCGTCGTCGGCGGCTCGCGCCAGGCCGAAGTCGGTGATCCGGACGCGTTCGACGCCATCTTCGAGGAGGATGTTTGCCGGCTTCACGTCGCGGTGGACGAGCCCCTGGGCATGCGCTGCAGCGAGGCCCCGCGCCGTCTGCAGGCCGACCCGGAGGATCTCGCGGAGGTTCATCGGGCCGGCATCGCGGATGCGCTTCTCGAGCGTCGTGCCCCGGCAGTAGGGCATGACGAGGTAGGGGAGACCGGCGAACTCGTCGACACCGTGAATGGCGATGACGTTGTCGTGGACGACCGCCGCCGCAGCCTTCGCCTCGCGGAGAAATCGCTGTCGGGCGGCGCCGCTCGAGGCGAGGTGGGGGCTGAGGAGCTTGATGGCGACGAAGCGGTCGAGGGCCCGGTCGTGCCCCTTGAGCACGATCCCCATCCCGCCGGAGCCGATGATCCCGGTGATCTCGTAGGGCCCGAGGCGGCCGAGCATCCGGTCGTCGTCGCTCGGCGCGAGGATCTTTTGGATCAGCGACGCAAGTGCCGGGATCGGCGGAACGGCATCCTCCCCGTCGGCATCCGCGCCAGCCGAGAGTTGCTCGCGGACCGTCGACCAGCTCTCGGGAGAGGCCGCGAGGGCGTCGAGCCGGTCGCGGCAGGCGGCGCAGCCGCCGAGATGGGCTTCGAGGACGCGCTCGCGATCGGGCGGGAGGGTTCCCGAGACGAGCGCTTCGAGCGCGGCGTCGTCGGCACACGCAGGAGGGAGCGTGGCGTCGTGCGGAGTCATGGCGTCCCCCCGTCATGTTCACCGGGCGCGGATGGATCGATCGACCACTCCGCCTCGAGCGAACGGATCCGCTCCACGAGCTTCCGCATCGTCCGCGCCTTCGCGGCGTAGACCGCGCCCGCGGTCATCCCGAGCGTCTTCGCCACGCGCTCGGCGGAGTCGCCGTCGATCGCCGTCCGCCAAAAAGCCTCCCAGGCCGTCGGGCTCATCTCGTTCTGAATATCGGCGGCGGCCGCCAGGAACAGGCGCCGGCGGACTTCGAAGCGGAGGAGGCGGGAATCAGTGTCGCGCGCCGCGACCGCCTCGAAGGCGTGGCCCGACGCAGGGCGAACGCGGGAGCGGCGGAGGGCGTCGATCGTCTTGCGGTCGGCGATCGTGGCCAGCCAGGTCGAGAACCGGGCCCGACCGGGGAGTCCCAGGCCCGGCTCAAACGTCCCCACGGCAGCGGCGACGCTCCGGCAGACCTCTTGGGCGACGTCATCGGCATCGGCGGCAGAGAGCCCGCGGCGGCGGGCGAGGGCGACGATCGCCGGCCGGTAGAGCGCCACGAACCGTTCCCACGCGGTCGTATCGCCGCGATCGGCGAGCCGTGCCGGAAGGCCGGGTTCGGTGTGGGGAAAGGACATGGCGGCAAAACCGTCGGGTGGGCTGTGCGCGGGGCGGAATCGCCCTCCACCTTCTTACACGCACCAGGGGAGGGGATTCGACGCCCGGCGGGGAAAGCTCCCCGGTTCCGGCTGGAGTGAGCCGCGGGCGGAGGCTGGTTTTTGGCGGCAGGCACTCACCGCGGCCCCGGCGGGAGGTGCTCGAGGAGGTAGCGAACGATCAGCATGCGCACGTGGAGGGGGGTGCCGGGGCCTTCGGAGAGCCCGTGGTCGCGGTGGGGATAGACGAAATAGTCGAATCGTTTGCCGAGTTCCACGAGCCGGTCAACCAAGCCCTCGGTGATCTCGACGTGGGTGTTCGTCTCGCCCGATCCGGTGATGATCAGGAGATCCCCCCGCAGGCCCTCGGCGTAGGTGATCGGCGCGCAGGTACGGTAGCCCTCGGGGTTCACCTCGGGGGTCCGCATGTACATCTCCTGGTATGACGCCCAGTAGTATTCGGGCATCGGTTTCGGCACCACGGCGATGCCCACGTGGTAGTCGTCGGGCCTGCGGAAGAGCGCGTTGAGCGTGTTCGAGCCGCCGCCGCTCCAACCCCAGATCCCCACCCGCGAGCGATCGACGAACGGGCACTGCCGCTCGAGCGCCTCGAGCCCAGCCGCCTGCTCGGCGGTGGAAAGCGGCCCGAGGCTGCCGAACACCGCCCGCCGCCAGGCCGCCCCCTTCGGCGCCGGCGTGCCCCGGTTGTCGATCGACACGACGAGGTAGCCGAGATCGGCGATCGCCCTGTGGAAGAGACTGAATCCTTGGCCGCCGCGCCAGTCGTCGAGCACGGTCTGCCCGGCAGGCTCGCCGTAGACGAAGACGAACAGCGGGTATTTTTTGGCGGGATCGAAATCCTGCGGCGTGATCATCCAGGCGTCCATCACGACGCCGTCGCCGATGTCGAGCTCGAGGAAGTCGGTCGGCCGGGTGATGAGCGGCTTCACGGCAGCGGCGAGGGGGGCGTTGTCCTCGAGCACCCGGAGGCTTCGGTGACTTGGCAGCGCGACGAGATCGGTGACCGGCGGCATATCGAAGGTCGACCGGGTGTGGAAGGCGAAGCGGCCGTCGGGGGAGAAGGTGTAGCGGTGCGAGCCCGGCTGGTCGGTCGGCGTCAGCCGTTCGGCAGCGCCGGTGCCATCGAGTCGCGCGCGGAAGAGAAATCGCTGCGTGGCGTCGTCGGGTGAGGCGTAGTAAGAGAGCCAGCCGTTCGTGGCGTCGAGGAATCCGCGGTCGATGATGTCGCATCCGGCAGGGGTGATCGGCTGCGGCGCGGAGCCGTCGCGGCGCACGACCCAGGCCCGTCGCCAGCCGTCGCGCTCGCTGAACACGACGAACGCGTCGCTGTCGCCGATCCACTCCAGGCCCCCCTGCTCCTGGTCCACCCAGGCGGTGTCAGTGTCGGTGTAGGCGGTGGTGATCGCGCCGCTGTGGTGATCGGCAAGCAACACCCGTCGCACGTCGTGGAAGCGGCTGAAGATGTCGATGAGCACCTCGGCGGAGTTACCGGCCCAGCCAATTGGATTCAGATAAAACGTGCCGGGATCGTCGGGGAGTGGAATCCAGCGGGTGTCGCCCCCGTCGGCACTCACGACACCGACCTGCAGCCTCGATATCGGCCCGCCGATCCGCTCGATCCGGGCTTCGCGGAACGTACGGAAGGTCGGGTCGCCGGGGACGAGGATCGCCCGCTTCGGCACCTCGGAGGCGTCGGAGCGCACGAACGCGATCCAGCGGCCGTCGGGGCTCCAGGCCGCGTTGCCATTGTCGATCGTGCCGGGATCGCCGTCGGCGGTGAGCGTGATCGTGCGCCCCGAGGGAATGTCGAAGACGAGCAGGTTCCCGCCCAGCGAGCCGAGCAGTCGGCTTTCATCGGGCGAGAAGGCGTTGGCGTCGAAGCCCATGCCCGCGGGCACCGTCACCGGCCGCAGGCTGCTGCTGGCCGGCTCGTGGAGCCAGTGATCGCTCCCCGAGACGGGATCGGTATGGAGCAGGAGCGTGCGGCCGCTCGGCGACAAACGGAATCCGTGGATCACGAGCCGCTCGGTCGTGCCGGGGGCGAGCAACGTGTCGCCTCTGACGAGCACCGTGCGTTCGCCCGTGGCGGTGTCGTAGCGGGCGATCTCGGCCGCGGCTCCTTCAGGGGTCTCGAGCTTCAGAGCGCCAGAGCCATCGGGGAGCCAGGTGGCGTCGAACGACCGGGTATGAAACTCGTCGGTCTCCACGATCGCCCGGAGCCTCAGCTCGATCTGGTCGAGGAGGCGGTCGGTCGCCCGTCCTGGTGGGTCGGCCGGTGCCGACGCAGCCGACAGCAGGGCGGCGGCGAGGCAGGCCGCGATCGCGACGCGGCGGCCCGGTGGAGGAAGCGTCCGCGCGCGGCGGACGGCGGTCGACGATGGGGGGGGCGGCACGTCGGCCTCACTCCTGCTTCAGGTAGGCCCGCGTCACAAAGTCGCTCTCCGCGTAGTGCCGGTGGCACTCGATGCAGGAGTCGATCCGGCCCCTGGAGAGCACCCGCTTGTTCGTGCCGTCGAGCACCGCGTATTCCCAGTCGCCGTGCTCGGGGTCGTAGCCCGCGGCCATCTTTCGCATCACGGTATAGAGGATCGCCCCCTCGGCTTCCGCGCTCTCGAGCTTCGCCTTCACGATCACGGCCCCCTCGCCGTAGCTTCCCTCCCCCGACTCGATCGGTGCCCTCGCGTCGGCGGTGACGTAGACATGGCAGTAGGCGGGCTGCAGCTCCCCCTCGTGGATCTTCGGGTTGTAGGTGGGGACGCAGGCCGTGACGGTCGAGTCGTCCATGGGATGCGGCTCGGCGGTGACGCGATGGAGCGTGGCGAGCTCCGCCACGACGTGGGAGAGGAACTGCGGACTCTCCGGATCGGCCCCGGGCTGAGCCACGACGGCCGCGGCGGTGACCGCCAGACATGCTGCGGCGAGCGAGAGGGATGCCAGGTGACGTGTCATCGGCGTGCTTCTCCAGAGTGTGTCCAAATCCAGCCTACCGCCGTGCCGGGCCCGCCATCGGCCCCGTGCCCGGCGGACGAGTGGGCTCGGCGTCGGTTCCCGCGTCGAAGCCGGGCGGATGCCGCCGCCGTCCGTCACCACCGCTTCGGCCACTTCTGCTGCGACGGCACCAGTTTCTGCTTCGTGATCGAGCGCGCCTCGAGTTCGGTGAGCCAGGCCTCATGATCGAGGCCGGTCTTCACCACGTCGGTGGCCGAGTCGATCACGAAGAAGCCCGGCGCGTGATCGGGGTGGGGGGGTAGACCGGGCTTCGGATCGATCCTCCCGTAGATGACGTCGCCGGAGTTGCCGAGCTCGGGGACGTGTGGCCCGGCGATGATGGCCCCGAAGTTGACCCCATCCTTCACGAGGCCCCCCTCCTCGCTCGAGGCGAAGAAGACGTAGTAACCATTGGGGAGGAAGTCGTCACGACGCGCGTAGGCCGTCTTCAATCGCTCTGTCGGCCGTCCGGAACCGTCCGTGAAACGGGTCGAGATCTCGACGGACAGGCCGAGGGGCTTCCGCTCGATCCGGACTCGCCGCTCGGCCTCGTCGTCGGCGATCACCGCGACAGTGATCGATGGCCGTGGTCCATCGACGGCGGCGCCATCGGCGACCGGTTCGAGCCGTGCCTTCTTCCCCGCGAAGACGATCCAGAGGCCGTCGGCGTCTTCCCCGATCTCGAGCGGTTCCCCGGGGGTGTCCTCGGCCGCGTGGAACCACTCGCCAAGGAGATCCACGGTCGGAGCTGCGGCGGCGTCGCCATCGGCCGGCGACTCCGACCGGGGCACCTCCGCCCCCTCGGTGCCGACCGCGCGCGTCCCGTCGGCTGTGATCGCCGGGCCTGGCGACGCCTCGCCCTCGGCTGCGTCGTCTCGGGCGACCGCCGGCGCGACGACCGCGGCCACCGTGGCAAGCGCCACGAACAAGCCTGCGATAAGCGCCAGCCGCGCGCCGCCGACCGGACGGCGGTCGCGGTCGGGAGCGAGGATGGCGCGGATGCGGGCCTCGATCCGCCCCGCGCGTCCCATCGCGAGGGCGACGCCGGCAGCCTGCGGCCCGGCCGGCAGCCGGGTCGTCACGGCAAGGAGATCTTCGGCGTAGTCGTCCGGATGCGTGCCGGCGCGGAGCACGCAGTCGTCGCAGGCGGCCTCTTGCTCGGCCCGCAGGCGATGCAAGCTCCACCACGCCAGCGGATGGAACCAGAACAGCCCGCGGGCGAGTTCGCCGACGAGTTGCGTGGCGACGTCGCGCCGCCGGATGTGCGCTAGCTCGTGGAGCAGGACGGCTCGGAGGCGTCCTTCCGGCCACGATCCCACGGCCTCCGGAAGGAGCACGACCGGCTGCCGCCATCCCCACGCCATCGGGATCAGCTCCTGCCGGGAGACGAGCCCGAGCACGGCACCGCGAACGCCGCTTGCGGCGGCCAGTTCGGCGAGCCGCGCGGCCACAGGTCCGCTGGCCGGGCCAGCATCCCGCGCGTGTCGCCGCACGCGGAGGGCAGCCAGCACGAGCCTCGCGGCGAAGGCGCTCGCGCCCACGAGCCAGATCATCGCCAGACCCCGCCCGAGCGACGGTGCCCGGCCCGCTCCGGGCGTGCGGGCCAGGGGCGGCGCAGCGGTCGGCCCTGCATCGGCCGCAGCGGCGGGGGGATCGACCGCGTCGGCCGGGATTGCGATCGGCCCGTCGGCGGCCGGGCCTGCTCCCACACTCCCGGTGCCGACCACAGGGAGGACGTGCCATGCGGGGGCGGCGAGGTGGATCACGGGCAGTGCGAGCACACCCGCAAGCGTTGCAGCCCAGACGAGATGGCGCTCGGCCGCAGAGGCGGCGCGCAGGGCCACGGCGAGCGCGGAGGCGAACACGAACACCACGGTCGCCCGGCCGACGAGACCCGGCCCGGTGGCCGCCACGACGTCGAGAAGTGCAGACATGATTCAGGCCCTTTCTTTCTGGCGCGTCCGTCGGGCATCCCGGATCAGTCCGGCGAGGCGCTTGAGCTGGGCGTCGTCGAGATCCGCCGCCGATTCGCCGAGGTGTGTAGCGACCGCCTCCTCGAGCGAGCCGCCAAAGAACACGTCGAGGACTCGCCGGAAGGCCCCCGCGCCGGCCCGCTCGCGGGGACGGCTGGGGAGGTAGATGTATGTCCGACCGTCTTCCTCGTGAACGAGGTGCCCCTTCTCCTCGAGGATGCGGAGGAACGTGCGGACGGCCGTCTTGCTCGGCGCATCGGGCAACCGCGTCACGACCTCGGCGGCGGAGGCCCGCCCGAGGGCGTAGACGACGTCGAGAATCTGGCGTTCGCGGCGGCTGAGGCTGGGCTCGGCAGGACGGGACATGGACGGGGCTCCGGGGCCGGCGGCGTGACGGCTAAATTATTCGCCGTGCGAATCGGCCCGGTCAACCACAGTCGGTTAAAAAAAGTGGCCGACGACCCCGGGCAGGCATCAGGCGTCGGAGACGGCCTCGGCCCGCCCACGGTGCATGCCAGGGCACGAGACGCAGGTCACTTCCGCTCGGGGTGGTCCCGCGGGGCCTGCCAGTCGGCAGCGGTCGGGGCCTGTGGCGGAAGGATGGCCTGCGGCACCACCAGACGGCCGCGGGTGCGCATCGCCCGGATCTCGTCCCGGACGGCAAGCCGGCGGGTTTCGCGGAGTAGATTCCGGCGGGCGGCAACCATGGATGAACCCTCCTCCGGGGTGTGCCCCGGGACGGACGGCGCAGACGGCGAGCCTCTGCGAGCGGCCAGGCTCGCGGGCTGTGGGCTTTTTTGTTCCCCACAAGGAGTACGGCGGCGGGGTACTTTTTGTGCTGGTGGGGATTGGTTTTTTGGGGTTTGGCCACCGCAACGCGGCGGCACCCACAGGCTCGGCGACCGCAGGAGACTCACGATGGATTGGATGGAGTGGTATGAGGGATTGTGGAAGCCGTCGTGGACGCCTGCGCCGGCGACGATCGGGGCGATCTGGGGGATGCTCTATCCGGTGATCGCGGTCACGTTCCTGTTCGTGTTCGTCCAGGTAGGGCGGGGGCGGATGCCGTGGATGGTGGCGGTGCCGTTCGCGCTCAATCTGGCGGCGAATCTGGCGTTCACGCCGATCCAGTTCGGGCTACGGAATCTGCCGCTGGCGGCTGTCGACATCCTCGTCATCTGGGGAACGCTGCTTTGGATGATGGCGGCGGTGTGGCGGCATAGCCCGTGGGTGGCGGTGGCGCAGGGGCCGTATTTCGTCTGGGTTTCGATCGCGACGGTGTTGCAGCTTTCCATGACCTGGATGAACCGGACTTCGGGGTGAGCGGGAGTCCGACGGCAACCGCTCTTCCGTCATCGCTGGTCGGTGGGGCAGACTCTGGCCAACTCCGCCCGAGGCTTCTTTCCAGGATCTGTCCGCCATGGCATCCATCTTCGATCCCTTCAAGCGTGCGATCCGGAATCTGCTCGGCACCGAGGCAGTGCTGCGGCAGTTGCGGCAGCTCGATCACCATCGTCAGCGCGACCTGATCCTGCTCGGCAACGCGATCCAGCATGCGGCGGCCGATCGGGCCGACGTCCGGGCGTTGCCGGAGTATGTGCGGGCGGCGCGCGTAACGCGGCTGCTCCAGACCTGTCGCGTGGAGGGGGTGCCGATGGTGCGGATCGGCGGACAGGTCGATGGCGGGTATGTGATGCTCGACACGCTGCGGCCGCCTGTGGTGACCGCGGCGTACAGCTTCGGTGTGGGACACGACGTCTCGTGGGACGTGGCGGTGGCCAAGGAGGGAATCGACCTGTTTCTCTATGACCACACGGTCGAGCGACTGCCCGAGCCGGTGCCGCGGGCGAAGTTTTTCCGCACGGGGATCCGGGGGCGGAAGCCTGAATCGGGGCAGAAGACTGTTGAACAGGTGCTCGCCGACAACGGACACACCGGGCGGCGCGATCTCGTCCTCAAGATGGACATCGAGGGGGCGGAGTGGCCGGTGCTCGACGAGGTGTCGAGCGAGACGCTCGAGAGCTTCTCGCAGATCGTGGTGGAGCTCCACTGGATGGCCAAGGCGCTCGAGCCGGAGGGGCACGCCCGGGTCGTCAAGGCGCTCGAGAAGCTTTCGCTGACGCACCAGCCGATCCATGTCCATGGCAACTGCAATACCATGCCGGTGTGGATCGGCGACCTCGTGCTCCCGCACGTCATCGAGGTGAGCTATGTGCGGCGGTCGGATCACGAGGGGAAGTTCGTGCCCCGCGACGAGGTGTTTCCGACCGACCTCGACCGGTCGAACTCCGATCAGCTTCCCGACATCTATCTCGGCCGGACGTATTCAAGGCCGCGGTCGGGCTGATCGGGTCGAATCGTCGGGTGGAATCGGCCTGCGGACCGGGGGATCGAGAAAAAAATCTGGCCTTCCAGGATCGACCCGCCTAGACTTTTTCCCAGCAGGGGACGCTGCTCCGGGATGGCCCCGGATCAGTCGTCTCCGACCGACCGTTCCCCGGTGACGGCCGGGGAGATAGCCGCCCGGCGGCGGAGTGCGTGCAGGCACCGCGACGGCTGGGGTTCCTCGTAACCAAAGGAGGTGATTCAGTGACGCATAGCGACTGTACCAGGAGGCTGCGCCGCTGACGGCGGGTCGACGGGTCTGCCGTTGCCGCAGCCCGTCCGCGAGGAGGTGCTTTCAGGCCTCTGAGCTGACGAACTCTCTATGGCTGCCGCCCCCGCGAGGGGGCGGCAGTTTTTTTTGCGCCCGTCCGGCTTTTCCGGGGCGTCCAGCGGGAGTTCCGGCGCCGCGGGGCGGGGTTCCCGGTGGTATTCTTGGAGCGTCCTCCCCTGGGGTTTGCGCGGGAAGAGAGCGTGGGCGGACCGATCG
The DNA here is from genome assembly GCA_947453375.1 of Planctomycetaceae bacterium. Classification (GTDB taxonomy): domain Bacteria; phylum Planctomycetota; class Planctomycetia; order Pirellulales; family UBA1268; genus QWOP01. The sequence continues at coordinate 30,098 of CANGGT010000028.1, forward strand.
AGGGCCAGTCCTTTGCCGCTTGCCTGCTTCCCAGCCATGAGCCGATGGGGCGCCTTCGCGTCCGGGGTGGTGTCGTTGCTCGTGGCGGGGTTGGCGACGATCACGCCGTCCGCCGCCGAGGTGCCGGCGGCCGTTCCTGCGACCGATCCCGCAGCGTTTTTTGCCGAGAAGATTTCCCCGCTTCTCACCGCGCACTGCGTGGCCTGTCACGGCCCGGAGAAGCAGGAGGGGGGGCTGCGGCTCGATTCGCTCGCCGGGCTCTCGGCAGGGGGGGAGGCGGGGCCGGTGATCGTGCCGGGCTCGGCGGCTGAAAGTGTCCTCGCTGGGGCGGTGGGGTATGCCGACGAGGCCCTCGCCATGCCCCCCGACGGGAAGCTGCAGCCTGAGGCGATTCAAGCGATCCGGGCCTGGATCGATGGCGGCGCTCACCATCCGGCCGGGAAGATCGAGACGCCGGCATTGAAGCCACCGTTCGACCCGGTCGCGAAGCGGGCGTTCTGGTCGCTCACTCCCCCGGTCCGCGCGCCCCTTCCGGCGGTCCGCAATCCGGCCCATGTCGCCAATCCGATCGATGCCTTCGTGGTCGCCCGGCTCGACGCGGAGGGGATCGAGCCTGCGGCGCTCGCCGACAAGCCGACGCTGCTCCGCCGGGCGTCGTTTACGCTGACGGGCCTCCCGCCGACGCCCGACGAGATCGACGCCTTCCTGGCCGACGAGTCGCCGGAGGCCTGGGATCGGGTGATCGAGCGGCTCCTTGCCTCGCCGCGCTACGGCGAGCATCAGGCCCGGCACTGGCTCGACGTCGTCCGCTACGCCGATTCCAACGGGCTCGACGAGAACATCGCCCACGGCAACGCCTGGCGCTACCGCGACTGGTGCATCGCCGCCTTCAACCGCGACGAACCGTTCGACGCCTTCCTCCGCGCCCATCTGGCCGGCGATCTCCTCGTCGAGGAGGGAATGGCCCCGGCCCGGCGGGCGGAGTTGCTCACGGCCACCGGATTTTTGGCGATGGGGCCGAAGGTCCTCGCCGAGGGGGACCAACAAAAACTCCTCGCCGACATCATCGACGAGCAGATCGACACGACCGGCAAGGCCTTC
>CANGGT010000029.1 GCA_947453375.1 Planctomycetaceae bacterium
ATGCGGATCAGATCGCGGAGGAGAGTGGGAACGCGGTCCTGCCAGGAATCGGTGGCGGCAAGGCCGAAGAAGGCGTCGTTGAACGCGCCGACGAGCGCGGAGAGTGCCGCGATCCAGAAGACCGTCTCGGCGACGCGGACGACCGTGCCCTGGTTGGAGAATCCGAGGACGAAACTCACGAACAGGAGGATCGCCAGAGAGGGAACGACGAAGCTGCGGAGGCTGCGAAGCGTCCGTGTGAACCGCCATCCGCGGCTTTCGCTCGCTGAGATCGCCTCGGTGAGCGCCAGTTGCAGCAGCGGGAAGCCGAGAGCGAGGAGGACGGCCGGCCAGAAGTTCGGGACGTCCTTCGCGATCGGGAGGGTGAGGAGCCAGTCGATCATCGCACGCCACTCATCCCTTCAGGGACCACGTCTCGATGGCCGGCCGGCCGTCGATGGCCACGGAGGACGGACCGAGAAAATCGAACAATTCCCCGGTGCGTTCGCGCACCCGGTCGGTGACGCGGATCGCCGCTCCCCCCTGACGGGAAAGCCCCTTCGCCACGGCGACCGTCTCCCCCCACAGGTCGTAGAGGAAGCGACGGCGGCCGACGACACCCCCCACCACCGGGCCGGCGCTGACGCCAATCGAGACGCCGAGATCGAGGCGGTGATCGCGGTTGAAGATGGCGACGATCCGCTCGATCTCCCGGGCAAAGGCGATCATCCGCCGCACGTGGTCGGGGCGGGTGACGGAGAGCCCGCAAACGGCCAGGTAGGTCGTGCCGATGGTCCTCACCTTCTCGATCCCTCCGGCCTCGGCGGCCTCGTCGATCGCCGCTACGAGGTCGGCGAGGACGGCAAGTGCCCGGGACTCGCCGGCCGGCGTACCGAGTCCCTCCATTCCGACGATCTCCGCGACGAGGACGGAAACATCGGCGAACTCTCGCTGCGCCCGTTCGTCGCCGTCGCGCCGCGACTCGACCGCCGACGCGGGAAGGATGTTGTGGAGGAGTTCGTCGTTCTCCCGGACCTGCGTCTCGAGTTTTTCGGTCTGCTTGCGGATGCTGGCGGCCATGCCATTGAAGACGCGGCCGAGTTGGCCGAACTCGTCCTCCGAATGGATCGGGACGCTGACATCCGTGTCGCCCGCACCGAGGCGCTGGGCGGCGGCCGTCAGGGCCCGGAGTGGGCGAGTGAGGAGGTTCGAGAAGGCGAGGGCGAGGAGCGTCGAGGCCAGCGAGAGGCCGCTGGCCAGCCCGAACACCGTCCTGCCGAAGCGGACCGTCGGCTCGTAGGCCTCCGACTCATCGACCGACGTCACGACCGCCCAGCGGAGGCGGTCGAGTTCGACCGGGCCGTAGGCGGCCACCACCGGCTCGCCCCGGTAGCCCCGGGTCTTCATCACGCCGCTGCGGCCCCGCAGCGCCTCCTCGACACATGGTCTGTCGACCGGAAGGAGGCACATCGCCGTCCCCTGGGCCCGCATCTTCTCGAGCACATCGCGCGAGACGCCCTCTTCGGCGAGCGTGGTCAGCAATCCGTCGGTGTCCTCGACCATGAAGCGGGAACGGCTGCGGAGGGTCCGATCGGGGCCGACAAGATAGCATTCGCCGGTCTGACCGAATCCTGCATCGGACCAGGTGTAGTCCGCCGTCAGCACCTTGTTGAAGGTCTCGATCGGGAACTGGAGGACGAGGATCCCGAGGAGTTGCGAGCCGTCATAGATCGGGCTGCCGATGAAGGCCATCGGCTTCCCGAGGCTGGGGGCGAACTTCTCGAAGTCGGAGATCACGAAGGAGTCCCGTTCCTTGTGCCCCTGGAGGCTGCGGACGAGGGTGGCCAGTTGGGTGGCGGCATAGGGGCCGACCTCGAGGTTCGTGGCGAACTCGGCGGTCTTCGCGTAGCTGTAGACGATGTCGAGCGAATCGGGGGCGACGATGAGGAGGTCCGCGAAGCCGAAGATTGCGACGGTGCGGGCGAACTCCTTGTGGAAGCGGGCGTGAATCCGCCCATATTCGGAGTTGTCGCCCGGGGCGGCGTCGAGGATGTGCTTCGCTTCGTACGGGGCCGGGTTGGCGGCGAGGTAGTGGTATTGGAGGTAGCGGGCCGCCGCGGCGGCGGGGAGGTATTGCTCGACGACAGGCCGGCCACCGCGTCCCTCGTTGAGCTTCGGCAGATAGTCGGTGGTGTAGAAGGAGGCGAGGGATTCCGTCTCCGCGGGCGTGAGTGTGGCGTCGCCGAGTTGCTCGTAGGCGGCCGTGAAATCCCGCGCCGCCCCGGTGACCGACTGGCTGTCCGACATCGCGATCACCTGATCGCGGAGGGCGTCGAGCATCATCGAGACGTTGAGCGTCTTGGCCGAACGGATCGCCGTCAGTCGCTCCCGCAACGACTGATCGAGGGATTTTCGGCCGGAGTCGTAGCCGATCCAAGCGACGGTACCGATCGACGCCAGACTCACCCCCAGGAGGAGGAGAATGACCTTCGATTGAATGCTCAGTCGGCCGAGGGCAGCCATGGGCTTCTCGCGGGATCGCGGGGGGCGTGGGACCAAGAAACCATAGGACGGCTGGGTGGTCATTCAACCGACCTCGACGGTCAGGTTGGCCTGCCGAGTCGCCGCCGATCGGCAGAACCCGCAGAACAGGTGCCACCGGAAGTTCGGCTTCTGAGCGGAGGGGCCAACGGGATACGATGGCGGCACACTCCAGGAGCCCGCACCATGACCACGCCCCTTGGCGACGACCGACGGATCCCTCGTAAAGTGGGAACGATGCGTGGCGTCGTGGCTCTTCTGGGCTTGGTGATGGCCGTCGCGATGCCGCTCGGCACCCAGGCTCAGGTGCCGCCGACTGCTCCGGCCGTGCCGGCCGCCCCACCTTCTCCTGGGGAGGTCGACCTCGACGGGAGTCGGGTCTACGTCTTCGTCGGGAAGACGGGCCTCGGCCATGACCATGCCATCGTCGGCAGGCTCGTGTCGGGACGGGTGACGCTCGACGCCCCCCAGAATGCCGGGCAACTCGTGTTCGACATGCCGTCGTTCCTTGCCGACACCCCCGAGGCCCGCAAGGTCCTCGGCCTGTCCGGCGAGACCGATGCTTCGACGAGAAAGCAGACGACCGAGAACATGCTCGGCCCCGATGTCCTCGACGTGGCCCGCCATCCCACCGCCACGTTCGACATCGATTCGGCGCTCCGTTCAAGGCGCCCGGTGAACGGGGCGAAACCGACCGTCGATCTCGTCGGCACGTTCACGCTCCATGGGATGGCACGGAAGGTCGTGATCCCGGTGGAGGTCGGGTCGGCAGGCCGGGTCCTCCGCCTCGTCGGGTCGTTTCGTATCAAGCAGACCGATTTCGGCATGAAGCCCTACAAGAAACTCGGCGGCGTGGTCGGTGTGGCGGACGAACTGGTGATCCACGGCGACATTCGCATCGCCGCCACTCCCGCGGCGGGGGCGGCAGCCGACCTGACCACGCCAACCGCCCAACCGCCGGCCGGCAGGCTCCCCGCCGAGCAGGCCGTGCCCGCCACGATCGGCGGTGGGCGATGATCCGTTCCCCCGCCGGGACGGGCGTCGTGGAGAAGGGGGCCATTCGCAGCCACTACGACCTCGCCACCCCCTTCTACCGCCTCCTCTGGGGACCGCACATCCACCACGGCCTGTGGTCGGAGGAAGATGCGGCCAGGCCCGTGCCACTCGTCAGTCCGCGCGCGGCGCAGGAGCACCTCACCGACACGCTCGCCGCGCTCGGTTCGGTCGCCGCAGGGGATCGCCTCCTCGACGTCGGCTGCGGGATGGGGGGCTCGTCGATCCGTCTCGCGCGCCGCCTCGGCTGCCGGGTCACCGGCATCACGCTCAGCGGCGTGCAGCAGCGCTGGGCTTCGATGGCCGCCCGCTGGGCGGGCGTTGCCGATCGCGTCGCGATCCGTCGCGCCGATGCCGAGACGGTGCAGTTTCCCCCCGACAGCTTCGATGTCGTGTGGAGCGTCGAGTGCACCGAGCATCTCTTCGACAAGGAGACGTTCTTCCGACGCGCTGCCAGCTGGCTCCGCCCCGGGGGGAGGATGGCGATCTGTGCCTGGCTTGCCGCCGACGATGCCGACCGCCCCGGGCCGCGCGGCGAAGTCGAGGCGGTCTGCGAGGCCTTCCTCTGCCCGTCGCTCGGGACGTTCGCCGACTACCGTGGCTGGATGGAGGGGGCGGGGCTCGAGGTGGTCGGCACCGAGGATTGGACGACGCGCGTGGAACGCACCTGGGAAATGTGCGATGCCCGGGTGAAGCGACTCGGCCTCCCCTGGGTGGCTCGGTTCATCGATCGCCGGCAGGCCGATTTCCTCGATCACTTCGGTACGCTCCTGGGAGCCTACCGCTCCGGCGCGATGCGCTACGGAGCGATCGTCGCCCGGCGTCGGAGCTGAGGAGCATCGGGGCCGACCGAATCACGGCTCCGGGGAAGGTGTGTCGGAACAGGTCGGCCAGACATCATTGGAGTGACACCAAGCATGGGAAGAGCGGCAGGTATCCTCGTTGGCGTCGGGACGCATCTCCTCTTCGCCGTCACCGTTTGGTATCTGTTCTGGTTCCTCAAAGGAGTGCCTGTCCGTGCCGAGCGGTGGAGCGGGATCGGCGTCCAGTCGGCGTTAGCGATCGATGCCATCCTCGCCACGTCGTTCGCGGTGCCACACAGTCTTCTCCTCCTCCCGGCGGTGCGCCGGAGGATCCTCGCGGTGGGGGTGCCGGTGCCGTTCTACGGTTGCCTGTTTTGCGTCGCCACGTGCATCGCGCTGTTGGTGACGATCCTCGCCTGGCAGCCGGTCGGCACGGTGGCGTGGCATTGGCCGGCGCCGCTCGATTGGATCGTGGGCTGGGCCTTCGTGGCGTCGTGGGTGGGGCTTTTCTACAGCCTCCACCTCACCGGCCTCGGATGGCAGACCGGTGCGACTCCGTGGTGGCACTGGTTCCGCCGCCGGCCGGTGCCGCGCCGGGCGTTCGTCGAACGGGGCGCTTACCGGTTCCTCCGCCACCCGGTGTATTTGGCGTGTCTCGGGTTGGTGTGGTTCGTTCCGGTGGTGACCGTCGACCGCGCCGTGCTCATCGTCTGCTGGACGGCGTACATTTACATCGGCAGCGTTCTCAAGGACCGCCGGCTCGCCCACTACCTCGGTGACGATTACCGGGCGTATCAGGCCCGCGTTCCCGGGTACCCTGGCATGCCGCTGGGGCCCCTTGCCCGCGTGCCGTGACGCCACCGGCGGCCCCGCGCCTTCGTCTTCACCCCCCCCGAGTTTCGCCGTGCCCTTCTGGTCGATCCCACGTGTCCGTGAGCCCGAACTGATGGACGACCCGGCGCTCGTCGAGGCCGACCACCTCCGGGCCCTCGTTGCCCTCGGCAGGATCAACACTCTCTCCCTCACCGCCGTGCGACTCGCCGCGGGCGTGGTGGCGTTGGCCGGCGGCAGGGGAGATTGCCTGTCGGGGCTCGAGGTGGTCGACATCGCCAGCGGCGGCGGCGACGTGACGATCGATCTCGCCCGGCGGTTGGGGAGGGGCTCGCGGTGCCGCCCGGTGGCAGTCACCGGGGTCGACATCAGTCCGCTGGCGATCGCGCGCGCCCGTGACCTCGCGACCCGCCTCGGCAGCCAGGCGACGTTTGCGCTCCGCGACGTCACGGTTCAGGGCTGCCCCCCCTGTGACGTTGCCGTCAGTTCGCTCTTCCTTCATCACCTCGACGACGATGATGCGCGTCGACTCCTCCGTGTCATGGCGTCGGCTGCCCGGCGGGGAATCGTCGTCTCCGACCTGATCCGCAGCCGGCTCGGGCTCCTCCTCGCCGTTGTCGCCACGATCCTCCTGACGGGATCGCGTGTAGCCAGGGTCGACGGGCCTCGCTCCGTCCGCGCGGCACGGACCCCGGCGGAATACCGGGCGCTCCTCGAATCGATCGGCCTGCGGGGAGCGACGGTGCGGCGCGTCTGGCCCGAGCGGGTCGTGATCGTGTGGCGCGCCGAGAGGGATGAACGATGAACACCGCTTCCACCACCGTGCCGGCGACGATCACGCTCGGCGCTGCGCTCGGGCCCTGGGAATGCATCGTCGTCGGGGCCGGGCCGGCCGGGGCGGCGACGAGCCTGAGGTTGGCGCGGGGTGGGGTTCGCGTCCTCCTTGTCGATCGGGGATTCATGCCACGCGGCAAGGTGTGCGGGTGTTGCCTGTCGCCCGCTGCGCTCGGGGAGCTCGCCCAACTCGCGCTGCCGGGGTTTCGTGCCGGTGCTGTCGTGCCGCTTCGGCTCGACACGCTCGCGCTCTCCTACGGCGGATCGACGGCCCGCGTCGCGTTCCGCGGCGGGGGAGTGCTGTCGCGGGAAACCCTCGACGCGGGGATCGTCGAGGCGGCCGTGGCGGCAGGCGTCGATTGGCTCCCCGGCGTCGATGTCGTCTCCGTCAAGACGCGTGACGGAGAGCCGGTGAGCGTGACGATGAGGAGCGCTGCCGACGGGACCGTGGCGACGATCGGTGCCACGCGCTGCGTGCTCGCTACCGGGCTTGCCGATCGGGTCCGCGGTGCGACGGAGGAGCATGCGATTGAGGCACGCCGGGGCCCGGGCACCCCCGGGAAGCGCTGCCTGATCGGCGTCGGCACCGCACTCCCCGCAGACTGTGTCGATCTCCCCCCCGGCGAACTCCGCATGACGGTTGGGCGGCGGGGCTACTGTGGGCTTGTCCGCCTCGAGGATGGGCGGATCGACGTCGCCGCGGCGATCGACCGTGCGGCGCTGCGGGAAGGGGGAGGCGCGACCCAGGCGCTCCTTGCCGTACTCGGTCGGACGTCGATCGCGGTTGGCCCCCGCCTCGCGGAAGCCCTCCGTGCCGCCCGGTTCACGGCCACCCCCCCGCTTACGCGCCGATCTCCTCCCTCCTCGGAGGGAGGACGCATTCTCCGCGTCGGAGATGCGGCCGCGTATGTCGAGCCATTCACCGGCGAGGGGATCGGCTGGGCCCTCGCCGGCGCCCGGATCGCCGCCAACACGATCCTCGAAGGGGCCGGTGTCGCCAGCGTCGGCGAAGCCTATGCCGGCGCCCATCGTCGCCACTTCGTCGCCCCCCACGCACGGTGCCGGCGGGTAACGTCATGGCTGCAGAGCCCGGCGCTGGTCTCGGCCGCGGTGGCTTCCGCCCGGATCGCGCCGGGGATCGCCGCGCGGATCGTGCCGCTGGTCACCGGTGCCGGCGGCCGGGGAGGAAGACCATGAGCTTCGCGATCCTCGCCATCGGCACCGCCTCGCCCCCCCGCCGAATCGCGCAGGACGCCGCCGCCGCCATGGCCGTGACGTTCGGGAACGTGCCGCCCGGCCGTGAGCGTTCCCTGGCAACGCTCTATCAAAAGACGCGAATCCGCACACGCGGGTCGGTGCTCCTCGAGACGCCTGCCGGGGACGGTGCCGTGCAGCGATTCTTTCCGACGGCCACCGGCCCGGAGGACGAGGGGCCGACGACCGCAGCGCGGATGGATCGCTACCAACAAGAAGCTGGCGGATTGGCCGTCGCGGCGGCCCGCGAGGCGCTGGGCCTCTCCGGCGTCGAGGCCGGGAGCGTCACGCACCTTGTGACCTGTTCCTGCACCGGCTTTGCCAATCCGGGGGTCGATCTCCAAATCGTGGCCGATCTCGGGCTCTCCCCCTCCGTCGCCCGGACGCATGTCGGATTCATGGGATGCCACGGCGCTTTCAACAGCTTGCGGGTGGCCGGGGCCTTCGCCGCCGATCCGCGGAGCGTCGTGCTCGTCGTCTCCGTCGAGCTCTGCAGTCTCCACTTCCAGTATGGTCGTCGCGGTGATTTCGTCATCGCCAACGCGATCTTCGCCGACGGCGCGGCCGCGCTCGTCGCCTGCAATCGTCACCCGCACGACGCCGGATGGCGAGTGCGGAGGCAGTGGTCGTCGATCCTCCCCGATTCGCGTGGGGACATGGGCTGGGAGATCGGTGATCACGGCTTTCGGATGACACTCTCCCCACGCGTGGCCGGGGTGCTCGAGGGGGGCATTCGGGGCCTCGTTGAGAAGACGCTCGCCGCCGAGGGGCTGGGCATCGCCGACATCGGGGCCTGGGCGATCCATCCGGGCGGCCCGCGGATTCTCGACGCGATCGGCGTGGCACTCGACCTTTCCCCGGACGCCCTCGCGGCCTCTCAGGCGGTGCTTGCCGACCATGGCAACATGTCGAGCGCTACGATCCTCTTCATCCTCCGCGACCTGCTTGCAAGAACCGACGCCGATCGCTGTTTCGCGATGGCGTTCGGGCCGGGATTGACGGCGGAGTTCGCCCTCCTCGATCGTGCCCCCCCCGCCACGGCCCCCTCCTCCGGGAACGACCCATGAGCCACGACAAACTCGACACCCACCTCCATCATTCCTCCGACCGTCATGGCCCGCATGCGGAGGAGCATTTCGAGGATTCGGAGTCGGTACGTGACATCGTCATCGGTATGTCGGACGGGCTGACGGTGCCCTTTGCACTCGCGGCGGGGTTGTCGGGGGCAGTGGAATCCAGCGGCATCATCATGACTGCCGGCCTGGCGGAAGTGGCGGCCGGGGCGATCGCCATGGGGCTGGGAGGCTATCTCGCGGCCCGCACCGATCTCGAGCATTACGCAGCGGAGCGGGGCCGCGAGGAACGGGAGGTCGAGGAGGTCCCGGAACGGGAGGCCCAGGAGGTCGAGGAAGTCCTCCGCACCTACGGGCTCACGCCTGAGGACGCGCACAAGGTCACCAACTCGATCCGCACCGACAAGAAGCGGTGGGTCGATTTCATGATGCGCTTCGAGTTGGGGCTCGAGGAGCCCGATCCGCGGCGAGCGTCCCGCAGCGCGATGACGATTGCTGGCGCCTATGTCGCCGGGGGGCTCGTGCCCCTCTCCCCGTATGCGCTCGTGTCGGAGGTGCCGGTGGCGCTGGCCTGGTCGGTGGCGGTGACGCTCCTGGCGCTCCTCGTCTTCGGCTACATCAAGGGGCGGTTCACCACGAGCCGCCCGTGGCGGAGCGCCTGGCAGACGGTGCTCGTCGGGGGGCTAGCGGCGTCGGCCGCGTTCCTCATCGCCAAGGCGATCGGCTGAGGCCAGCCCCATCTCCGGGACTTCAGTCCACCTGCGAGACCGTGCCGTGTTCCGGGGAGCCGGCCGCGGCATAGATGGAGACGGTGTCGGCGAAGGCCTGTGGCGAGGGCGTGCGGATCGAGAGCGGCCGCGGCGCGACCAGGCCGAGGAGCGTCGGCACGTCGGCGACGCGGAGAATGTTGAGAAACGCGGGCGCGTCGGGGGCCATGTGGGTCGATGGGGGATGATCGAGATCGACCGTGGCGACCAACGGCGAGAAGATCGCCGCATAGGCGGCGACGAGCCCTGCGGCTCCCGAGCCGGCCAAGTCGATCGGCCGCGCGGCTTCCCCGACGGAGTCTGCGGCGCGGATGACAGCCAGGGCGGCGAGCGTGTCGCGCACCTGCCCTCCGGCGACGCTGTCGCCAAGGAGCGCCATCGACCGCTCGACATGGTTCGGGGGATTCCGCTTGGTCCACTCCCCGGCCCCGACGCCGCGGGGATCGAGTTGCCAGAGGGCCGTGTGCTCGTCGGCCGTAGTGGGGATCTCCGCGTCGTCCCCGCGAACGACCAGCCGATGACGCTTCGCTGTGGTGAGCGCCGCGGGGGTGGGGGGAAACAGCTCGACGAAGAGCCCCGGCTCGCTCTCGACACGCCACGGGCCCCCGGCGGTCCGCTCGACCGCCGGGCGGGCCGGCACATCGGCGAGGTCGCGAAAGGTCACGCGGCGCAGGGCGTCGAGCAGCCGGTCACGCCAAGGATCGAAGTCCCCCGGCTGCGGAGGCTCGGGGCGCCCGAGCGGAACGAAGTGCGCGTCGATCGTGGTGTTGAGCTGATCGGCGGGGATGTCGGCGTCGAGCGGAAAGACGCGAAGGCGTTCCGGCGGGATCGGGTGGACGGGCGTGGGCCCGCGCTCGTCGACGAGGTCGATCTCGCCATCAGTGACCGGGCGGGGATCATCCTGGAGACAGGAGCCGAGAAAGCGATAGGCGCCGGCGCGGATGTCGGCGCGGTAGGCGTGGCCGCCGAGGCTGACCTGGGCGTCGAAACGGTCACCGGCGCCATGCATCGCGTAGACCCGCTCGAGGATCGCCGCCACGCGCTCGTTGGCGCTCATCGGGAAGATCGGGTCGGCGTCGCTGTTGACGAACAGGAGCGGCCGGGGGGCGACGAGTGCGGCGATTCGTGTCCAGGGCCATTGGAAGGTGTTCACGAGGAACATGCAGTCGCAGTGGCCGTCGATACAAGCGTCGGAGACGTAGGCGGTGAGGTCGGCCATCCCGCTCACCGGCACCGCCACCTTCACCCGTTCGTCGGCGGCGGCGATCCAGAATGTTGCCGCCCCGCCGCCACTGATCCCCGTGACGCCGATCCGGTCCGGATCGACGTCGGCGCGTTCGGCAAGCAGGTCGATGGCGCGGATCCCGTTCCAGCATTCGACGCCGGCGGGGGTGTAGCCGCGGGACTGCCACCACCACCGCCCCTCGCGGTAGGTGCCGTGGTGCGTGGCGGCGATCTCGCCGAGTTGGAGCGTGTCGACGACGAGGCAGACATACCCGTGCCTGGCGAACCAGATGCCGTGATCCTGGAAGGCGGTCTTGTTCCCGTCGCGGCCGCGGGCGGAGTGGCCGCAGCAATAGACGATTCCCGGATATCCGCCTTCGGGCGGCGGCGCCGTGGGGCGCCACAGATTGGCCGTGACGTAGAGGCCGGGAAGGCTCTGGTAATGGAGCATCTCGACGGCATAGCCATCCCCCTCGAAGCGACCAGTGACGGTCGTGCCGAGCGGCGTCCGGGCCGGCAGCGGATCGAGGCCGAGCATGAAACGGTATTCCGCGCGAAGCCGCTCGTGCCGTGTCGCGTCGGGGAGGAGGAGATCATCGCCGATGGTCCGCTCGATCCGCGCTGTCCGCGCGGCAAGCCAGCGATCGATCATCGCATCTCCCGCCGCCGTGGCGTCGGTGCCGCTGAAGGGCTGGCCGAGGGCGATCGCCGGCGCGAGGAAGAGCAAGAGGATCGCGACGGTGGAATGCACGGCATCGCGCGTCGCAGCCAGAGAGCCAGAGTATCGGGAGCCCATCGCGATCTCCTCGTGGTCGCCATGCCACGGATGTCGTCGAACGTGCCCGACAACACCGCCGGAAGCCAGCGTTGCCTTGCGGTGGCGGCCTCACGCGATGAAAGGAAGCCGTGATCGTATCGATGCACGGCCCGGGCTTCGCCCCATCGTACGGTACCGGGGCTCGGCGGATTGCGACGTTGGATCGATCGGGATAGAATCGTCCTGTTTTCTCTCTGGGGGCCAGTCACTGGAACAAGCCTCGGCGTCTGACGCACCCCTGCCCCCCCGACGCGCCCCTGACAGGGATCCGCGATGACTTCGTTCAACGACACGCGACACCTCTGGGCTCTCGGCGCCTTCCTGGCAGCCGTGGGGCTCGTCGGCATGGTGGTGCGGCGTGAACTGGTGCCGGACGATTTCGGCCGGCAGGGCCCCTACCGGGCCTCGGCACTCGCCGACGTCGCCGCCCGTCCGAGCCTGTTTCAGGCCGATGCCACCTGCCATGCCTGTCACGCGTCGGTGGAGCACGAGCGGGCCGGAAAGCCACATGAGGCGGTTCGCTGCGCGCACTGCCATGGTCACGCCGTCGAGCATGTGGCGATGGCGAGGAAGGCTGCGGAGGATTCGTCGATCGCGGTCCCTCCGGCCGCGGAATGGGATGGCGATTTCCTCACGAAGATCGATCTCTACGTCACCAAGGACCGGGCCACGTGCCTGTCCTGCCATCAGGCCGTGGTGGGGATGCCGGCCGATTTCAAGAAGATCGACGTGGCCGTCCACCTCGAGGAGCAGGGGGCTTCCGAGCCGCTCGCAAAGGACACCTGCTTCGAATGCCATGGCGGGCACGACACCGCCCCCTGATCGCGCCGAGGGGCGCTCCCAAGAGCCAGGATTCGCACCATGAGCTTCTTCGATCTTCCGATCGTGACATCCGGCCCTGCGGTCTCTGGCGCATGCGCCTCCGGTGGCTGTGCGACCGGTGGGTGTGCCTCGGGGGGCTGCAGCACAGCCCGCCCCGATCTGAAGAGCGAAACCTCCCGCCGGGACTTTCTCAAAACTGCCACCACGCTCACCCTCGGGGCGATGTCGTTGACGTTGCTGCCGGGTGCGATGGCCGGCGACGACGCTGTGCCCCCTGCCTCGAAGCCGTCCGGCTTCCCCAGCCACGCGAAGAAGCCGATGTACGGCTTTCTCATCGACACCACGAAGTGCACCGGCGCGGGAAAGTGCCTCACCGCCTGCCGCGTCGAGAATGGCGTGCCGGAGGGGCAGGCACGCACGTGGGTGGAACGCTACGTCCACTTCAAGGATGGCCGGGTCGAGGTCGATCTCGTTCCCGAGATCGGGTATGCCGCGTCGGGCGAGCCCCAGCCGGCGGCCGAGGATGTCCTCCGCGCCTACTTCGTCCCCAAGCTGTGCAACCAGTGTGTCGACGCGCCCTGCAATCAGGTCTGTCCGGTGCACGCCTCGATCAAGAGCCCGGAGGGGATCGAGTTGGTCGACACGGATCGCTGCATCGGCTGCGGCTACTGCGTCCAGGCCTGCCCGTACGGCATTCGATACATGAACCACGAGACGAATGTCGCCGACAAATGCAACTGGTGTTACCACCGCGTGATGCGGAACGAACAGCCGGCCTGTGTCGAAGCGTGTCCGACGGGCGCGCGGGTCTTCGGCCGCATCGATGATCCCGACAGCGAGATCTCGAAGCGGCTGGCGACGTTGCCGACGAGCGTTCTCAAGCAGCACCTCGGTACGCTTCCGCTCACCCGCTATGTCGGCCTCACCGACGAGGTGACGTGATGGAATACCACGCCCTCCACGACGCGCCGTTCGTCTTTCCCAACGACGCGTATCCGGCGTGGAGCATCATGATCGTGCTCTATCCGTACATCACCGGGATGGTGGCCGGGGCGTTCGTCGTCTCGACGATGTACCACGTTTTCCACCGCGAGGCCTTGCGGCCGGTGGCCCGGCTGGCCGTGGTCACGTCGCTCTGCCTCGGCGCCTGCGCCACGCTCCCGCTCCTCCTCCATCTCCATCAGCCGCAGCGGGCGCTCAATGTCGTGGCGACGCCGAGCCCCAGTTCGGCGATGGCCGGCTTCGGCTTCATCTACTCCTTTTACATGCTCGTTCTCCTCGTCGATGTCTGGCTGCTGTTCAGGCCGGCGATCGTGGAGCGGGCTCATTCCGCGCCCGGCCCGTGGAAGAACGTCTACCGCGTGCTCGCCCTGGGAGTGCTGGAGATCACGCCCCGTGCCGCGGAGATCGATCGGAAGCTCGTTCATGCCCTCTCCGTGATCGGGATTCCGGCCGCATGCATCCTCCATGGCTATGTCGGATTCCTGTTCGGCGCGATCAAGGCGAATCCGTGGTGGTCGACCGCGCTGATGCCGGTGATCTTTCTGACGTCGGCCGTCGTGTCGGGGATCGCTGTGCTGACGCTCCTCTATCTGCTTCTCTGCCGGAGCAGCCGGATGGAGCCCGATGAAGAGTGCGTGCGGTCACTCTCGCGGCTGCTGTGGATGTTCCTCGTCCTCGCGGTGACGTTCGAGTTCGGCGACCTCCTCCATGTGGCCTATGAGCGGGAGGAGGAATGGCACGTGATTCGCGAACTGCTCGTCACGAAGTTGCGATTCTCCTACCTGACGCTGCAGGTGCTCATCGGCGCGCTTCTGCCGCTGCTCATCCTGCCAATCCCCGCCTTCACCCGCGTCGCGAGCGCCGCCTTTCGGCATTCCTGCACCGGTGTCGCCGCCGTACTCGTCCTCGTTCAGGTAGCGGCGATGCGGTGGAACGTCGTCGTCGGCGGTCAGCTGTTCTCGAAGAGCTTTCGGGGGTTTGTCGACTATCCGGTGACATGGTTCGGCCGCGAGGGGCTGCTCGCCGCGGCCGTGGTGCTGGCGATGCCGATGCTGCTCCTCTGGGGGGCCATGAAGCTTCTCCCCGTGTGGCCCCCGAGTCCGCAATCCGAATCAGGAGCGAAAACATGATGCTGACGACGTCGATGGCTGCCCACGTGGCGCGCAGGGGCCTGTTCCTCCATCCGCTGTTCGGGGCGATCATCGTTGCGGTTGTCGCCGCCGGGACCCTCCTTGCGGCGCCGACGGTGCCTGACACGGTCACCTGGGAAGAGGGGATCGAGTATTCGACTCCCGGCGGGGAATCCCTGAAGCTCAATCTCGCCCGACCGAAATCGGGCGAAGGAACGTTGCCGGCGGTGATCTGCATTCACGGGGGAGGGTTCCGCGCCGGCACGCGCGACGGCTACGATCAACTCTGCGTCCGCCTCGCCGAGCGCGGCTACGTGGCGGCGACGATCTCCTATCGGCTGGCGCCGAAGCACCGCTTCCCGGCTGCAGTGCACGACACGAAGGCTGCCGTTCGTTGGTTGCGGGCCCATGCCGCCGATTACCGAATCGATCCCGAGCGGATCGGGGTCACCGGCGGCTCGGCTGGCGGCCATCTCGCCCAGTTCCTCGGAGTCACGGCCCACGTGCCACGCTTCGAGGGAGAGGGGGGAAACCCCGGCCAGTCGAGCGCCGTCGCCTGTGTCGTCAACGTCTACGGTCCGAGCGACTTCACGAAGTCGTACGGGAAGAGTGTCGATGCCCACGAGGTGCTGCCGCTGTGGTTCGGCGGGAATCTCGACACCCACCGCGATCTCCACATCCAGGGGAGTCCGCTGGCCTGGGTGACCCCCGACGCCGCGCCGACGCTTTGCATCCACGGAACGGAGGATGCCTACGTCGCCCACGAGCAGGCGGAGTGGCTCATCGACAAGCTCAAGGGGGCGACGGTCGAGGCCGAACTGCTCACGCTCGACGGCGCTGGACACGGCTTCAAGGGGGCCGACGCCGAAAAGGCCGATGCGGCGCTGTTCGAGTTTTTCGATCGGCGCCTCAAGCCGCAGCGTTGAATCGCGGCGACCCCGTCGCGGTGGGCGGCGTGACCACGTTCACGTTCCGCTACGGAGGTGGCGGTCGAACCAACTCCCGAACTGAATCAGGTCGAAGAGCATCGTCGGCCAGCCGTGGTCGCCCCCACGGTGAATGACGAGCGAGACCTCGTGTCCCAGGCCCTTCGCCTTCGCCTGGAATCGCTCGGATTGATCGAGGGGAACGAGTCGGTCGGCGTCTCCGTGGTAAATGAGCGTCGGCGGAAGCTTCCCGGAGAGGAGGTGGAGCGGGGAGAGTTCCCGGCCTGTCTCCGGCCATGTCGTCATGTCGACCGGGTCCTGGTCGAGGGCCTTGCGGAAGCTGAGCGGGGGGCCGCCGTCGCGGGGGTTCTCCGTCGAGTTGCCGAGGTCGAGGAAGTCGGTGACGGGATAGAAGATCGCCACCGCCTGCACGGCGCTGCTCGCCCGGTCGATCTCGTCGGACGCCGCCGCGTCGCCGGGGCCGCCGGTGGTGGCGATCATGAGGGAGAGGTGGCCGCCGGCCGAGCCGCCGGTGAGGCCGAGCCGATCGGGATCGACGGAATAGTCGGCCGCGTGGGTGCGGATGAAGCGGATCGCGCGATGCGAATCGGCGACGATTTCCTTGATCGTCGCCTCGGGCTGCGAGACGTGATGGACGGGGAAGATCGTGTAGCCCCGGCGGAGAAGCGGGGCGAGGATGACGGGGTTGAAGTCACCGGGGCCGCCGGATCGCCAGCCGCCGCTGGTGAAGTAGACGATCCCCAGACCGTTGGGCTTGGCAGGGCGGATGACGTCGAACGTCAGGTCTTTCCCTTTCCGGACGCCATACACGACCCCCTTCTCGGCCTCGTAGGCCGGATGGTAGTAGATCCACCCGGCGGCGACCCCGATCCCGGCGATCGTGACGAGGGTGAGAAGTCCGAGGAAAAGCCAGGTAAGGATCCGGAGGATCGGGCGACCGCGCTTCGGGAGCGAGTCATCAACGGCGTGGGAAACGCCTCGATCAGACGGGGCGGAAATGGTCACAGGCTGGCTCCGTGCGAGGCTCGGGGGATGCGTGAACCTAGCAAGCGCCGAAGACGGGACCAAGCGTGGGGAGGGGGGAGCGGAGATCTCCCCGGGCGCCGTGTCTCGATCAGGATCGGTCTCGGCCCGGCACGATCGCTCCACCCGGCAAAACTTGCCTGCCGGGAAGGGGAGTGAATAATCGTCCTGTGGCGGCACGTGCCGTTGCCCTGTCTTCGGTTCTGTCCTGCTCCAGACCGGCCTTCCCCATGCCATCCATCGGTCTGGCTCTCTCCGGCGGCGGCTTCCGAGCCACGCTCTACCACCTCGGGGTGATCCGCTACCTCCGGGACAGCGGCACGCTCCCGCTCGTCGCCGACATCGCCGCCGTCTCTGGCGGAAGCATCGTCGCCGCCCACCTCGTCCTCAACTGGGATCGCTACAACGGCAGCGATTCGGACTTCGCCGAGGCCGCCGCCGAGGTGATCCGCTTCGTCCAGTTCGACGTCCGCAATCACATCGTTCGCCGACTGCCGCTCCTCTTTCCCCTGCGTTATGCCGCGAGGCTCACCGGCTGGCCCGCCACGCACCTCGCCCCGAACGCGCTCCTGGAACGCCACTATCGGGAGTTTCTCTACGGCGACCGCCGACTCTTCGAACTCCCGCAGCGCCCTGGGCTCCACATCCTCGCCACGAACGTCAGCGATGGTGTCCTCTCGGTCTTCAATCGCGACGGCCTCCACATCCAGAAGCGCGACCTCGACGGCGACGATCCGTTCCATCACGTTCCGGGGTGGACCGCGTCGGTCGCCAAGGTGGTCGGGGCGTCGAGCGCCTTTCCGGGCTTCTTTCCCCCCGTCGAGATCACAGCGGCCGACCTCGGCGTCCGCGACGGTCACTTTCCCACCGAGTCGTTCACCGACGGCGGCGTCTACGACAACCTGGGGATCCGGGCCTTCCGCTGGCTTCAGCAGGTCCGCGGGAGCCCGCTCTCCCGGGTGTTCGTCAGCGATGCCGGCAAGCCGTTCCAGATCCTCGGCGAGACGTCGCTCGGGTTCCTCGCGCAGTCGATCCGAGCCACCGACATCCTCTGGGACCGCGTCTGGCAACTGGAGAGGGAGAACTTCGGCGACCAGAACGGCTTCCACTTCGTCCCGATCACGAGGGTCGTGCCGCTGGAGGAGGATCCCCACGCGCTCCATCCCGTGCTCCAGGCGGAGGTGGCGTCGATCCGCACCGACCTCGACAGATTTTCCGATCTCGAGGTCAACACGCTCGTCGGCCACGGCTACGAAGTCGCCCGCAGCATTCACCGACGGATGGCGGGAGCCGGGGAGAGCCCGGTCCACGAGGGGCCCGTGTGGCTGCCGCTGCCGGGCGATCAAGCGTTGCGCGGCCAGCAGCCCACCGGTTCCGTCGCAGCCGGCGATGAAACTTCCGAGGCAGCCGAGCGCGCCACGGATGGCGGGGCTCCTTCCTCGGCCGGGCCATCCGGCACCGCCCGCACCCGCGGCACCAACCCGCGGGCCCTTCTGGCGACGACCCTCCGCCGCTCGAGTCGCCGGAAGGTTTGGTCGACGCTCCTCGATTTCCAGGATTGGCCGAGCTGGATCTACGTGGCCCTCGGGCTTCTCTTTCTCGTCTGGCTGCCGATCCGCTTCTGGCAGATGCACCGGCATGATCGGATGCTCACGAGCGTCATCAACTCGATCGCCAAGGGGGATCCCGACATCCGTCTCGTCCTCGATCTGGTCGAGAACGATCCGCTCCGCGACTGGAGGCCGATCGCCGTCACCGACTCCGACTCCAGCGAACTCGCCCCCGTCCATATCGGCGACATCGACGTGCTCTCGAGGAGTCGGATCATCGACCTCAGGAAGACCTGGGTCGGCCAGGGGGCACGCGACGGGCACGGGCTTGTCCAGATGCGCGATCGATTGACGCTCCGCATCCCGGAGGGAGCGAGCGATCCCTCGATCACGCTGCGGACGGCGAACGTCGTCCGGGAACTCGAATACCGTCAGCCGCGGAACCAGCCCCCGATCACCGTCCGCCGGGGATTCGAGGAGGTGAATGGCGAGAAGCTTGCCCGCTACGAGGTCACCTGCAATCTTGCCACCGCGCCGCGTGGGGTTCCGGTGACGATCGAACTGGCGACAAACGTCCGCTTTCCGAAGCTCCTTCCGGGGAGGATGCCATTCCTGCTCGATCACCCCACCGATCTGCTGACCGTGTGGATGCTCTTCCCCGAGGATCATCCCTACCACACCTACAACCTGCTGCGGCATCCGCGCGACGAGCCCGACGCCTCCGAGCCGCTCTCCGCCCGCTACACGATCGATCATCCCTACGGCACGCTGATCGGCTGGTCGGTCATCAAGCCCGATCCGGGCACCGTCTACGAGTGCCGCTGGACGAATGATTGACGTCGGTGGCTCGTGGGCTGTGGATGAAGCGCCCGCCGCCGGATGCGGCGGCTTTCACCTTGACCCGGCCTCGCCGCCACGGGTATGGACGAGCGGCAACGTTCGGCTCTCCGCCCCGCCCGAGGTGCCCCGTCGTGCGCCGACATCGATCCCACGCCAGTTCCCTTCTGTGCGTCGGCCTCGCCATCACCCTCGCCTCCTGCCGGGTGTGCGACCGCTGTCTCGCGCCGCGCGAGATCGTCGTTGACCGCCCGATCGCGGCGCCGGAGTTGGTGACGCTGACACAACTCGCCCCGATCGAGCGGGGAGAACCACGGAAGGTGCTCGATGCCGCTGGATGGGTGTTCGGCATCCCCTCGAAGATCATCCTCTGGGACCGTCGTGTCGAGAATCACCGCGTCTCGGCCACCACCGCAGGCACGATTGCCGAGTACCTCGCCGACAACGATCTCGCGCACGTCAAGGTGCGGATCAACCAGTATGCCCCGCTCGAGGACTGGCGGCGGTTGCGGAAGAACCGGACCGTCGGCTGGCCGCTCCGCTACACGATCGGAACCCTCTCGGTGGCGGCCGAGGCCGTCTTTCCGGGCAGGCTCCTCGGTGGCGACCACTACAACCCCTGGACCGCCACCATCCACCTCTACAGCGACGTCCCGGCAATCGCCATCCACGAGGGGGGGCACGCCAAGGACTTTGCCCGCCGCGAGTGGCCCGGCCTCTACGCCGTCGCCTTCGGTCTGCCGATCACCGAACTCTACCCCGAAGCGATCGCCACTGGCGACGCGCTGGCCTGGGCCGAGCAACACGACGAGGAAGGTCTCGTCACCGAGGGCCACCGCATCCTCTATCCCGCCTACGGCACGTATATCGGTGGTGCGGCGGGACAGGCCGTGGGGATGACGATCGGCCTGCCAATCTATGCAGGCGCCGTCTTCGCCGGCCACGTGGCGGGAAGGATTCCGACGGGGGATGTGTCTGAGGATGTGGACGACATGGCTGGAGTTCCGATGCCGATCCACCAGGGCGACGGAGTCGGGAATGAGGGGGTCGGTGAAGAAGAGAGCTTTTTGGAAACCGACGACGAGGAGACGGCCGCAGTCCCCGCGGTGTTCAACGCCCCTTAAATGACCGCCGCGACGCCGTCGAGCACCATCTGAACCGCCGAGGCAACGAGCACCATCCCCATCAGCCGCTCGATCGCCGTCAGGCCACGTGCGCCGAGGAGGATCGCGAGCCGTGAGCCGGCCAGAAGGATCACCGCCGAGGCCCCCCAGGCGACGGTGATCGCGACGAACCAGTCGGCCCGCCGCTCCGGTGCCTGGCTGGAGAGGAGGAGCACCGTCGCCAGCGCCGACGGGCCTGCCACATAGGGGATCGCCAGCGGCACGACGAGCGGCTCACCGTCGTTCTCCTCGCCGAGGGGGCCGTGGGAACCGGGGAAGACCATCTTCAGCGCGATGAGGAAGAGGACGATCCCTCCGGCGATCGTCAACGCCGGCTCCGAGATCCCGAGCGTCCGCAGGATCGAGCGGCCGGCGAAGAGAAAGAGGATGAGGACGCCGTAGGCGATGAAGAGTTCCCGTGCCGCGACGCGGAACCTTCGGGCCGGCTCGACCGGCGTCAGCGCCGAGAGGAAAAGGGGGATGTTGCCGAGCGGGTCCATCACGAAAAAGAGGAGGACTGCCGCGGAAAACGTCGTCATGGTGCCCCTCCTCTCGCGGTGCCCGGCTTCTCCAGCTTACCAGGGGCCCGCCCGCCCCCGGGCCTTTCGGTTCGCCGCAGCCGGCGATTCCCTCCCAGGCCTCAAAACCTCCAGAATCGGCAGAGCCGCGGCCGATCCTTCCTCTTGGACGCCTGACGCGGCGTCGGACCCTGGTCACGAGGACTTCTCGCCTTGTCGCTGCGGCGCCTTGCTCGGACGTGCCGTTGCGTGATCGCCATGGCGATCCTGGCGGCCGGCTGCGCCGGGACCTTGGCGTCCGCCGAGGAAGACCCCGGTCCGGCGACGCCACTCTCCACCGACGAGGCCGATGCGGCTGCTGATGCGGGGGAAGCGCCCACGGCGTTCGATCCGGATCAGGAAGCGTGGATGCGCGAACAGATCGACCGCGCGGTCGAGGCGCGGCTCGCCGGGATTCCCCGGCCGGTCTACATCCCGGCCACCGACATCGCCCCCCCCAAGGGGCTGCTCCTCTACCGGGAACGGCCCGGCCGCGGTGACTTTCCCTTCGCGCTGGCGATCGGGGGCTTCATGCAGCTGCGCTGGCTCGAGTTCGCCCGCAGCGCCACCTCCTGGACGAACGCCGCCGGCAACACGTTGCCGATCAACAACATCAACACCTTCAACGTCGATCGCTACCTGCTCACGTTCTCCGGGCATGTCGTCGACGAGCACCTCGTCTATACCTTCGCCCTCTTCGGGACGACGAACGTCGGCATCCGGTCGGGGGCCGTGCCGATCGGCATGGCGGGCTGGAAGTTCAGCGATGCCGCGACCGTCGGCGTGGGGATGACCAACGTCCCCGGGACGCGCGAGTGGATCATCGCGAGCCCGTGGACCGTGGGGGTCGACCGGAGCATGGCCAACACGTTCTTTCGCCCCGGCTTCAGCCCCGGCGCGGCCGCCACCGGGGCGCTCCTCGACGGCGAGTTCCACTACCAAGGGGGCGTGTGGAACGCGATCGACGGCGGCACCTCCGGGGTCTTCCGGCGGGGCACGTCGATGGCCTTCGCCGGCAATGTTTGGTGGGAGCCGCTCGGGGCGTATGGCTTCGGCCCCGGCGACATGGAATGCCACGACGAGCCCGTGATCCGGCTGGGGACGAGCGGTGTCTACGCGAACACCTATCCGCTGGCGCTGGTCGGCGCGAACCCGGAAGACACGATCGTGCGGCTCTCCGACGGCACGCCGCTGGCAACCGTGGGGGCGCTCGGCACCGATTCGCAGGTCAGGCAGTTCCTCTACCAACTGGCCAGCGTCGATGCCGGGATCAAATACGGTGGCTGGGCGGCCAACGCCGAGTACTACTTTCGCCTCCTCAACAACTTCAACGGCGTCGGCACTTTCGACCGGACGAGTTCGTACGATCAGGGGGGGCAGGTCTACCTCTCGTGGTGCTTCATCCCGCGGTCCCACGAGGTGTATGCCAGATCGAGCGTCGTCACCGGCCCGTTCGGAACCGGCCAGGAATACGGTGGAGGGTTGAACTGGTACCTGAGGCAATCGCGTCAGGCCCGGTTCACGATCGAGGCCCTGACGATGAACCGCAACCCGGCCCAGAACTTCATCTATCCCTACCGCGCCGGCTACACCGGCACGGCGATCCAGACCCAGTTCGTGGTGGCGTACTGACCCAGCGGGCTGCTGATAAAGTGCCCCGAAGCGGGATGCGGCGGCCGCCCCCCCCGAAAAACCTCGGCTCTTGTGGGGGGATCCACAGTGGGGAAAGGTCGGGGATGACTTTTTCCACGGACAGCCAGGCTCGACGGGAGCCGTGGGGCGCTTGGTCCACAGCCTGCTATCCTGGCACCGGGGCGGAGGCGTCGCGGGGAGCGCGACGTGGTCCTGTCGACCCCCCTCGGAGCCGACCATGCCCGCATCCGATCACCATCGTCACGCCTCCGGCGACGCGCTTTCCCGTCGCCGACTCCTCCGCACCTCGGGCGTCCTCGTCGGCGCCGGGGCTGGCCTGTCGCTCCCCGAGATTCTCCGCCTCCGGGCCGAGGCGGCGGTGCTGCCGGCCGCGCCTGCGAAGGCGACGTCGCTGATCATCGTCTATCTGTGGGGAGGCTTGAGTCACATCGACTCGCTCGACCCCAAGCCCGACGCGCCGCCTGAGGTTCGTGGCGAGTTCCGGCCGATCTCCACGGCCACTCCGGGCATTGCCTTCAGCGAGCACCTTCCGCTCCTCGCCCGACAGACCGAGAAGCTCGCTGTCATTCGTTCGATCCACCACGACGACGCGGCACACGGCCGGGGGATGTATTGGAATCTCACCGGCCACAAACCGCCGCGCGTGGGCAACATCCCACCCCTCTCGGGCGATTGGCCCTCGATCGCGGCGATGGTCTCGAAGTTGCGACCGCCGCCGGAAGGCGTTCCCCCCGCCGTTCGCATTCCCTACCCGCTCGTCGACAACAACACCCTCCAGGCGGGCGAGTACGGCGGCTGGCTGGGGGTGAAGTACGAGCCGATCATCATGCGCCCCTCGAGTGGCGAGCCCTTTGCCGGTGTGTCACGCTCCCTCGGCGCCGAGACGCTCGAGTTCGGTGCCGTCGACGCGGCGCGGATCTCGCGCCGGGAGGAACTCCGCTCCCGCCTCGACCGCGTGCCGGGCAGGGGAGCCGACTTTGCCCCGCACGACCACTTCCGGGCCCTGGCTCGCGACATCCTCCTCGGCTCTGCGGTCCGTGAGGCCCACGATCTCGACCGCGAGCCTCCACGTGTCCTCGAGGCGTACGGCCCCCACATCGGTGGCCGCAGCCTGCTGTTGGCGCGGCGGCTCACCGAGGCCGGGGTGCCGGTGGTGCAGGTGTGCTGCGCGGCGGGGGATCTCAACGGCGCCTCCGGCGACATGTGGGACACCCACGGCGACAATTTCAACCGGCTCAAGTCCCGGCTCCTCCCCGTCTTCGATCGGAGCGTGTCGGCGCTCCTCGAAGATCTCGCCGACCGGGGCACGCTCGGCACGACGCTCGTCGCCGTCCTCACCGATTTCGGCCGCACCCCGCGGGTCAACGGCGCGGCCGGCCGCGACCACTATCCCGGCGTCTATTCGGTCGCCTTGGCCGGTGGCGGGATTCGCGGCGGACAGGTGTATGGTTCGAGCGACGGTCTTGGCGCCTTCCCGCTGGATCGGCCCTGCACGCCTCCGGACATCCACGCCACGCTCTTCCACGCCCTCGGGCTCTCCCCGCGGGCGGAGCTCCGCGATCCGCTCGGCCGCGTGTTCCCCGCGACCGACGGCGACGTGCTCGACCTCTTCTGAGCCGCCACTTTCCCATGCCGGATCCGATCATGACGTCGCCGCGCCTGCAACTCATCGCCGCAGTTCTTCTCCCCTCGCTCGTCATCTGGGCGGGCATCGGCGCCGCAGCCGACGACCTTCCGCAGCACCGGTCCGAGTTCGTCTTTCCCTTGAACGACCGCCACAACCATGCGCCGGGGATCGTCGAATGCCCCGACGGCCAACTACTTGTCTCCTGGTACCGCGGCTCTGGCGAGCGAAAGGCAGATGACGTCGTCGTTCTCGGTGCCCGGCTGGCAAAGGGGGCGGAGACATGGACTGAGCCGTTCGTGCTCGCCGACCATCCAGGCTTCCCCGACTGCAACACCTGCCTCTTCATCGATGCCGCGAAGCAGCTGTGGCTTTTCTGGCCGATCATCCTCGACAACGAGTGGGGATCGGCGCTGACCAATTACCGTACCTCGCACGACTACGAAGGTGCCGGCGCCCCGATTTGGGACTGGCAAGGGGTGGTGTGGCTCAAGCCCGACGACTTCCAGCACCGGGCCCGGGAACTTGCCCGGAAGCGGCTGGAGTCGATGCCGGCTGAGGACCGGCTCAGGGCCGAGGCGTTCTTTGCGGAGATCGACGCTTCTTTGAGCAACAAGCTCGCCCAACGTCTCGGCTGGCAGCCGCGCTGCAAGCCGACGCAACTCCGCAGCGGCCGGATCGTGCTCCCCCTCTACAGCGACACCTTCTCCTTTTCCCTCATGGCCCTCTCCGATGACGGTGGCCGCACGTGGCGCGCGAGTCAGCCCCTCATCGGCTTCGGCAACATCCAGCCGGCGGTCCTCGAGCGACGTGACGGCTCGCTCGTCGCCTACATGCGCGAGAACGGCCCCCTCGAACGGATCCGCAGCTGCGAATCGGCCGACGGCGGCGAAACCTGGGGAGAGGTGGGAACGCTCGACCTTCCCAATCCGGGGTCGGGGCTCGACGCCGTGCGCCTCGCCAATGGCCATTGGCTGATGGTCCACAACGACTCTGTCGAGGGGCGGGCGAGCCTGGCGGTGAGCGTCTCGGAGGACGAAGGAGCGACCTGGCCGCATGTCCGGCATCTCGAGCGGCACGCCGAGGGGCAGTATCACTATCCGGCAGTGATCGAGGGGGCCGACGGGACGATCCACGCGGTGTACAGTTATTTCGTCCCCGGGGGGAAGTCGATGAAGCACGCCGCCTTCAACGAGGCGTGGATCCGCGCCGGGGACGTGCCCTGACCGTCCTCCCGCGCGAGCCTCTCCTGAGTCGAGCCGACCATCCATGACCATTCCCACTGCCGGCCTGCCCTGGGTCGTTCCCCCCGTCCAGCAACTCCTCATCCGTGACCTGCTCACGCGGGCCCGGGCCTGGGCGCCGCGGCAGACGATCACCTACCGCGATCTCCGCGAGCACGACTACGCCGAGTTCTTCGCCCGAATCGACCGGGCCGCGGCGATGCTCGTCGGCTTGGGGGTGAAGGCGGGGGATCGGATCGGGGTGATGGACTGGGACAGCCATCGCTATCTCGAACTGTTCTTCGCGGTGCCGATGCTCGGGGCGGTGCTCCACACCGTCAACGTCCGCCTCACGCCGGAACAGATGGGCTGGACGATTCGCCACGCCGGCGATTCGGTGCTCCTCTTCCACCCCGATTTCCTTCCCGTAGCCGAGGGGCTCGCCGCGAGCCTCCCCGACGTGCGGGCGTGGGTCTCGCTCTCCGACGAGTGCATACCGCCGGAGACGACGCTCCCCCTCGCCGGCGACTACGAGGCGCTCCTCGAGGCGCGGGCAGCCGACGTGGCTGGCGGCTACGATTGGCCCGATCTCGACGAGAACACCGTCGCCACCCTCTTCTACACCACCGGCACCACCGGCGACCCGAAGGGGGTCTACTTCACCCACCGGCAGATCGTCCTCCACACGCTCGCCGCCGGGGCGACCTTCGCCGCCCATCAGCAGCCCGTCGGCATCCACGCCGACGATGCCTATCTGCCGCTCACGCCGATGTTCCATGTCCACGCCTGGGGAATCCCTTACCTGGCGACGATGCTCGGTCTGAAGCAGGTCTATCCCGGCAAGTACGAGCCGCAGCGGCTGGCGGAGTTGATCAAGCGGCATTCGATCACCTTCTCCCACTGCGTGCCGACGCTCGTCCAGATGCTCCTTCATCACCCCGCGGCCACCGGCATCGACTACACCGGCCTCAAGCTCGTGATCGGCGGGGCTCCGCTCCCCAAGGGGCTCGCCGCCGAGGCCCAGGCCCGCGGCATTCGCATCATGGGGGGCTACGGGATGTCGGAGACCTGTCCGATCGTGGCGGCGCCCCACTGGAAGCCGGAGCATGCCGGCGCCGACAGCGAGGCGCAGCTCGACGTTCTCTGCCGCACCGGCTTCGCCTTTCCGCTGGTCGAGGCGCGGATCTGGGGGCCCGACGACGCGCTCCTCCCGGCCGACAGTGGACAGGTGGGGGAGCTCGTCCTCCGTTGCCCGTGGCTCACCCAGGGCTACTACCGCGACGAGGCCCGCAGCCGCGAACTGTGGCACGGCGGCTGGCTCCACACCGGCGACATCGCCTACCTCGACCGGGACGGCTACGTCCGGATCACCGACCGGCTCAAGGATGTCATCAAGATCGGCGGCGAGTGGATCTCCTCGCAGGAGCTCGAGAGCGCCTTGAGCCGGCACGAGGGGGTGAAGGAGGTGGCGGTGGTCGCCAAACGGGATCCCAAGTGGGACGAACGCCCGTGGGCCGAAGTCGTCCTCCGGGATGGCGTTGCCGACGGCGTCACGCCTCGCGACCTGAGCAAGCACCTCCACCGCTTCATCGACGACGGCACGATCCACAAGCGTGCCGTGCTCACGGAGATCCGTATCGTCGACGCCCTCCCGAGGACGAGCGTCGGCAAGATCGACAAGAAGGAGATCCGCCGCCGGATCGCCGAAGCCTGAAGCCTCTTCCCCACCGAACGCTCCCCACCGAACGCCCCCAACAGGACCTTCGCCCCATGCCCCGCCCGCTCGTCGTGATCACCGACTTCATCAATCCTCCGCTCGGCCATGAGGAGCGGATCCTCGGCGATCTCGCCGACGTCGTGGCCCTCAATGCCTTCTCCGAGGAAGCGCTTCAGGGGCGGATCGAACAGGCCGACGCGATCATGATGTATCACTTCCTGGCGATCGGCCGGAAGACGATCGACCGGCTGGAGAAGTGCCGCTTGATCGTCCGCTGCGGTGTCGGCTTCGACAACGTCGACCGGCAGGCGGCGCGGGAGCGGGGGATCGCCGTTGCCAACGTCCCCGACTATGGCACCGAGGAGGTGGCCGATTCGGCGATCGCGATGCTGATGACGATGATGCGCGGCGTCTCCTTCATGAACACCCGCCTCCAGCACCGCCAGGGGCCGTGGATCTACGAGCAGGTGCGGCCGCTCCATCGGCTCCGCGGCTTGCGGCTGGGGATCGTCGGCCTGGGGCGGATCGGCATGGCGACGGCGCTGCGGGCCAGAGCACTCGGCCTCGAGGTGCTCTTTCACGATCCCTATGCCGTCGACGGCCTCGACAAGGCGCTCGGCGTGACCCGCTGCGAGACGCTCGAGGAGATGCTGCCGCGTGTCCAGGCCGTGAGCGTCCATTGCCCGCGGACGACCGAGACCCAGGGGCTCATCAATGCCCGCACGCTCGCCCTGCTGCCGAAGGGGGCGTTCCTCGTGAATACGGCGCGCGGTGGCTGCGTCGATGCCGGGGCCGTACTCGAAGCCATCGAATCGGAGCAACTCCGCGGCGCGGCGCTCGACGTCCTCGAGGTGGAGCCGCCGCCGGATGACGACCCGCTCATCGCCGCCTGGCGGACCCCCAGCACGCTCGCCCACGATCGGGTGATCATCAATCCCCACGCCGCCTTCTACTCCGAGCAGGGGCTCGACGACATGCGGATCAAGGGGAGCACGAACATCCGACGCGTCCTCGAGGGGAAGCCGCCGCGGAACGTCGTCAACTGACGGCGTCGCCGGGGCTGGCGACGAGGAGCGCGTTCGGGCCGACCATCCCCGCCCGACGGTAGCCGAGGGGGGCGAGGTTCGCGGCGATCCAGGCGTCATCGGGGAGCGTTTCCACGACGATCGCCGGGCGGCAGCGGCGGATCGTCGCCAGGGCTCCGGCGAGCGCCTGCCGCTCCTGTCGTTCGACATCGAGTTGGATGAGCGCCACGAGCCGATCGGCCGGCACGAGGTCGTCGATCCGCAGCATCGGCACCTGGTAAGTGGTGTCGGGCGGGACGGAGCCGGGCTCCACGACGCGGCTCCGTCCGCCGAGGGCCTCGCCGGCCGAGCCACTCACCTGGAGTGTGGCGAGCCCCGCCTCGTCTCCGAGCGCCCCGTGGTGGAGGCGGACGTTCGTCAGGCCGTTGATGGCGACCGTCAGCGACGCGCAGCGGAAGTTTTCGTGGTTTGGCTCGCAGGCCCAGACGATCCGCGTCGGCCCGCAGGCCCGGGCGGCGGCCGGGAGCATGTCGCCGAAGTAGGTGCCGGCATGGACGATGTCCCCTTGCCGGCCGTGGTGCTCGAGGGCCGCCACGGTCGGCGGCTCGAACACCTCTCCGGCGAGGATCGTCTGGGCACAGGGGCGGTGGATCGAGGAGCGGGGAACGCAGTAGCCGCCGTGCCGGTTGTAGGCGATCACGCTGCGGAGGACGTGGGCGTCGGGGCCGGCGTAGTCGGGCTGGCCCGGGGTCGTGCGCGGGGCGTTCATCGGCGTCGTCCGGTCCCGGCATGGCGGCGGAGGGGATTGGGGGATCAGCCTACACGGATCGCCGCGCCGTGGACAAAGCGATCGGCCGGGGGGGGCCCGGCGGGGGTTGATCTTTCGGTCCGTGTCGCGGCCGTCGTATAGATAGCCCATGGACACCGATCCCCGCGGCACGCTCCTGTTCCATCGCGACTTCCGCGGGCTCACCGGCGGTCACCTCAAGGTTTGGCACTACCTCCGCCACGCCGCGGCGTCGCGGTCGTTCCGCCCTCGCGTGTTCCTCACCGCGGCAAGCCGGCGGGATGCCTCCAATCCGTTCCTCGCCGGGAATCCCGATTGGCTCGTGCCGTCGTGGCAACTGGAGCGGGCCGACGCGCTGTTTCTTGCCGGGCTCGATTGGATGGCCGTGCCGGATGATTGGAGCAAGCCGGTCGTCAATCTGATCCAGGGAGTGAGGCACGCCAGTGCCGGGGATCCGCGCCGGGGATTCCTGGGCCGCCGCGCGGCGCGGATCTGTGTCAGCGGCGAGGTCGCCGACGCGATCCTGGCCACCGGTCTGGTCAATGGTCCGGTGTACACGATCCCCAACGCCGTCGAGGTGCCCGCAGTGGACGTCGACGGGGTGCGGCGACGGACGCCCCTTCTGGTCGCCGGCTGGAAGGAGCCGGTGCGGACGGCCGCGGTGGTCGCGGCGCTCCGTGCCGCGGGCTTCGAGCCGGAGGTGATCGCCGCACGGATGCCGCGCGAGGCGTTCCTCGGTCGGGTTGCCGCGGCCGAGGTCGTCGTCTTCCTGCCGCTCGAGGTGGAGGGGTGCTTTTTGCCGGCGCTCGAGGCCTTCGCCCTGGGGAGTCTCGTCGTCTGTCCCGATTGCGTCGGCAACCGCCAATTCTGCCGCGACGGCGACACGTGCCTCCGCCCCGGCCACTCCCCCGCGAGCCTTGTTGCCGCGGTGGCGCAAGCGACGGCGATGACTCCGTGCGACCGGGAGCGGATCGTGGCGGCGGCGCAGG
Organism: Planctomycetaceae bacterium; assembly: GCA_947453375.1. Taxonomy (GTDB): domain Bacteria; phylum Planctomycetota; class Planctomycetia; order Pirellulales; family UBA1268; genus QWOP01. Next base: position 29,226 of record CANGGT010000029.1, read on the forward strand.
CCGAGGCCGCGGCCCGTGGGCTCGATGGGGAAAAGCGTGCGTTCCTCGCGATTCTGGACGACCTCGAACGGAGCTGGTGACACCGTGGAGCCATCCTCGCCTGCCGCTGCTGGCTCGGAGGTGATCCTCACCGGGATCGCCCGATCGGGAACGACCCTCGCCTGCACGCTCCTCAATCAGCTTCCCGGCACCGTGGCGCTCCATGAGCCGATGTCGCCGCGGATGCTCGCCGGGCTTTCCGTGCCCGACGGGGTGAATGAACGGGTGGCGGAGTTCTTCGCCTCCGAGCGCCGCTCGCTCCTCGAGCGCGGCGAGGCGAGGAGTCGGGTGATCGACGGCCGGATTCCCGACAATCCCTATGCCGCCACCCCCGGGCAAAACGGCCTGCGAGCGTCGATGGTCCGCGAGGGGATCGTCCGCTTCGACAAGCCGCTCACCCCGTCGTTTCGGCTTGTCATCAAACATCCGAGTTGCTTCACGGCCCTCCTGGGGACGCTGAAGCAGCGTTTCCCGTGCCATGCGATCGTCCGCAATCCGCTCGCGGTCCTTCTTTCCTGGCAGACCACCGAAGCCAACTGGAACCATGGCCGCCAGCCGGCAGCGGAGGTGTTTGATGACGATCTCCGCCGCCGGCTCGATGCCGAGCCCGATCGCCTCGGCCGCCAACTCGCGATGCTCTCCTGGAGCTTCGGGCAATACGCCAGACATCTCGGGCCGGAGGCCGTGATCCGCTACGAGGATCTGATCGCGACCGGCGGTGGGGCCCTGAGACGCGTCGCCCCTGCGGCCGGGGCCCTCGGGGAGCCGCTTTGCAGCCGGAATGCCAACCCGATCTATGGCGACCTCGACGTCGCGGCGATCGGCCGACGCCTCCTTGCCACGAGTGGGCCGCAGTGGGACTTCTATCCCCGTCAGGCCGTCCGCGAACTCGTCGACCAACTCACCTCGCCGGGGAGTGACGGGGCAGGCGGGAACGCTCGCGGCTGAGCCCCGCAGCTTGCCCAGCTTCACGAGGACCTCCCCGCGATGCACCACCGCGGTGATGGGGCCTCCCTGATCTGGTGAAACCGGCGTTTTCTTCGGTGAATCGCGGGTTTCTGGCCAGTGCCATCGGCGGAGGGGCGAGCGTCTCACTGTTTCGGTGAGTCGCATTCTGGTGAGCCCGTCCCGACCCTCTTCCGGCCGGGAAATCGTTTTCAGCGGAAAAACAGCTCATTTCATTTTTTTCCGTGCGTTCAGCGCAATTGGCACGGCGAGTGCATTCCTTCCTTTCAGTCCGAAAGGACCGCCCCGGTTCCGGTTCGCTGGACGTGGGCAGTTCAAGGCAAGACGTCGCTGCTGGTTTGGTCGTTCGATCCCCTGTCCGAGTCCTTGGAGAGATCGCCATGAACGCCATGAACGCAGGGAACTCCCCGTTGGCTGGTTTGTCCTGCGGAGTCACGCTCCGCGACCTCGGTCTGTGCACGGTGCCTGTCGCAATTCTCGTCGCGTCGATCCTGACGCTTCTGTGAAGTCCTGCTGAACCCGTACCTGCGCTCACTCACTCCGTCCACTCATCTCCCATCTCATCATCTGCCAGGTCCCGTATCCGGGGCCGCCTCACAAAGGAACCGCTCGTGAACGCAAACACCGTGATCTACTCCTGCGACGAGATGGACACCGAGGTGGGGAACACCTACGAACCGATGCAGCGCAAGCAGCGTCGTCCTGAGCCGCGCCGCAAGGGGCATGGCGGCTCGGCTGGTGGCGGGATGCACTGCCGCCGCAACAAGTCACACACGTGGGGCACTGGCGCCGGAGCCCGGCTTGCCGACCTGCGTTCCTTCGCCGGGGCCGTGGCCCTGGTGGTCTTCGGCCTTCTGTCGTCGGCCTCCGCTGGCAACTTCACGTGGGAAGATGTCGGGAGCTACGGCA